>CAZOUW010000050.1:0-1514 GCA_964583075.1 uncultured Candidatus Saccharibacteria bacterium | reverse complement strand
CAAAGGTGACAGTATACTCAACTACATGGTGTGGTTATTGCAAAATGCTCAAAACTTACCTCAAGGGCCGCAATGTTGATTTTGATGAAGTAGATATCGAGGAAGACCGCGCCGCCGGACAACAGATTATTGAAGCTACTGGTCAGATGGGCGTTCCTGTTACGAACATCGGCGGTAAATACATTATTGGCTTTGATCGACCACGCATAGATGCTGCACTACAAGAACTGCATTTAATATAAGGAGGACCAAGGATGTACGAAACGCCCGAGCAAAGATACGAAAGGGCGGAGTTCTTTGGCGCTCTCGCTGAGTCAACAGAGCCTCAAAAGTCCTACCCTGAATTGGCAAGATACGTAAACGAAAATGGCCGGCTATTTATTGGCGGCCTAAGACTATCTTTTTCTCCTGGTTTGACAGCAATTGGCTTTGCAAAGCGGGGTATTGAACCGCGACACATTGCCGACAAAGAGGTGAGGTTGCTTTACCAAAAATGGAAAAACACGGACAATCATGAGCTTTCAGTGGCACTTACGGAGCATATGTCTGATGACGATATAAGCTCTTACGCCCAACAATACGACCCTATAACAGGTTTGGTTCTACTAATCGAAGAACAACGTGCAGTCCATTTCCCGGATGAATTTAAAGAGTCGAGATCTTCAACTCTCTTAATTTGCTATGAGGGGCTGATTAATACTGTTCACGGCCTAAAAACTCAGCCAGACCAAAACTTTTCTAGCAGTCACATGACTGCCGCTTGATTATTTTATATTTTTCGTATATAATATCTACATGAGTACGGTCTTGTACGCCAAGAGTCATGACGAATACATCAAGACGCTTCCGGATTTTAACGGCGGTGGACTAACGGCTCTTGTATTACCAATTGCTGACTATATCGGCCAGCAAAATCCCCGTGTGATTACTCAAGCAGATGGCCGAGACGCTATAAAATCTTCAGAAGTACCGGCTTTAGTTCGTGATACTGCCATACATACAATCAACACCCATTCGACTCCAAAACTGTCACCAAACGCAAAAATAATAAAAAATCCACCGATATTTGGAAGACTCACGCCTATAACTGGAGTACACACTGACCTCAAAAGCGAAAACGGCTTTGCGGCAGAAGGGATTGGTGTTTTAGGGACTTGGTTTCTAGTTGAGGGGGCAGCTAGACTACTACTAAAGCAAGCAGCTAGTTTTGACCCGAATGATATCTCGCAAGAACTAGAAGAACTATCAGACGAGACTACAGGCCCACAAGTTACAGGGCATAACATAATTAAAGCTGATAGAATTGGTGAGTTTTTAGACTTAACTCTAACTGGACCCCATATCGTTTCATGGGCAATAGGTATGAGCCCCGACAAAGAGATTCCAACTGTTTTTCACCAGATTGAGTCGGTACGGGGGCATAAAAGATTATCTACAAATATATATCCACACCTTTTTAAACTATTCTAGTGCCTCTTAAAATCAGATTATTCCGCCAGGAATTACGCGTTTAG
>CAZOUW010000049.1:0-1650 GCA_964583075.1 uncultured Candidatus Saccharibacteria bacterium | reverse complement strand
TCGCCGGCAGCCCGCCGTTGCGCATGTAGTGCAAGTATCGCTTGCTCTTGTGGAAGCCCCACCGCGGGTGGTCGTAGGGCCGGTAAATCGCCGGCCGCTGCCAGCCCACGTCGCCAAGGATGGCATAGCACTCGTCCAGCACCGTCTTATAGCGGTTGAACGTCGCCACGCTGCCCGTCGTCACCTGGTCGCCCTCCGCCCACGCCGGCGCCGTGTTCGTCGATGGCGCCGGACCCTCGACGATGTACTGCACCAGCAGCGTGCCGCCGTCGCGCCGCACCTCCAGCGAATAGTTGGCGCCGACCGTCGGCCCGCCGCTCACCGCCGCCAGGTCGATCGTCTTCGTCACCCCGTTCGGATACTCGGTCGAGTCGTTCGACACCGTTGTGCCGTTGACCAGGATGCGGATCTGCGTGGCGCCGCCCGTGGCGACATAGTTCACATAGAGGTACTGTTGCTTGCGGCGCATGCTGTACGTCTGGCTGTCCGTCGCCCGCAGCCACGTCGCCGATGGCGTGCGCGCCACGCCGGCCAGCGCCGTGCAGGCCGTGGAGAGCGCCTGCAAGCGCGTCAGGAAGGTCGCCGCACTGTTGGCCGACGAGAACGCCGTCGGCGACACAAAACCGCCCGCCGCCGCTGCCGTCTCGCGGATGTCCGTCACCTCATGGGTCGCCGACACCGCCGTAAAGCGCACCTCCACGGCATAGAACTCGCCGTCGGCGACGGGCGCCGTGATGGCTTCGAGGTCGAAGATCTCCGTGTGCCCGGACGGGTAGAGCGTGCCGTTGTTGTACTCCGTCTGGCCGTTGACCAGGATCCGGGTCGTGCAGCTCGTGCCGCTTGTCGTGAAGTCGACCGACACATAGCGCCCATGCCGCCGCGCATACCAGATCGTGTCATTGCCCGAGCGCGCAAAGATGCCCGTCGGCGCCATGGCCGCGCCCTTGATGCCGTTCACGACATCCGACAGTTGATTCAGCTTGGCGCCGGAAAGCAGCTCCCCGGACGACCAGCTTGGCGGGAATACGTCGATCAAGGCCATCAGTCCGCCGCCTCCGCAAACAGCCCGAACGCCACGTCGGTCACCGCTTCGCCGATGCGCCGCTTTGCAATGTCAAAGTAGCCTGCATCCAACTCGATGCCCACGAACCGACGCCCCTCTTTCATTGCCGCTACGCCCGTCGAGCCGCTGCCCATCGTGAAATCGAGCACCGTTTCGCCTTCGTTCGTGTACGTGCGAATCAGGTACGCCAGCAGGTCAACCGGCTTTTGGGTTGGATGTTGAGAATTACTATTTCCGTTGCTGTATTCGATAACCGAGCCAGGATAACGCTCTCCGTCATTTTCAAGCGTGTAGTCAGAATGTGAAGGCCGTAACCATCTATGCTCACCACTTCGATTCTTTTCTGTGATGTGTTTCCGGTATGGCTTCCCCGCTTTCATTTGCGGGTTATACGTCATTCTGCTTTCGCTCTTTCCAAAATGCGCCACTATCCCACCCGAAAAGACAACGATGTCTTCATGGGTATTCAGTGGCTTGTTCTTTGCGTGCATAAAACCTAACGGCATCGTTTTACGCCAAACCATTGCATACCGGAACCACTCCGCATTGCTCATCACAAGCGCACTGGTGAACGGTTGCGCCGCAAA
>CAZOUW010000048.1:0-1834 GCA_964583075.1 uncultured Candidatus Saccharibacteria bacterium | reverse complement strand
GTTTTATGGACTTAGCGCGTTTGGTAGCTAAATTAGTCTCAACAAGAACTGCATTGAACTGCATCGCCCCTTCTGTTTCAAGAGCGTTACGAGTCTGAATTCCGTCACGCCAGCGGGGAAGTACGCTTTCCAATTTAACCCCTAGAGAACTATCTAGGCTTCCCACCATACCAACGTCAGTAATATGAGCCGTACCGCCACTTAGTACCCTTGCATCGGCTGTTGGCACATGCCAATGATCGCCAATAACAGCCGTCACACGGCCGTCAAGATAGTACCCAATTACAACCTTTTCAGAGCTATAATCTCCATGAAAATTAACAATAATCGCTTCAAAATCGCTTATGCTTAACTTGTTAAGTATTCCGTCAATAATGGCAAGGGGATTGTCCATTGGCTTATCCGCGTCTTTTCCTACAATACTACCAAGTAAACTTACTAGCAGTACTTTACCCTTTTGGGTATCAATCACCTTGAAGCGCTTCCCTGCCGTACCGTCTGGGTAATTAGCTGGCCTTGTCACTGGGTGGTCTTCATCTTCTAGCAAAACATGAGTTTCTTCAAGGTTTAGGGTCCAGTTACCGCCAGTAAATGCTTGCACCCCTGCCCTCTTCAGCCTTTTGTAATCCTCTACCGCCAAACCCTTACCGTCTGACACATTTTCGGCCTGGGCAATTACTAAATCAATCTTATTTTCTTCTACAATTTTAGGTAATAGCTTTTCGACCGTCTTAATCCCAGCCTCACCCATCACATCACCAACATATAAGATTTTCATAGCCTGTTTAACTCCGCCCAACTGTGAATAGTATAAGTTGGTTTGTGATTATCAAAATAATCTGGGCTGTAAAATAGTTCATGTGCAGGAGGATAAAATAACATACTGTCTATCCCCGCATTGTCTGCCGCACCAAGATCTTTAATAGAATCGCCCACCATTATAGAATCAGCTTTTTCTGCACCTAAAGCATCTACAGCAAAATCAATACACTCAGGATCGGGTTTATGTGCCCTCACATCATTGCCAGTAACAACCACATCGAATATACCGCCAAGTCCATGATGCTCAATTACCAATTCTATGGTACGGCGAATAGAACTAGTGATTAGCGCAAGCTGCTTTCCGTCATTTTTTAATTTATTTAATACATCTTTTGCATCAGGATATAGGGGAGCGTTTGGAATAGCTTTATGAGATCTTTCTTCTAGTTCTTTTACGTACTTTGGTATTTGATCTTCTGCAAGACCAAAAGCTCTAGCCGCTTCCCAATCACCAAAATGATCAGCAATATCTTTATCACTAGGGAATACACCAAACTCGTTACATAAATCTTTTATTACCTTGAGCCAAACCTCTAGAGTTTGTGCGATAGTGCCATCCCAATCAAACAAATATGTCTGGTACTGTTTCATTGTTACTTGGCGAATTCGATTGCTCGGGTTTCGCGGATGACGTTTACTTTGATTGTTCCAGGGTACTGCATTGTACTTTCAATCTTGTTGGCAATATCACGAGCAAGCTTAATGGCGCTAAGGTCATCAATATCTTGCGGGCGAACAAAGACCCTTACTTCACGGCCAGCCGAAATTGCGTAGGCCTTTTCAATGCCTGGGAATGCTAGCGCGACGTTTTCTAGGTCACGCATACGCTCACCGAAGTTTTCGGCTGATATATTACGTGCGCCAGGGCGTGAAGCGCTAATTGCATCCACAACACGTACAATCAAGGCTTCAACACTGGTAGCTTCAACATCATCGTGATGCTGTTCAGCAGCCAAGGCCACTTCTTCTGGGGCGCCGTACTTACGAAGCATTTCACCACTAATATGGTGGT
>CAZOUW010000047.1:0-1850 GCA_964583075.1 uncultured Candidatus Saccharibacteria bacterium | reverse complement strand
TGATAATGCTAACCGTGAATATGCAATTCAGCTTATTGAGTCAATGCAGATAAGCGGCAATGAAATAGCACGATCAGATGAAGCTTTAGCTGAAGCTATCAGGAAGTACACCCAGAAGAAAAATTAGAACTAATTCGGAAAGATATCCGACGCTTTAACACCTAAGACAGCAAATATTTCGTACAGTGTTTCGACTGATGCAATAGCAGCACCCTGCTCCAGGGTTGCGTAGTAATTAGTAGAGAGTCCTACTTTCTCGGCAATTTCTCTCTGGGTATAACGCCTTGACTTGCGAGTTTTTTGCAGATTAGTCCCAATTGCTTTTCTCAGTTTAACTTCGTTCATGTTCCTGTAGACTTATTAAAAATATCGTATACAAACTGTATCATATATTGTGTAATATATCTAGTTTCGGTCATCAGTTTGGTTACATAATTTTCTATGCCTTGTTACATAAGCATAGTGCAAATGGTTACATGTTTAATAATATACTAACATAAATAACAGATTAGAATTTGTTTTTTGGTTACATGTGATATAATGAATAGGTTACATAGTTTATTAAGAAAGATAACATATGAAACTATACATCCCAAAGCCAGCCGTAGATACCGAAACTATCAAGCTAGTTATTGAGCTTGAACGTCTTCGTAATCGGCGAGTCAGCGGGTCGACTCCGCCCTGGCTTTTCTTTGAACTTAAATCACTCTTTCATGCTATCGAGAGTATTGCTTCCGCGCGCATAGAAGGTAACCATACGACTGTTGCGAATTTTGTTGAAGCAGTTAGAGACGATGAAGATCAGTCTACAAAGCAGACCGAACAGATCCGTGAAATCACAAACATCGAAAAGGGTATCGACTTTATCGAGAAGCAAGGTTCAGACCTCACCATAAATAGAGAGTTAATCCTCCGTTTGCACCAGATCGTCGTTGATGGGCTAGACCCCTCTAAGGAAGGTGATACGCGTGCTGGAGCATACAGAAATGAACCACGCAGTATAAGTAAATCGAATATCTCCCTTGCAGCCTGGTCAGATATACCAGATTTAATGGACAACCTTTTCGATTTTATAAACAAAGCCGTTGATCCACAGTTCGATCTACTGAAAGATGCGGTAGCACACCACTACTTTACGTGGATTCACCCCTTTGGTAATGGCAACGGACGAGTCGTCAGGCTTCTTACTTATGCGATGCTCACAAAACAAGGTTTTATTGATGGAGATGGTATGCGCTTACTAAGCCCTGCAGCCGTATTTGGCAATGATAGAAACCAATATTATGCCATGCTTGCCGAGGCTGACAAAAACACTGACCCTGGAATACTCAAGTGGTGTGAATACATGTTACGTGGCGTAAAAAATGAAGTAGATAATGTTAATGAATTACTTGATGCGTCTTTTACAAAAGGAAAGATTATTGTACCTGCTCTTGATTATGCGCTAGAAAAGCAACGCATTAATGAGCTCGAGTACAAAATGCTCAAAATAGCCATAGAAAAAGACATTGTTCAAGCTGCTGATTTCAAGCCACTATTTGCAGACGAAATATCACATGTTAACATCTCGAAAGCCATCCGTAAATTAAGACAGCAAAACTTCTTGCGACCATTGGATGGAGAAAAGTCTCGTCGCTACACTATCCGGCTAAATCGCAACGCATTGACTCTTGGTGTAGTCATGCAGCTCGATACCCAAGGCTATCTGCCAATACAAGATTCACAGTTTAGTAAATAACAGCTATTGCCTCCTTGAACCACCTCTGTTACTCTTTATGCAATCAGATTGGAAACTACAGGAGCTGCCATGACTGATGATACTGGTGGGCAGATAGTTGAAAGACTACAAA
>CAZOUW010000046.1:0-1867 GCA_964583075.1 uncultured Candidatus Saccharibacteria bacterium | reverse complement strand
AATTCATGGGTGACGTAATTGGCGACCTCAACTCAAAGCGAGGCCGCATTGAATCAATGGAAGATCTAACCCCAGGCGTTAAAGAAATTACTGCTTTTGTACCCCTGGGCGAAATGTTTGGCTATACAACTAACCTGCGTAGCTCCACCCAGGGTCGTGCCGCCTCGAGCATGGAACTTGACCACTATGCTGACGTTCCTAACAATGTCGCCGAAGACATTATCGCCAAATCTGGCAAATAGATAACTTGACACCTGTCTCACAGATCACTTAAGATTAATTTGAGTTAAAAAACAAACAATAAAGGAATATCGCATCTATTATTACCGCTGTTTATAGTTCTGGTCGCAGCTGTTGTTGGCACTTTTATGCTTATTTCCAGCAAAGCCGATAGCGTTCCTGTCGCTAGTGCAGCAAACAATCGTTGCCCATCAGGTAAAAAGATGGTTAATGCTCGTCCGCAAGACTTCTTCTCAAAAAAATATAGAGATGCAGCGATAAAAGGTAACGGCCTATTATGCTTAAAAAAGAGTGGTGGCCGTGAGATTGTTTCAGGAGCAAACTCCAATACCATAGTTGATTACCACAAATGCTCAAGCAACCGTGTGTTTGCTTACGATGACCGCAACCCAGACGGAACAGGATTTAAAGTTAAGTGGAAACTGCAATCATTCAACGGGGCAGAAAAAGAAGGGCACGTTAAAAAAACCTACTATTGCATTAAGAAAACCGATCTTTATGTCTCAAGAATCCATAGCGGTGAAGACTTAGATAACGCCAAAGGTGCGTGGTATACGAGCTTAGATAAGCACATTTATAAATTCTATCCTGCCTATTCTCAGCAGGAGGCATGTACAGCCGGTAAATTAAAATTCACAGGTTGCAAACAAAACTATTTCTTTAGCTACTACGGCGGCGATGATATACGCAACAGATAAGCTAGGTGGCTTTACAAAACACACAGCATTCTCTATAATTTCTTCGGTAAGTTGTGTGGGTTCTATTATACCTATGCAAAAACAATTCATTAACAAGCCATCAATATAAAACTTAAGGAGTAATAATTTTATGGCAGATACATTTGACCGCAGCAAGCCGCACGTCAATGTCGGTACTATGGGTCACGTTGACCACGGTAAAACCACTTTGACTGCTGCTATCACAGCTGTATTAGCTAAAAAAATGCCTAGCGCAGTAAACAAGCCTATCGCTTACGATCAGATTGACAATGCTCCTGAAGAAAAAGCCCGTGGTATCACCATTGCTACTTCTCACCAGGAATACGAGTCAGAAAAGCGTCACTACGCCCACGTCGACATGCCAGGACACGCCGACTACGTTAAAAATATGATTACAGGTGCTGCTCAGATTGACGGTGCTATCCTGGTTGTAGGTGCTAACGACGGCCCGTTACCGCAAACTCGTGAGCACGTATTGCTCGCTCGTCAGGTTGGCGTGCCTTACATCTTGGTTTTCTTAAACAAGATGGACCTAGCAGACGCTGAACTAGTTGATCTAGTTGAAGAAGAAATTCGTGAATTACTCGAGAAGAACGGCTTTGATAAAGACGCTCCTATCATCCGTGGATCAGCAACCAAAGCCCTCGAAGGAGATGCAGATAACGAACAGGCTATTCTTGATCTCGTTAAGGCTATGGATGAGTCAATTCCTGAACCAAAGCGCGAACTCGATAAACCATTCTTAATGCCTGTCGAAGACGTTTTCTCAATTAAAGGTCGTGGAACAGTAGCCACTGGCCGTGTCGAAACAGGTATCGTTAAAGTAAACGACGAAGTTGAAATCGTGGGTATCCGTGACACTAAAAAATCTGTTGTTACTGGAATCGAAGCCTTCAAGAAATCTCTTG
>CAZOUW010000045.1:0-1949 GCA_964583075.1 uncultured Candidatus Saccharibacteria bacterium | reverse complement strand
ATGTTTTTGACATGCTTGCATAATAGCATAAGCGTGAATATTTGTCAATATTATTTGGTAGTCCTGATGCGTTTTACTTCTTTGGCAAACCATTTTGCGCTTGGACGGATGGTGCGCTTCATGGTTTTGCGATCAACCTCAACCAGACCGAATTTTGGCCACCAGCCATATGCCCACTCAAAATTATCAAGCAAACTCCAATGATAGTAGCCTACCAATTTTACACCTTCACTCAGCGCCTTTTCCATTGCTACAATAGTTTCTTCAATCCACCATTGGCGATACTGGTCATGAACATCTGCCACACCATTTTCTGTCACAATAATTGGCTTACGATAACGGGTCCATGTGCGTAGCAACAATGGATACAAGCCTTCTGGCTCCATATACCACCCCAAGTCATTAGTGGGCACCTCTGGATTATCGCGATGAATGGTACGGTAATAATCTGTAAAATAGTAATTAAAGCCTACAAAATCTTGGTAGTTGCGTATGCGGTGATAAAACCACCAGTTCCAAAAATAGCGCATCCACTTGGTCATTGTTTGATCGATGAAATTGTGTGGACGTTTAGCCTGAATATTAGCAAGTTGTTGTGCGATACCAATATTGAGTGACGGTTTTTTGCGTTTTAAAATTTTGTATGCGCGACGATGCGCCAAAACAAGATGCCAAATAACAAATGATGCACTAATCCAGCTTTTTTGGTTGGGCGGCCACCAACCCATCACGTACGAATGACTCGCATAGACATTCGGCTCGTTAAGCGTAATGATATTACGCACCATGGGTGCAAATTCTTCTGCTATTTTTTTAATAAAGTCATCCCAATATTTGAGGTTATCCTTCTTTTCAAAACCACCTTTTTCCGCAAACCAAACCGGAACTGTCCAGTGCCACAGATTCAACATTGGTTCTATGCCCTGTTTTTTTAGTTCTTTGATGTATGTTTTGTAGTGTTCTACCTCTGACTTATCCCATTCACCCTCTTTTGGTTGGATGCGCGCCCATTCTATGCCAAAGCGAAAGGAATTGAGATTGAGTTCTTTTACAAGCCCAAAGTCTTCTTTATAGCGCTTGTAATGCTCAACACCCTTCCCAGAGATGTAGTTATTCGGATCCTCGGCCTGAGCTTTTATATCCTCCCAGTTTGATAACCAGCCAAGTTCAGTTTGTGCTGATTTAGCCTTCTCTTGAGCTACTTGAAGTTCCCAAACAGACCACTGGTTGTGCGTGCCACCTTCAACCTGATGACTCGCAGTGCTTGCGCCCCATAAAAAGTTCTTCGGAAACTGGTTTTTATATTTGTCCATCCTTACACTCTACCGTAAGTAGTATGCGTAAGGCAATTTTACCTCTATCTCGCACTCATATATCTAGCCCTCTCAGCCGGATGCAAGCGCTCAATACTATAGCGCAATGCCGTGCGCGGCATAGTGACAGCATGATACTCCAGAAAATCCTTGAGAGCTTGTTCATCCTTCTTGCCTGCCTCACGAAGCATCCAGCCAACTGCTTTATGAATTAAATCATGTGTGTCTTGCAATAGTAATTCTGCGATCGCAAATGTATCATCGAGTTGACCAACGCGAATAAACTGCCAGGTGCTAACCATTGCGATTCGACGCTCCCACAGATCTTTTGATTTTGCGAGTTTATAAAGTGGTTGCCGCGACTTACCCATTAAATAGCCACCTACCACTTCGCGACAACTGATATCTACGAGGTCCCAGTTATTAATACGGTCAGTACGTTTAAGGTACAGCTCATATAAGCTCTTCCTACCAGAATCATCTGCGTTTTTGGCTTGGTTCGTCATAATTATTAACGCAGCCAGCCGATGTTCGTGGATCGGACTTTCGAGTAGTTTTTCAATCTCAGGTATTGTCAGGTCATTAAATTGCTTAGCAATTTTGCGCGTCTGCGGAACACGGAGACCAATAAATATA
>CAZOUW010000044.1:0-1996 GCA_964583075.1 uncultured Candidatus Saccharibacteria bacterium | reverse complement strand
CTTCTTTATCAAGGGTAGATAAGGCATTTAACAGTGTTTGCATAGCGTCACGCTTGAGTTCTAGGTAGGTTGCAATTGGGTAGGAAGCCTCTTCTTTTAATGACAACTCACCCCCGATAGTACCGCTTAATTTACCAACTGGGCTAAAAATATTGTGCTCGGCAACCTCTTCCAGTCGTGCTGTTGGATAGGCACTAACAATTGCCTGCTGCACGATGTCGACCATCGAAACCGGCACTGCTGCGTAAAAATGAACAAAGCCTTTGGCGCCGATTATTTCAAAACTAAAGTGACGCTGGCCATAAAATTTGCTTTTAAAGCTCTTTTTGAAGGTGTCAGCAATGATGTTGTAAAGAATCATAGCTTTAGATATGTTTTCTTCGGTTACGTCTCGTATATCACGCTGACCTACGTCAATGTCGTCGCTTGGTGGTGGCAAGTGAATAAGTAGTGGCACCATCTTAAGACCACGCTCATAACTCTTTTGCTCCCTTAAAGTTCGACGCGAATGAACATACAAAAACGCCCCAACAACAGCCAAAGCCGTTAGCAAGATTACGAGTATAACTACAAAGCTCATACTATACAAGCCCCCAGATTAGCCTCCAGCCGTTGAATAGAGCCACTTACAAGAGTGCAGTTTGCCCGAGATTTGAGCACCGAAGCACAGGCGTATTGTGACATACGTCGAGCATCGGAGCGGAGAATATCGGGCAAAATGTGCCTTGTACGTGGCTCTCGTCTATTTATCATCTAACCTAATATCCTTCCCATAACGCTTTTTCATATAATCTGCTTTAAATTTGTTCATTTCCTTATTTTGGTTATAAGGGTCATTGTGAGTATGCGCAACAATTGCCTTTGCCTTATCTACCCACTCTTTTTCAATCAGATCAATATCCTCGGCTACATCTGGTGGCGTGACTATCGTAGTAGTCGGTGTAGGCACAGCTGATTGCTGAAAAACCGGTGGTTGCAACGGTGTTGACTGTGTTGGTTGCGCAGACTGGGCCTGAGGCATAGCTGGAGCCATTGGTTGAGGTTGTGTTTCTGGCACACTAGGTAAGGCCTCTGCTTGGGGTGTTTGCGGTAGCATGTTGGTGTTCTTAGGTGGTCTTGGCACTTCAAAACTGCCCTGATTTGTTGATTGTGGATCCATAACTATGGTTATTATAGCAAAACAAGGCTTGTTTGTATGAGCAAAATGCTCAACCTTGCCTTCTTTGTATGACCAAAGAAGCAAAGTCACATGTACTTTGTATAGGCAAAGTACCAAACCTACCAACTTTTGGATGGCAAAAGCTGGGCAAAACCACCGGGCGGGACCATCCTAAGCTCGGCTCAGATGCTGTCAAAGACAACAACTGCCTGCGGAACTCACCACTAACGTGGCTCAAACAGTCCTCGGCTGGATAAGTTGTTGCTTGTGCAGCATCGAGGCAGGGTTAGGAGGTCTTTATGCCCGGACCCACTAGAACATTGACAAATTTACTATGAAGTATTATAATATTACAAGTTTTTACTAATATGGAGTTGTTATGGCGTTAGATAAAGTACATATCCAAGGGATGTCTGAAAATATAAGCACTTACTTAACAGTTACTTCTGTTGCAGGTGATGATAATAAAGAAATTCGTGTTGAACCACCTATCAAAGTTGTACTTGAAGGCGAAGGTGCAGATAGTGTTGCAATTTCTCAAGGCTCTCTTGCGGCTAGTTATGACAATGCCGAGCTCGCACAGATTGGTGAAGGTAGCTCAATTCTAGGGCTTAAAAAAGTTATCGGTGCTATTGCCACTGATGGGCTTACATATGATGACATTAAGCCTTTACACCCAAATTTACTCGAAGGTCAGGTTATTGACACACCAGCACTTTCCGCTATCCCTCTTCTTGAGCTGACGACATAATATACCTGTTTTTTAGGAAATTCTAATTTATTAAAAAACGGCCCGGACAAATGGGTCGTTTTTTCTCTCTACAAACACGTAAAGCT
>CAZOUW010000043.1:0-1998 GCA_964583075.1 uncultured Candidatus Saccharibacteria bacterium | reverse complement strand
GCCACGTTTCCCGATTTTGCCAGCCGTTGTAGCTGGTGTGTACGGTTGATATTGCTGCTTCTAAGGTAGTCATTTCTTCCTCCTTTACTTTACGTAACGGTCTGCCGGTACGGGGTCGCATGGCAAATGCGTCACAGGTGGAGATTCCCCTTGAATACATCAATTAAAAGAAAAAATCGTATTCAGGGGTGAATACGACCTTGATGCGTTTGCTCGACCCGTATAATGAACGAGTACGTGAAGTGAAGAGATTAATTAATAATACTTTTTATTGTATAATCGAGCCATGACGACCGAAGTAAAAGAGAAGACTGAAAAAATCGAGAAAACAGAACATAAGCTAAAGACTTATTCCCGTAAGCGCAGGGTACTTTCGGCTATCCTTTGGATCATAGGCTGGCCATTCATCATCGGCTTCGTTGCGTTTATTATTGCCATTACCGCTGGGAATGCCATAGTAGATGGTGGAAATATGAATAGCCCGCAAGGCTATCATATACGAGCATTGTGGTCGATTTATGTGGGCGTGCTCGTTGTCGTTTGCTATCTGTTTATCTGGCTCAAGTCCCGCAAGAAGAATCCGCTCAATAGGATCAGCGCCAACGTACTTCGTACCTATATGTGGCTTGGCATTATCGTCGGCACGATTGTCACGGTCGTAATTCCTGATCCGCAAGTATCTACTGCTAACGCAGGAATCAATGTGCAACAGACCAATACACTGTTCAAGCCAGACCTACAGTCTGATGCAACAATCAACGCATCCTTAGCTAAGGTCGGTGCATCTGACACGAAGTGGGTTGAAACAAAGTTCGTTGCTGGTTATGACAACAAAGTTCTTGACGGACAGGCCGGTGAGTACCAAGCATTTATCGACACAGCTGGCAACTGGTCATACGGCGTACTGACCGTAAAACAAGGAACGACTGGCAATGTTCTCGATGTTGTCGTTGCTCATGAGTACCTGCATCATATATGGTTCAAGGCGCTTGATGACGGCACGAAAACGAAGCTCACAAGTGACCTTATTTCTATCTATGGTAAAGACCCTGTAATGCAAGAGCGTGTAAAATCATACACAGAGAAGCAGACCCTCCAGCCAACAGAGCTATTCTCTTATTACTGCACCGAGGCTTCTGATCGTCTTCTCACTTCGTATATCGTGTCTGAGTGCAATAAATACATTAACCGTAGTGCATTGCAACTAGCGAGGTAAAAACTATGAGTATATGGGTAATCGCATCAAATCCAGCAACCTACAATGCCGAGGCATCGCTTCAAACTAATGGCCAAATGGACTGGGTAACGAACAATAAGTTTGAGGTTGGTGATTTCGTGTATGTATACGAAGTTATCCCTCCCCGTGGGCGAGGTGGAATAGTTTATAAGTTGGAAGTGGTGGCTGACGATATTACAATGGCCACAAAAATTGATGACCGTCGATTCTGGGCTGGGGGTGTTTACCCTAAAGACCTCGAAAGCTTTCCACGAATTTTTCGCTTGAAGCTTTTAGGTGAAGCTGAGGATGGGGTTATCCCTCTTAAAGAGTTGAAGAAGCGTGGATTTACAGCACCGCAAGGGCTGGCTAATTCACTCGATACTAATCCGGCCTTGATCGAATACATTGAGGATTTCATCGTATGAGTTCAAAAAAGAAGAGACGACCACTAACTCAAGAAGAAACTGACGAGATTATTACAGTTATCTTGCCTACAATAAAGTCATGACAGAAAAGCAAAGGGAGACAACTATGGCCAATAAAAAGAAAAGTTCAATCATTAAGTGGATTATCATTGGGGTTGCGATCATTGCCCTCGGCATTGGGGGATTCTTTGGTTACAAGGCGTACGGAAACTACCTCGCTAACAAAGTCTACGCTCCAAATGATAACGTAGGATTTCCTGACTTCGATATTAAAGTTACTAAGGCCGAGTTCAAGAATGTCGATCTTCCAATTGATAAAGATACCGTCAAAAAATACGGTGCTATCGATAAGAA
>CAZOUW010000042.1:0-2074 GCA_964583075.1 uncultured Candidatus Saccharibacteria bacterium | reverse complement strand
CGCCGATACCGCCGCGGATGACTTTGGTCTTACGTTCATCGCCAAATTTATCGCGAACCTCGATGAGCTCAGTCTTCACGAGCGCGAGAATTTTTTTCTTGTGCTTTAAGAGATCTTCAAGATACGCGATAAGCTTCAATTTCTCATCAAGCTCATCTTCAATCTTCTTGCGTTCCAAGCCAGCCAAAGTCTGGAGGCGCATCTCAAGAATCGCCGTTGTCTGACGATCAGATAGCTTGAACTTCTTCATGAGGTTCGCATGCGCCTCCTCCTTCGTCGGCGACTGCTTGATCACTTTAATGATTTCGTCGATATGATCGAGCGCGATCTTCAATCCCTCGAGGATATGAGCACGATCCTTTGCCTTCTGAAGTTCGTATTCGCTCCGGCGCGTGACGACCCGCTCACGATGAACGATATAGTGTTCGAGGATCGATTTCAGATTCAGAATCTGCGGATCAACACCGTCGACCAAAGCGAGCATGTTCACGTTGAAGTTCTTCTGAAGATCGGTCAGCGTGAAGAGCTTGTTCAAAACTTTTTGAGGAAACGCGTCTTTCTTCAGCTCGATCACGATACGCACACCATCCTTATCTGACTCATCGCGCAGGTCCTTGATGCCCTGAATCTTGTCCTCTTTCACGAGATCAGCAATCTTCTCGATCAACGTCGCTTTGTTTGTAGCATACGTCATCTCGGAAACAATGATCTGAAACTGACCTGACTTACTCTCGACAATTTCAGTCACCGCCCGGGTCGTGATTGGTCCACGACCAGTTGCGTAGGTCTCCCGAATTTCTTTCGCATTGTAAATAATTCCACCCGTTGGAAAGTCTGGTCCCTTGATGAATTTCATCAGATCATCGACATCGCATTCCGGATTGTCGATTTGAAAGCAGATGGCATCGACGAGCTCATTCAAGTTATGCGGCGCGATATTCGACGCCATACCGACCGCGATACCGACCGTACCATTGAGAAGGAGCTGCGGCAGTTTCGCCGGCAGTACGACCGGTTCCTCGTGGACGCCGTCAAAGTTCGGGATGAAATCAACCGTATCCTTCTCGATATCGACCAACATCTCTTCGGCGATCGCCTTGAGCTTCGCTTCAGTGTACCGGTAGGCCGCGGCACGGTCGCCGTCCATCGAACCGAAGTTTCCCTGTCCCCAGATGAGCGGATAACGGAGTGAGAAATCCTGCGCCATGCGGACCATGGTATCGTATACAGCGGTATCGCCATGCGGATGATACTTACCGAGCACTTCACCGACGACTGTCGCTGACTTCCTGAATTTTGCGGTCGAACGAAGGCCCGTCGACCACATCGAATAGAGGATGCGGCGATGAACCGGCTTCAACCCGTCGCGCACGTCTGGCAGCGCCCGACCGACAATCACCGACATCGCGTAGTCGAGATATGATTGCTTTACCTCCGCTGAAATATTCCGAGGTTCAATTTTCCCGCCATGAAATTCGTTCTTTTCGGCCATAGGATTACGGTAATGTTGGCATCACGATGTTACTAGGGTTGTCGGTCGCCCCCTCTTCGCCTGTTTCACTTTCCTTCGGTTTTATTCCTTCGTACTCTGGATCCAGGCGACTGCGGTTCTCTTCTTGCTGCCGAAGAAAATCCTCGCCCGATTTTGATGGCTTATCTTGAATGGTACCGTCACCGGAAAGAATTGAATCAAGTGAGAAGTCGGAAGTCTTGGGTAAGATATTGCTATTTTTTTCAGCCGATTTTACGGGACTTGATTTCTTGAAATTCTCAGTGATGGTAAGCGACCAAATAGTTACCACGAAAAACATTGAGACGGCGACACATCCGATCAAGTACCGATGTCGGATATGCTCCGGCCTAGACTTCACCTGTTCAACCCAGTTTTGAATATTGAAACGCATAACAAAAACTTGAACTAGTCCCGAGAAAAGAGCACGACCTCCATATTCTTTCCTTCCAGATCTTTTTTCTTCACGTTCCACTTTGCGATACTTTCCTTCGGGCAGTTTCCGATCGCCTTACAGAACGGTTTCTCATCAGCGAGGTCAGTTGTCATTCCGGAGATTTTGTA
>CAZOUW010000041.1:0-2211 GCA_964583075.1 uncultured Candidatus Saccharibacteria bacterium | reverse complement strand
ACATAGCCGCCGTGCTCCGCATGAACCTTTAAACGAAGTCCCAGGTGACTGGTTCTTTAGCCCGTTCTTCACGCTGACGCTTCCACTCTTGTTCTTGAGCAATGCGTTCAGCAATCCATTGGGGACTTGAATAGTTCCTAACAGACTCTTTGCTAGTAGCTATGCTCTCATCGATCTTAGCGAGAGCTTTCTGTTGTGTATCGCCCGTTAATTTAGCCGCAACTACGTTGCGGTATCTCTCTAGTACCTCAAGGTTGGCTTCCATAAACTCCAAGTCACTAGAGTAATCTTCGGGTGTCTTCTCTGATTTATAAGGCTTACCATAGAAACCAGCACTATTTATCGGTGTCGTCATCCAACCAACAACCTCTCCAAGCTCTTGGTCGGCAGAATTCTTTCCTGCAACTTTTGAGGAGTGGTAGTCTACGATACCATAGCCTTCTTCGGGGTCATAAAAGATATTTGAAGGCTTAGGATCAATTTCAATGCCGTGTTCGCTGACTGCTATGAGGGTGTCTACAAGCTCTCCGAGCTGTTGATCAGTTACTCCATGAATTTCTTTGAGAGTTAAATCTCCAGTTTCTTTACCTGGCATTACTTCGGCTACAGTAACACCGTCTTTGTACGAAGCAGCGACTATTTGCTCTAAGTGGGGGATACCCTTACCCAAAACAGCACCTGCAAGATGACTGTCTATCGTAGAAGGGTTGGAAGCGTCGCCATTTGGTACTCGGACTGCATAAGATTTGTTACCCTCGCTGATTGAGAAAACCATAGCGTTTGAACCATTACCCAAGAAATTAGGGTGTTCCTTGCGTCGTGCTGGGTCTGCGAGCTCGGCTCTAAGTGTTGCAATAGTTGACTCAAAATGATCGTATGCTTGTAGCATTTCAGCACGACCTTGGATTGCCTCGTACCGTGAGCCACCTACTGAACGCAAGAAATCGGTATATTCAGAAGATGTAGCAACTGTTCGCTCTGTTCCTTCTGGCACTCTCAAACTATTATTGCCATTGTTATCTTTGTGGTATTCGGTAGATTTAGTAACCCGTGTAATATCTCCTACTTGACTTATTGCTAAGTTGCCGAGGTTATTAAAGATGTGTCCGCTATCTTGATAGTGCTCGACTCGCTCTGCGGCAAATGTAGCTAATTGAGCTTGAATTACTTCTGGTGGTTTCGGTGTGGTTTCTGACATATTTGTTTTTGAGATTAACTGTAAGCATACTAGCATATTTTTTGCTTTATGTCAATCTGCTGTTCTTGTTAGATATTCTGAAGAATCATCCTCAGATAATCATACTTCGGCTCATCAATCTCTTTAAGCTGCTCAAGAGATATAAATGCGACTTCGTCGCCGTCATCACCTGGAGAAAAATCCATTATATCGGGCTTAATGATAAAGATGAGTCGCACCTGAAGTACTTTCGCGTTTTTCAGCTCTGCTGGGTCATCGACATGAGCAATTCGATAGGTGAAATCGCCAGTGAGATTAACCTCTTCCTTCATTTCACGAGCAATGGCTGTTTTTATATCCTCTCCATGATCCATGCCACCACCTGGCAAGTCCCACCAATCACGTCCGCTTTCTTTGACAAATAAAATCTCGCCAGCGTTGTTAAGAATGATACCTTTGATAGATAGCCTATAAAGATAATCTGTTTTACGGCTACTATCTGGGTGTCCGACCACTCCATGCACTTCGCCGGTCATAGGTTCTCCTTGATTTTTTCGGCTATTACCTGCAAAACTTCTCCATCAACAATATGGTCAATTTTCTCTTTTCGTGGATACCACTGCGTATCCTCAAAAGTTTCATTTGCTATGGTTACAGGCTTGTCATATCTTGGGTGAATATGCCAGTGTACATGCGTTTCTTGACCACTCATAGCGGCGAGATTCATTAGGCACGACCAGTTGAAATGATTTGGTTGAAATGCTTTTTGCACAGCAGACTCAAGACGCTTAACAAGTATTTCAAAGTCTTTCCAATCTTCTTCATCAAGATCGGAAAGCGACGCTTTATGCTCGAGTAGAGTTACGAAGGATTTTCCTAAGAATTGTTGGTTCGAGTCGAGGACGACTCGCCATTTTTCTGTTTCAATAATTTGTACGTCTTTGCCATTGTTGTGCGTAGCTAGGATTGGACAGATTTCGCAATTATTCATATCTTAATTGTAGCAGGAATAGTGCGGAGCACGGCGGCTATGC
>CAZOUW010000040.1:0-2330 GCA_964583075.1 uncultured Candidatus Saccharibacteria bacterium | reverse complement strand
AAAAATCGACGCCCTGCTTGATCGTGCCAAAGAATTCGGCATGACGGCGCTCGCACTCACCGATTACTCCGCGCTCTATGGCGCCGTCGAACTTTCGATCAAGGCAAAAGAACGTGGAATGAAAGCGATCATCGGCGCGGAAATATATGTCACCAAGGATATGCGGAGCCGCGCATCAAGCGAAGACCGGCGTCGGTACAATCTCGTTCTCCTCGCCGAAACCGAAGTGGGCTACAAAAACTTGATGAAAATCATTTCGGCATCGCATATCGAGGGATTCTACTACAAGGCGCGCGCCGACAAAGAGCTTTTGCGAACATACCGCGAGGGACTCATCGCGCTCTCCGGATCCGTAACCGGCGAAGTTCCCTCGCTCATCATCGCGGGAAACGACGACCGCGCGCGCGAATCGGCGCTCGAATACCAAGAAATTTTCGGCACAGGAAACTTCTTTCTTGAACTTCAACCGCACGGAGACTACGAAAATCAAGTGATTGCGAACGCGGGTCTCATTCGTATTGCCCGCGAAACGGGAATACCACTCGTCGCCGCAAACGACGTCCACTATGTCCGCCCCGAAGACGCCGAACTTCAAGACATCCTTCTCTGCATTCGCGACAACAAAAAAGTCTCCGAAGAAAATCGTCTCTCGCTCCGCCACCTCGATCTCTCGCTCCGAAGCCCGGAGGAAATGACCACATTTTTTAAAGAAATCCCCGAAGCGATTGAGAATGCGGGAAAAATTGCCGAGCGATGCGACGTCCATATCAAACTTGGCGAAACCCAACTCCCCCATTTCGACGTGCCGGACGGAAAAACCGCCGAAATTTACCTTCGCGAACTCTGCGAAGCGGGACTCGTGAGGCGGTTCGGAGCCGATATCACCGAAACACATCGCGCGCGAATGGAATACGAACTCGGCGTCATCGAAAAAACCGGCTTCGCTTCCTACTTCTTGATCGTGCAAGACTTCGTCAATTGGGCAAAGCGACAGGGTATCGTTGTCGGACCCGGAAGAGGAAGTGCCGCCGGAAGTTTCGTCGCCTATCTGACCGGCATCACCAACATGGATCCGATCAAGTACAACCTCCTCTTTGAACGATTCCTCAATCCGGAGCGTATCTCTATGCCCGATGTTGATATGGACTTCGCCGACGATCGTCGCGACGACGTCTTGAACTACGTACGCGAGACATACGGATCGGATCACGTGGCGCAAATCATCACCTTCGGAACCATGGCGGCGCGCGCCGCCATTCGAGACGCCGGACGCGCACTCGGATTTTCCTACAGCCTCTGCGACCAAGTCGCCAAGCTCATCCCGCAATTTCACTCGATGGAGAAGGCGCTCACCGAAGCGCCCGACTTCAAGGCGCTCTACGAAAAAGATCCCGACGCACATCGACTCATCGATGTCGCCAAAAGAATAGAAGGCTTGGCGCGCCACGCCTCGATGCATGCCTGCGGTGTTGTCATTACCAAAGATCCGGTCACGGAGTACACACCAATTCAAAACATCTCCGGATCAAAAGAAGGCATCGTCACCCAATACTCCTCTTCCACCAAATCGAGCTATGTTGAAAAAATCGGTCTCCTCAAGATGGACTTTCTCGGTCTCAAAAACCTCACCATCATCCAAGACACCATTCGCATTCTGAAAGCGCTCGGAAAACTCGACACACTCGCCGCATCAATCGGCCTCGACGCCGACTCCGCTTCGACCGCGGACATTATCGACCGGCTCCCCTTGGACGATGACGCCACCTTCGACCTCCTTCAAAAGGCGCATACGACCGGCGTCTTCCAGTTGGAATCAAACGGAATGAAACGCTACCTCAAACAACTGAAACCGAGCGTCCTCGAAGATATCATCGCGATGGTCGCGCTCTACCGTCCCGGCCCTATGGACTGGATCCCCGACTTCATTGCCGGAAAACACGGTCTCAAAAAAATAGAATACCTCCATCCCAAACTCGAGCCGATTTTAGCAGCAACCTATGGCGTCGCCGTCTACCAGGAACAGGTGATGCAAATCGCCCGCGACCTCGCCGGCTTCACCCTGGGCGAAGCGGATGTCCTCCGAAAAGCGATGGGCAAGAAAATCCTCGAACTCATCAAAGAGCAGAAAATTAAGTTTATCGACGGGTGCGTGAAACATGGCATCTCGAAGACGATCGGCGAAAAAGTATTCACCTTCATCGAACCTTTCGCCGGCTACGGATTCAATCGATCTCACGCCGCCTGCTATGGCCTCATCGGCTACCAAACCGCCTACCTCAAGGCGCACTACCCGGCGGAATTTATGGCGGCGCTTTTGACAAGCGATCAGA
>CAZOUW010000039.1:0-2384 GCA_964583075.1 uncultured Candidatus Saccharibacteria bacterium | reverse complement strand
AGTTGGTCGTGCCGCCCGGCATGTTGAAGGACACGTTATTATGTATGCCGACCATATTACTGGCAGTATGCAGCGTACTATTGATATTACCGACAAACGCCGTAAAGTGCAGAAACAATATAACGACGAACATGGCATAACACCAGAGGGTATTCAAAAATCGATTGAAGCCGGCATGCGACCAGAACTTTCTGAAGAGGCAAAGTCGGCTGCCAATAAGCTAAATCTTAAAAAAATTCCAAAGGATGAATATAAGCATCTTATTAAAGACCTTACAGCTCAGATGGATTTGGCTAGCGCTAACTTGGAGTTTGAGAAGGCGGCTGAGTTACGGGATATTATTACTGATGTTAAGTCCAAACTTTAGGTAAAGTTTTGTATCAAATAACTTCTTTGACTGCCCAGAGAAGCAAAGGCATATGTACTTTGTATGACCAAAGTACCAAAGTCACCAACTTTTTGTGTCAGCAAAAAGTTGGGCAAAAACTGACCGGCGGCTGTCTCTTCTTGGCATAGGCTCTAGTCAAAAGACACAACAGCCTGCGGAACTTGTCACTGACGTGACTTCAAACAGTCCTCGGCTTACAAGTTGTGCTTTTGACGAGCCTATCCATGAAGATACAGAGCCGGGTTGAAGACCATAGAACTGTGGCTAATTGCCACAGACACTAGCATAACTGTACAAGGAACAGCCTTGTACAGTTACTAAACTTTATAGATTGTATCAGTGCTCATGCTTGCATATTTTTTGGTTTAAAAAGATAATTGTGGGATGTCAAATGCAGAGCATATCCAAGAAATAAAGCTTTATGGTGTTAACCATGGTTTCTCAAAATCGGGTTTATTTGGCCTTGAATATTACGATGTTGCACCCCCAGATGGTTTGCTGGATCATTATTCAATAGGCCATGATACTTTGGTAGGTATTGAAGCTACTGAAGCAATGTCCTTATGTCCTACCAAGTACGACGAGGAGGACCCAAGGTTTTTCGAATTAAAAAGTGACAGATTTTTTAGGTTGGCATGCCAGACCCTAAGAACTGCAGGTGTGCCTATGGCTTTCCTCGATGACATCAGACTAACTAGACACGTAATGCCTGATATTGCTGAACGATTGGCAATAATTAGGGGTAGAGATTATATTCAGGGCGGTTTGTCTCTACGGGACAAACAGAGTCAAGGTTATATGGGTTCATTGATCGCGATGATGAATGCTCAGTTAAGAGAACCGATAATGTTTCAGAACATGGCAAATGCTATGCCGAATGTAGTAATGCTAGGTCAAGCGCATGCAGATGTATTAGCGGCAAGCTTAAATCTACAGGATAAGTACGGTGTTAGGGTAGTGGATTATGCACATATTTTGCCACTTGCTAACGAAGGAAAGCTTCCTCAGGTTTCTGCTCCCGGTTTTGAAAGTTATGAACGTGTTGTCCCGTCTTATATTAAGGTACCAACAGATGACGAGGTTATAGCTCTAGCAAAAGGTAATGAGGGCGTAGTAGAACAAGCGAGAAGGTGCTTCAATGCATTTTCTGTAGGGCGTGTACTTGCAAGAAAGGAAGTCTCACCTGACTTTTTGGGCCGGTTTTATATATCCAACACTGCTGCACATTCGCTGTTTGAAATGACCTACACAGAAAGACAAGGAAATTACTTCAACGGGGAGATCAAAGACGTATTTGGGGATGCAGTTGTAGAGGGTGAATTCGGGAATAGCGGTGTTGAATTTTGCAAAAGGTACGTTAGAAGTCTTGATGGCAGTGATCTTCCGCAGTGGGTATATCGGGGCAATATAGATGATGCGACAGACATAATTACCGGGCGCTATGGCATGACTCGTGAATCTGCTGGGTATGGTAAATGTTTTGTTATGATGCCTTATAATGAGTTTCCGAGAAGGTCTACTATAAAACGACTCGATAGTAGACCTGAATGGGATCCTGAAGGTAGAGACGTTTTCAGGGTGGGCGATTAGATGGCTGAAGTTAGCCCTGATGAATTACCAAGACCAGAGTGTGCGGGTTTGCGCGAAGTAATAGAGCGCGAAGTAAGTTTTTTGCGTAATGAAGATCCAGATAGTGATGAGGAAACTGATGCCTACGACGACGCACTGGACGCAATAGACGAAGCGTTTGACGCAAAGCCTAATAGTTGTGAAATGGAAACAGATGTCAACCGTAGTTGTTTCAGGTGTGGTATTTGTTTCTTCGAAGTATAAATATGTTGGCAAAATAGCTATTATCTCTGTTAAAACAGTGGTATAGTAGAACAAATGGCAGATTTAACTCGTGATGATATTTTGAAACTGGCGCGACTTTCGCGGTTGAAATTGACTGATGCTGAGGTTACTGAATTTCAGAAAGAAATTAGTGCAATTTTAG
>CAZOUW010000038.1:0-2389 GCA_964583075.1 uncultured Candidatus Saccharibacteria bacterium | reverse complement strand
ACGTTTGTCGTCCAACTTACGTTCGAAGTAGTCTACCCTGCCCATATGTTTTTTAATCAGTGGTTTTTATTTTTGGTAGGTCAGCTATTTTGGCTACCTACATTTACCCACTAACATGAGTCTACAACCCACACACACCCACAATCAAGTACTTTTTAAGTAAAAACCGCTCCTTTATGAGCGGTTATCCACAGTACTAATTTTTTATGTTACTTATACACAACATGTAGCGTAGTTTGTTCTTACCAGACACTACGGGTTTTGTGTAGGATTTTTTGGGCCATCGATAAGTTTTATCGGCTGACCTGGATAAATTACGCTACCGCCATTCATTTTCACTACATCGTAAACTGTTTCGCCAAGAGTTTTTCCAGCTGGGCTACCTTCTTTTGACTGGAGTTCCCACAGACTATCACCTTCTTCAGCAATTACCACTGTAGTAGCTGGCGGTGCTTCAGGCGAAGATGAATCACTTACAAGGCTTTTTATTCCAGCTCCTGCGAGCATCAATGCAGAAAATCCTACTAAGGCAGATGTCACCCTACGCCTATCGTAGTTAGGTACGCTAAGTTTATCTTTTGAACGAGGTTTTGGAGTTTCGCCCACCTTTCGCATACTGCCATCAGGATGGGTAGTAAAAGGATTTCGTTTGTTGTTATTGCGTGAATGCTTGGACATATATTTAACTATAGCAAAAGCTTATGCTTTTGTCAATAAGCTTAAATAGTTTGCTAATCACTTCTCTCTTGAGGCGGCTATTTCTTTAGCCCACCATAGGGCACTTGGTCTAATCGTACGTTTCATGGTCTTGCGATCAACATGCACCAAGCCAAATTCTGGCCACCAACCATACTTCCATTCAAAGTTATCAAGTAGACTCCAGTGGAAGTAACCGGCTACATCTATTCCTTCGCTGAGGGCGCGGTTTAGCGCAATCATCGTTTCTTGTAACCACCACTGCCTGTACTCATCCCGCGAATCAGCTACTCCGTTTTCGGTAATATAGATTGGTTTCTTGAAGTGAGCCCAAGCCCGTAGTACGAGAGGATAAAGCCCTTCAGGCTCCATGTACCAGCCCAGATCGTTCAGTGGTGTTTTGGGGTTAGCTCGCCAGAAACCTTTGTAATAATCACTAAAATAGTAATTTATGCCTACGAAGTCTTGACTGCGGCGTATTCTGCGCAAAAACCACCAGTTCCATGAATACCTCATCCATTTAGTAGTGACAACGTCGATCAGGTTATGGGGGCGTTTCGACTGTATGTTGGCCATCTGATGAGCAATACCTATTTTTATATTCGGATACTTGTCTTTGATGATCCGATACGCTCGGCGATGCGCTCGAACTAAGTTGTAGTAGACTTTAACAAACTCAAGCGGATTTTTGTGCTGTGGTACCCACTCACCAGTCATATAGCTAAAACTAGCGTAGACGTTTGGCTCGTTAATTGTCAGAATATGTCGGACGTGTTCTAGATCCAGCTCTTCGCAGATTTTAGCAACGTAGCGGTCCCAATATTTCAGGTTGGACCTTTTAGTAAAACCACCTCTTTCGGCAAACCAAACAGGCATAGTCCAGTGCCAGATGTTCAAGAATGGCTCAAGACCTGATCTGCGCATTTCCGCCACATAGGCTTTGTAGTGATCCCAAGCCTTTTTGTTCCAAACGCCTTCTTCTGGCTCTACCCTGCTCCATTCAATACCAAAACGAAAAGCGTTTAAGTTGAGCTCCCGAGCCAAGCTAAAATCTTCAGAATACCGCTTTATATGCTCAATTGCACGGCCGCAAATATAGTTCGCCGGGCTTTCTGCCTTGTGTTTTACATGGTCCCAAGCTGGTACCCAGCCAAGTCGCTTCTCTGCGGTTTTAGCTAGCTCAGAAGCGTGCTCTAGCTCCCAAACCGACCACTGATTGACATTACCGCCTTCTACTTGATAGCTACAGGTACTGCCACCCCAGTAAAAGTTTTTAGGAAAGTAGTTTTTGTGTTGATCCATACCTTAAGCTAATTTTAGCATAAGCTAAAATAAAAACTCTAAGTCCTAAACTTTAAATCCTAAAAAAAATTCAAAAATTAATGCTAAGCTTTTCTGTTCTTCTTACGCAAACATCAGACCAAACCGACAGTTACGACGATCACCGAAGCTCTAACCTCTCACCTCGGGACGCACGCCCAGGTTGCCACCACGATAGCCGACACCGCTGCGGCTCAAGCGCACCTGACCGTTGTCAGGATCCCGGCGGACGGCGAGCCCGCGCACACCATTGTCTATGATGGTACCTTCAGCCCATGACCAGTTGTAGAGGCTGCCTATCTTGCCATCAATAGGATTTTGTTTGTTGAATTGTCTCATAGCATGGATAGTAAGTAGCGTTTCAGCCTTAGGG
>CAZOUW010000037.1:0-3013 GCA_964583075.1 uncultured Candidatus Saccharibacteria bacterium | reverse complement strand
TGGCTGGGGATAAGGGATGGGAATATAACTTTTCAAGATAGCCTGGACTTTGATTTGTCAGAAATCGACAGTGTGTATGACAATAATGAAGGGCTAGCCAAAACTATGCGTACATACTAATATGTATAATATGATTAGTATGATAGCATAAGAGTAATGATTAATATGGGAGATAAGAAATGAATATGCCGCAATTAATTGGTTCGGTAACTGTTGGTGAGCGTGGGCAGGTAGTAATACCGTCTGAAGCAAGAGAATCGATGTCTATTAATGCAGGTGACAAACTTCTTGTATTTAAGGCGCCAGTGGATGGCGTATTGATAATTGCCAAGCCGGAAACTTTCGAGAAACTACTCGCCCATCTTGAACTAAACTTACCAAACAAGAAAAAGTCGTAATCATGTATAACGTTATCGATATAAAAAACCTACAAAAAACCTATAACGCAAACGGCAAAAATCCTACTACCGCGCTAAGTGGAATAAATTTCGTTGTTAACGAAGGTGATTTTGTAGCAATTATGGGACGTTCTGGCTCAGGTAAGTCAAGTTTAATGCACGTTATCGGCTTGCTCGATCAGCACTTTGAGGGTGATTATTTATTGAACGGGGTTTCAGTTCGAGAGCTCAGTCAAAGCAAGCTTTCGGATTTAAGAAGTTTAGAGATTGGCTTTGTCTTTCAGCAGTTTAATCTTCTAAAGCGTCGTACGGTTTTGCAGAATGTAATGCTGCCTACGGTTTATAGACCGGCATCAGATGATATTGAACGAGCAAAAGAAGCTATCAAACGAGTTGGATTAGAAAGTCGTATTAACCACCGTACTAATGAGTTATCAGGCGGACAAATCCAGCGTGTAGCTATAGCGCGAGCATTGATGATGAAACCGAGTTTGTTACTAGCAGACGAACCGACAGGTAACCTCGACACTAAAAGCGCAAACAGTATTATGGAACTTTTTCAAGAAGTAAATCAACAAGGTACGACAATCGTACTTATAACTCACGAAGAGGACATTGCAAAATATGCTGACCGCACTATACGAATACGTGATGGCAAAATTACCGAGGAGGCATCAAAATGAAAATCAGTAATCTTCTAACTGAAGCTAGTGAATCAATAATAATCAACAAAGGTCGTAGCCTACTGACCGTTCTAGGCATCGTAATAGGGATAGCGGCAGTTACAACAATAATGGGCCTCGGCGCAGGGATGGATGCAAAGATTGATAAAGAAGTGAATAAACTTGGTTCAACAAATGTGACAATTGAGTCACGCAACGCTCCAACCACTCAAGAGCTTGAAGAACTAAAAAACCCTGAACACAGAGCACCTGAAGGTTCACCAGAAAACCAGAAAAGCATAAGTACGCTCGTTGAACCGACCCTAACAGAACAAGATTTAAATTCAATAAAAGCTATCGACCAGAATCTCGTTACTGGTGTTTCGCCACTCGTAGCTACAACGGTAAAACTACAGTCAGGTGTTGGTGGCACTATTGCAGTGCAAGGTGCATCAGAGTCATATAGCAATATTCGTAATTACGAACTTGAGTCTGGCGCCTTTTTTGACCGTGAAAGTGTTACAGAGAAAAAACTGGTTATCGTACTAGGAAAAAGCATAGCAAACGATATTTTCAAAGATGTCGACCCAATAGGTAAACAGGTAAATCTTAATAATACTGACTACACAGTCGTTGGTGTGCTTGCCGAAACTGAGCCAGGTCAGTTCGACAACCCGAATGTTCTTGCATTCGTACCCTACACAAGTATCATTGAGCAGAATAAACTAAGTCAAAATTTTGGCTCAATAATTACTCAAGCAAACGATGATGAATCTGTAGAAGAGGTCAAAATACTTGTTGAAAAAATCTTGTTGACCAACCATGGCTACAGCAATACTGAAGAGGCTGACTTTACGGTCAAGAGTTCTGCTGAAGTGCTAGGATCTATTACTGATTTGACTGATTTGTTCCGTAAGATCCTCATGATAAGTGCTGCAATTTCATTATTAGTAGGTGGTATTGGCATCATGAACATCATGCTGGTCAGCGTGACGGAGCGTACCCGAGAAATAGGACTTCGGAAAGCAGTAGGAGCAAAAACACGCCATATTATGATGCAGTTTCTTACCGAAGCCATCGTATTAACAATTCTTGGCGGGATACTTGGTATCGTGTTAGGTTACATAATGGCAACTGGTCTAACGAAAGCCATGGACTTGGATATCGTTCCATCTATGACTGTTGAGACAATTGCAGTTACGGCAGGTATTTCAATCGCAGTGGGATTGATATTTGGTACGTACCCCGCCCATAAAGCTGCCAAACTTGACCCAATCGACGCCCTTCGTTACGAATAAACTAGGAAACATACTTTCTGTAAGTATATAAAAGAGCCGGTTGTCGGCTCTTTTATATACAAATATTCTCTTAGCTGATGTAAAAGCATAATGAGGGACATAGGTCTCAAATTCTGCTGTCGCATATGGCTGAGCGTAGTGGTCTAGATCACTAGTCAAATCTCATGTTGCGTACATAGTCAATAAATCGGAAATTTCGCATCGTGGTTTGAAGTAAGAAATGGCTGATTAGTGTATAGAATAGTAGTAATTCTTTCTTTGTATATGTGTGCACGGTTTCAGAGGATAAGCCAGGACATGCGCTAAAAGTACCGTCACTATCACGATTCACAACCAACCCTTTTCCAAGAACACAGATGGTATCGATACGTTTTTCAGGTGGTGAATTGTTTCGTGAATGATATTGATCTATGTAGCTCTTTAATTTTTCGAGCTTTATGGAATCAAATGCAAATACGTAGTAGTTTATTGGCCAATCTGTCCATTCTTTTCCGTAATTATTAGTATCACGCAAAATAACGCCATTAGGATAGAAGGCTTTTTTCTCTAAAGCCCTAACACTTTCCATGTTTACGAATACACCTGATTTTTGTTTCTCTAGTTCACGCTTATTTAACATGGATTTTACTTCTATTACGGAATAGACTCACTCTAC
>CAZOUW010000036.1:0-3067 GCA_964583075.1 uncultured Candidatus Saccharibacteria bacterium | reverse complement strand
TATGAGAACTGGAAGAATTTGCGTGTCATATGGGCAGAAATGGAAAAGTACTGGAAAGTAAAAAACATGATCGTTTGGCATTTGCCGAATAGACATCAGGGTTTTGCTGCTAAATACAAGTTCTTTAGCAAACATGATATTGCAATGGTTGGTGCATCGGGCAACGTGGAATATAACCACGATGAAGAACCAGATGGTTTGCAAGAAGAATATGAAACAGCACTATATGCAATTGGTGGTAAGCCACAATGGGAGGGTTACGAAGGCGGTAAAAAGTATCAACCAACTGACTTTATAAGCTACATGGCCAGTGATGAAAAGCACTCGGGTCAAGGAGTCATTTTTGGAACGAAGCCAATTGAAATCCTAGTGCCTTATATCAAAGTACTGACTAGGCGTGATGACTTGGTGGTTGAGCCCTTCTGCGGCAGTGGGTCAACTTTGATAGCTAGTGCCAAACTAAAACGGCGATGCTATATTATGGAGAAAAGCCCGACCTATGCCGAAGTAGCATTGAAACGTTGGGAAAAATTGACTGGCCAGAAGCGGGTTAAGCTATGAGCCGTAATCTTGCTAGTGACAAAAGTAAGCTATTAGAAAAGCTTAGAAAGACACCAATTGTTGAGGTTGCATGCAAACAATCAGGAGTCCCTAGAAGCACCTACTATCGTTGGCGTAAGGACGATGAGGATTTTGCAAACGAATGCGATGAAGCTATCGAACATAGTGCAGGCCTTATAAATGACATGGCAGAAAGCCAGTTGATATCTGCCATCAAAGACAAAAACATGTCAGCTATTTTCTTTTGGCTAAAGCACCATCACAAATCATACAAAACTCGAATTGAGGTGAACGCCAAGCTCCAAACCATACAGCAGGAATTAACACCAGAACAAACTGAGGTGGTAGCACGTGCCCTCCAGCTTGCAGGGTTAACTACCGAGGATGAATCTGATGAAACAAGCTAGCTTACAGAAAAAGCTCTTTGCCGATCATAAAGTACGTGCTGAAGTTACAGCACAAAGTCATCAGTGGTTCTTTTCTACCTACTTTTCGAACTACCTAACGCATGCAACTGCCGATCTGCATCGGGATCTTTTTTCGATAACCGAGGATGAGACACTGCCATTGGCAGTTATCGTAGCGTTTAGAGGTTCAGCAAAGTCCACAATATTGACCATGAGTTACCCGATATGGGCTGTGGTTGGCAGACAGCAAAAGAAGTTCGTACTTATCGCCAGTCAGACACAGTACCAGGCTCGGGTGCATTTAACTAACATCAAGCGCGAGCTGGAGAGTAATGAGCTCCTAACAAACGATATGGGTCCATTCACTGAGCAACGCGAAGAATGGGGTTCAACATCGCTCTACATACCCAAGTACAATGCCCGAATTACCGCTATTAGCACTGAGCAGAGCGTGCGCGGCATCCGGCATGGTGCCTATCGACCCGACCTGATTATCGCCGATGACGTGGAGGATATGGCGTCGGTCAAAACTCGTGAGGGTCGCAACAAAACTTTTGACTGGTACACCAGTGAGATCATCCCCGCTGGCGATACGTACACCAAACGAATTGCAGTCGGTAATTTACTTCATGAAGACTCACTGTTGATGCGGCTAAAAGAGCGTATTGCTTCAGGTGAGATTGATGGTATATACCGAGAGTGGCCAATCGTGCGCTCTGGCAAGAGCTTGTGGCCGGGCAAATATCCAGACAAAACTGCCGTTAATACCCTCAAGCGAAACGTTGGTAATAAGATTGCGTGGGAACGTGAATATATGCTACGGATTATCCCTGACGAGGATCAGGTTATCGATGGACGGTGGATACAATATTACGACGAGCTACCAGAAAAGACTGAAGATAATGAATACATCAACTCATTTCTGTCGGTTGACCTTGCCATTTCCCAAAGCTCCACCGCCGACTACACAGCCATAGTAATGATTCATGTCTATGGGTATAAACCGGAAGATCGCAGGTATTACATTGACCGAAAATTTATAAACAAAAAACTCACTCACCTTGCCACGCTCGACACAATTGCGGCTATGTATCATAGCCTTGATGCCGACTCGGAACAACACCCGATTGTGTTAGTTGAGCAGGTGCAATATCAAGCAGCAGTCATCGAGCAATTACATGACCGCGAGATCAAATCAAAAGGCATAAAGATTCACAATGATAAACGTGCACGATTGCAGCTGGCAAGCTCACTGTTCGAGCAAGGCATGGTCTATTTTCCGAAAGACCGGACAGTCGCGCCAATTGTTCAGCAGTTAGTAGGCTTTGGGGTCGAAAAACATGATGACCTCGCCGATGCGATTTCAATGGGGCTGAACTATATCCAAACAAATGTGAAATGGGAGATAGTATTTGGGTTTGGTTTTATTGGCGGCAACGACGATGAAATCCATCACTTCTACGGCATTAAGTATCTTGATGAGGAAAAAACTAAACGTCGCTAGCATTAATAAATATTTGCGGTACCTTTGTACCTTGAAAGAAAGGATCGAACATGAATGATCACATATCTAAACGAAGCGGCACAAGCTTCAAAGGTTACTTGTTGGCAACCTATCAGGATTTGGTGCAGTTATTTGGTGAGCCAATTACTGACACAGACAATTACAAAGTTGATGCGGAGTGGATCATCGATACCCCGCACGGCGTGGCCACTATCTACAACTATAAAGACGGTAAAGCCTATTTAGGCGACAAAGGAACTCCTATTGAAGCTATTTGCGAATGGCATGTCGGTGGTAAGAGTATGGCGGCATATTCGTGGGTCAAAAAACAAGTATGTGACTATACAATCAACTCTATAGCCTAGGCTTCTCATCTGTGCAGCGGTATAATGGATCTTGTCTAGGATTCAAGTAAGTATTATCGGAACGCCCGTTCCACGTAGTTCATGCCATGAAAGTGGCAGCTACGTAAAAAAGAGTCGGCATGAATAATGCTTGCTTGGGTCCTAGACAGTCCAGCGTGGCTGTCACTTTTTATATACAGCCCCTGAGAAAGGCTGTGTATGCGAATCATCTCATGGAACTGCAACATGGC
>CAZOUW010000035.1:1485-3073 GCA_964583075.1 uncultured Candidatus Saccharibacteria bacterium | reverse complement strand
TGGAGTACCGCGGCCGAAAGGTCCAGAACAAGACGATCGACGAGATATTCCCCGGCAAGACTCGGCCGACATTTGTAAAACTTCCCGAGGTCAAGCATGACGGTGTACCGGCACAGGTTTATGGAGACTGCTGCCTGCGCCAAACCTTAGAGCAATACCATCTCCCCCGGGATACTGTCTGGCAGTTGCAGGAGCCGGTCAGGTTCACCATGGAGGCGCGCTTCTGGGTCGCCCATGGAGAGATCACTGCCGAGAGTCTGTACCGTATTGGTGACCTGATCTGGGGTTATGAGGGATTCGACAGGGCTGCTCAGCGGGTTCACCATTCGCACGCACTAGGCGCCATGCGGTACCTCGCCAAGCTGGTGGCCCATACCGTCGATGCCGCGCCGGGATACACCCTGGACATCGGCCTGGCCAATGGGCATCCGTTAGTCGTCGAAGCTAACGCTGCATGGTCGTCCGGACCTTATGACGGCGATCCCGAAGGCATCTTCAAGTCCATCGTGGCCAGTCATGATTTCGACGGAATATACCCAGACTGGGCGTGGTCTCATTCGCCGGTTTTCAACAAAGCCCGACCATTGAAGCTTTCTAAGCCAGTTATCGGTTGACAGCCCTTTATCTCCTAGTTATCTTGGGAACATCCGATAAGGAATCCCAAAAACCAAGGAGAACCGCATGGCCACACTTCATTACACGAAGGTAATTGACGATCTCGATGGCGAGAGTGTCGCCGACGGAACCGTTGACTTCAGCGTTGGAGACACCCGGTACCAAATTGACCTATCCTCGAAAAACGCCCAAGCCTTCGAGAAAGACCTTGACCGCTGGATCAAGGCCGCGCGAAAGGTCGGCAAGGCGACGGGCGCCAAAAAGGCCACCAAGAGTCATCATGCTCCCGCGGTGAAGATCGACGACTCCCAGGCCGCGCAAATCCGCCAGTGGGCGCAGGGTCGTGATCAGGATGAACTGCGTAAACTGGCCCGCTCCACCGGGCTGGAAGTAGCCGACCGTGGACGACTGTCCATCGTCACCCTGACCGCTGCGTACAACGTCGCCAACCCCACCAAGCGGACGAAGGACACCAGCTCGGCGCCCGTCGATATCGTCGACCGCACATTCTCCCATGCCTAACAAGGCGGCCAATGTCGCGGTGATTGTCGCTTTGATCTGCGGCGGTGTCCTCGTCCTGATCTCGCTGTACATGACAATCGCGCCGGCATGGTTGATATGGCACGACGGTAGCCATTCCACGGCGATACTGTGGCTCTTGTGGGGCCTGGCCTGGACGGGTCACTGGCTGAACATGACACTGAAAGGCGTTGGCAAAGGATTGTTTCTCGCGCGGATTCAGGTGGCGCAGAAGACGCCGCCGCAGTAGAAACGCAAAAAAGCCCCTCCGGCCAGTCTCGTAATGAGATAGCCGGAGGGGCTTTTTGTTGGGCGTGCTACGACCCGAAGAGGAGTTGGGGAACGGAACACTCTCCAGGGAGCGCGCCGGCCTATTTCAGTTGTTCGATTCGACTCGGGCGGAAGCCCGACCAGTGCTCGCTGTCGGTCACGACGACCGGGGCCTGCAGGTAAC
>CAZOUW010000035.1:0-1385 GCA_964583075.1 uncultured Candidatus Saccharibacteria bacterium | reverse complement strand
CGGAAGCCCGACCAGTGCTCGCTGTCGGTCACGACGACCGGGGCCTGCAGGTAACCGAGCGCCAGCACGTACTCACGGGCCTCGTCATCGATGCTGATGTCGACCTTCTCGTACGCGATGCCCGCCTTGTCCAGCGCCTTGTAGGTGGCGTTGCATTGCGGGCAGTTGGGCTTGGTGTAGACGGTGACTATTTCCGCGCCTCCAGCTTGTCGATTCTGCGGTCAATCCGAGCGATGTCCGTGCGGTTCGCGTCACGGTCGTCATTCAAGGCATCGCCGATCCGCCCGACGTCTTTCTTGACGCCGCGCATGTCATCGGCCAGTTCGTCCTGACGCTTCTCCATGCGCTTCTGGTTCTGCTCGATGCGGTCCAGCTGATCCCGGGTTGTGTCGGGCCTGTTGTTAACGCTGTGCGCGACTGCTTTGACGCCTTCTGCTACGCCCTGAATCTCGGATTGGGTGTTCTTGTTCTCGTGCCTGATCCACAGAACCGCAGCAACCACGATCGAGATGGCAATGAACGCCCACGCTGCCAGGCCGAACCAGTCGTGCGGCAGCTCGGGCAGATCGACCATCGCCTCCGCGGCGATCACTCTTCGAGCCGTACGGCTTTAGTCACCGAAGCGGTGCCGGGATTGCCGACCTTCAACGAGGCGAGGGATGTCAGGATGGACAGAGCCACCGCCACAACGCCAACCCCAGAGGCATAACCCCAGGGAATGTCGTCAACGCCAGCCATCGCCCCGCCCACACCGGATGCGGCGAGGAAAGCCTGGGCGAAAGTCTTGGCGGCACGCTCGGCGAAGTCCTTAACGGTCGGCAGATACTTCTGCCAGTCAATATTCATGCGGCACCTTTCTTAGGGCGCTACGCCGCGCATCCACTGAACATCCCCCGGGGTGGCGAAAGTGGTGTAATGCGGGTTGGGATTTGAAGCGAGGAACATGATGGCGTCGAATGTCGCCTTGACTACGCCGAACAATTCCCCTGCGGGATTGCCGAGAATCGCGAGAACCCGGGAGAATAACGAGAGTGGTCCGCCGGCCCAGGAGTTCTCCGTGACGATCTTGGCGATTGCCGTCTGATTTTTACCAGCCTCGTCGTCGCCAACTTCAGCGAACATGTCGTCATTGTTGGGATGCTCGGCCCATCGATCGCTAATGCCTTCGGCCTCGGCGTCAAACAGTCGATCCATGATCCCATGGGTATCCGGCTCCGGCGGGTCTTGTGCCCAGGCGCAGATCGCACCCCTGCCTCTGCGCGGGTTGCCAAACATCAATCCGCGCTTGAACGTCTTGAGCCGGTAGTGCAGCGGTGCATTCGACGGGAGCACGTACTTCCACATGAATTCGCAGAAGATCATCGCGCCCTGGCTGAATGCGACAC
>CAZOUW010000034.1:0-3097 GCA_964583075.1 uncultured Candidatus Saccharibacteria bacterium | reverse complement strand
CGCCATACTATGCAGTGCGCTGTCATACCTGGCATGTGACCAAACGGCGTTAAATCCTATTTCTTCTCGATGCCGTTTTCATAGCTGATAACTACTACTTCGCAACTCCCAAATTGTAAACTCATTATACTCTAACTTATGGCTCGAGGCCAGTCACACTACATCATAGCGTAGGAAATAACTTCGTCCACTAGCGGCAACGGTTCGCCCTGCCAAATCTGAGCAAGCTGACCGTCGTTTCTAGTCACCAAAATCGCCGGATAAGCCATTGCATCGTATAAGCTAGCAGTGGCTGCTCCGTCACGAGTATTTAGATCCAGCTCGTTAGTGTCGGCCATAGAGTAACGCTGTTTCAGTTCTCTGATGTAACCAGACACCCGAGTACTGTCCTGCCCATTGAACCTATACAGAAAATACACCTTCATAATAATTATTATAACACTCCGAATACGTCGACTGCACTAGATAAAATATACTTGACTAAACGTATTACCATAAGGTCTAGGTTAATCTTATGACCAGATCGCTAGCAGCAAAAAATTCATTGGTTGATTGTTGTACGCCAGCATAAACTAACTTGCCTTCTTGGTCTAAATAATCATAGCCCCTGAAGCTTCTGTCTTCATCATCATAGTCAAACCCCACTTCATGTGATCTTCTGAACGTTCCGACTAAAATACCTTCCCTATACACTCTAAACTCATGTCGCAAAGTCTCAGGGCTATAATTACCATCTCTAGGAGCCTTAAAAAAGCAGTTTAATCTTTTTTCTTTAATGTTGGCTTCTGCATCAGCAAGGTCTTTACTGCTAGAGATACTAAGATTCAGCTCGTAACCCGCCAGCGGAATAAACATATTTCCGTCTAAGTCATTTTCTCTAAACCCGACATCTCGAAGCTTAGCAGTTGTCTCGGGTCGACACAGTTCGTTTCTATCAGAAATCACCAGAAGATCTGGGAACTTAGTTATGTGCCCATAGTGCTGATGAGATAAAGCTTTACTTACTAGTGTATTGCTGATGCCCTTTCCTCTAGCATCATATTCAATAACTATGTCGCTCAAATCCAAACGGGCGGTTTTTGAAGTACTATATACTTCATACCTAACTAGCGCACCCCCAACAATCCTGCGACGTTCAGAATCAATCAGATTTACTAGATCACCTGCATCGCCTTGCTTCAGCATAGTGCCTCTTATCTCTTCGATGTCCCAGCTATCAACGCCTTTTATCAGCCTTAGTCTGAGACTGTTAATTATTGTAGGATCCTCAAAGTGCTTAATAAGATGCTCCCCACCGGTATTGTGCCCTTCATAACCATAAGGATAGTCGTCAAAAAATCTCATTTAACATATTATACTAGTTTTTCATAAATAGTAAATGCTTGCTCCTTGGGTAATCTAAACCTATTGGTACAAGTCCATACAAAAGGAGACAATTATGGACATGTACAACCTACGACAAATACCAAGTGAAGCAAAGATAAAGAAATACTTGCGAGTAGCCATATTTGGCAGCAGCAAGCTCTTTTGTCCTGTCTGTAGACACAGTAATCCTGTCGTGTACGAAGATCGGTATCGTTGCAGACGATGCCGCACGAAGTTCAGTTTGCTGAGCCACACGTGGCTCAATAGCTTGCGTCTGCCCCTGCAGCAATGGTGGCTACTGCTCTGGTGCTGGACACAGAAGATACCAGTGCAACAGGCGTGTGCACTGTCTAAGCTATCCAAGGTAACGGTATACCACTGGTACGACCAATTCAGATGTCATCTCCCTGAGGAATATCATGTCCTAGAGAACATCGTTCAGCTTGATGAAGCGTACTTCAAGAATTGGTGTTTGATCATGGGTAAACAGATCGGGAGTTGTAAATTAGCGTACGACCTTATCTACAAGTCATCCCCCGGAAGGTTGCAGGCCAACAGCTTCCTGTTTCAAAAAGTACAGCCAGGAGCGAAATTGTGGACTGACGGAGCAAGTATATACAAACGAGTTGAAGACTATTGGCCGGTGAGTCATACTGTCGACATACACAAAAAGTTCGAGTTCACTCACACAAGTGAGATAGAAGGAACGTTTGGTAATCTACGCACCTTTATTCGACGAATGTACCATCATACAACCCCCGAAAAGTTCCCAGACTATGTGAGAGAATTCTGCTTCAGATTTTCCACGCCAGAACTTTTTGAATCACCGAAGTTATATTGTGAAAAAACATTAACTCTTGTACCAATAGGTTAACTATACCCTGCTCCTTGGAAATACCTACTAATTTGTACAAGAATTAATTTTTTAACTATATAACTGAGATGAGCTAAACCTAGAAGTGCATGATTGCGAGCTATTGCTAGGAAGGAGTGAGAAACGGAGATAGGCGTACTTTTTGGTACACCTATCGAGTATCGCAGCTCATGACAACGCAGTGGCCGCAAGAGCATTAGCAGAGGTTTTGGCTCTGCCAAAAAGCAGGCTAATGCGTCATGTGCTTCTAGGAGCAGCCGGTGGTCGAGCCACAGGAGGTACAAACATAGCAACTCCCCGCCTTCTGCGTCTGATTACCACAGTTAAAGCACATTGGCGCATTATCGCTTTTGCTAGCCTTCTTGATTGTTTCGTGACCCTGAAGGGTAACGTGGGCATCAACGACTTGCTCGACTACTGGGATTTCTGGAGCCGGCTTGGCTTGATCGGCAAGCTCTTCTACGGGCAGTGCTGTTTGTTCTACTGGCATATCATCGAATGAGGCAAGCCCTAGCTCGAGCTGATCATCGAAGCTCATGTAGTCTTTAGCGATACGTCGGAACATGTAATCGGTGATGGAGCTAGCAGTTCTGAGCTCTGGGTCATCGGTAATGCCACTTGGAGCAAAGCTAGTACCTCTAAAACTCTTAACATAGCGTTTGAGTGGTACACCGTACTGTAAGCCCTGACTTACACTGACGGCAAATGAGTCCATCAAGCCAGACAGGGTTGAGCCTTGCTTGCTGACGTTGACAAAAAGTTCGCCAGGAGTACCATCCTCATACTCACCAACGGTGAAGTAGCCCTCGAGATCGGCAATCTCAAAGCGGTAAGTTCGGCTCTTGCGCACTTTTGGCA
>CAZOUW010000033.1:0-3133 GCA_964583075.1 uncultured Candidatus Saccharibacteria bacterium | reverse complement strand
ATGCTGCTCGTGACGGCGTTGTAAGCTTTGTTACACGTCGCAAGAAAAACTACACCGGCAAAACCGTCCGCCGCACCGAAGTCGTCGTCAAGTAGACTTCCAGGTTAAACCCAGTTTACGTAAAGCTCCGCTGATACTATTCTTATGTCAGTGCGACTTATTTACAGTACTCGCTACTCTTCTAAAACTCCAAAATTATTAGTAAGCTTGGCTATTGTGCCGCACGCTGGTCTTGTACCAAATTTTTAAGTTGCTTCCCTTAAGGGTGCGTAGCCAAAGGGACCCGTATACAAATTTCTGTCTTCAGAAGTCAAAAGCTGTTCAAAATATCTCGAAACAGATCCCGGGTTTTTCATATCTACATTATTATTTGGGTCATCAATACTTTTGTGTCTAATATAAGGCGCAACGATTTCATGAGCTTGCATACCAGCTTCTTTCATGACATCCCTGCTGACAACAAGTTCTTTATAATCTGCTACGTAGTCGTCAGAATCAAAGTTACTATGAAAGACCAGAGATAGTGCGCGTCCAGTCCTACCATTAGCCTCATTAAAAGGATGCAGCATACCAACAACCATTGCCAGAGCATCACCAACTCTTTCTGGATTTATATCTTCGGGCAGCTTAGCCAGTTTGTCGAAAAATCCCATAAATAAATCGTAGCGGTCCTCAACTGGCACCATCTCATCATCTCCATATTTCATTGTTGTCGGGCTGATTTGTGTTTCTGGTTCACCCTGTAGACTTCTATTTAAATCAGAGATAAAATACACAAATTTTGATACGTCCATACTTTTTAGCTCTTCAACCCGCCCTTTAGGGCTACCGCTGGTAATCCCCCAGAGTTCTACTAACTGCTTAAACTCAACTGGCCCGAAAATGCCTGCGGTATTTTCTGGCAATACAGTGTTTAGCTCATGAGATTTAGCCATTGTTAGTCGCTCCGCTTTCTGCCGCAAAAATTTTCATACTAGTAAACGCGAGCGGCTCACCCCCGCGCAATTTGGCTGCCGCAACTCTATGTACGCCATATTCAACAAACAACTTTGGTCCTCCTGGCGTAATCACCATACACAAAGCATTTGTCTCGATACGAGGTAGCTGGGTTGGTCTATTCGCCGCATACTCTCTAATAGCATCTATACTTTTGCCGTCGACTAAAGTACCCTTTGCAGTCTCATATGTTTTTGGTCCTCTGTTGCCACACGTCCAGTCCGAATCTCCATCTACACCCCCCTCTATCTTATTACTATCTACATACAAATTACCGACACCACCCCAGTAAAGTTTAGCTACAGGTTTACCTCCACCCTTCGGGTCTCCTAGAAGCTCTTTTTGTTGGGCAAAATTAATATATGCTAATGATTTAAGAAACTCCTCATCTGTGCCCTCTGTTACTTTTGTTTTGGCAGTTTCTACTCCTGCGTTAATTTCATCAACGGTTGGCTGTTTTTTAAGAATACCAAAGAAAGCCAGATATTCTTTTAGCTCGGCTAGGCCGTCTTTCTCCAAGCTTGTGCTGCCGTCCTCGCTTGAGCCCAGTTCTTGCAACTTGCTCCAGAAACACAGCGATACCTTACTGTCATCATTATCCAAGCCTTCTGCGGTCTCTAAAGATCCACTAATTATCCTGTTGATGACCCGACTAGCATACAACTTACCCATAAATATATTATGTTTACTCTGATCTGCCACTTCGCCGTTTTGATATACACCTTTTTCGAAATTTACTTGAGCCTCTAGAAGATTCTCACCCCACATTTCATTAGGATTTGGTTCCGTAAGAGTTGGTGTTTCGCCAGCAGCCATTGTACTACCCTCTATAGCCTGTTGGTCTTTGGGATACGTCTTCAGGGGCGGATGCGGTTCTGGCTATACCAGTATTTGGCAAAGCTACGCGCCCAAGACGGATTAAACGCTCATCTAATGAAGCAGTATCAACCGTTTCGGCTCTGGCTCTAAGAGTATCTCGACGTAGCCATTCAGAGCTACCAAAGGCATGCATCCCTGGATCTCTATGTCTTCTTCCAAATATTCTCATTCTACCGCCCGCCGAAGATGCCGAAGCGAGTGGCAGCTGGGACTTGGTCAAGGTCAAGGTTTAGCGGTCCCGAGGTTTGCTGCGTCTGTTCTGTTTCGACCGGTTTGTTAGTTTTTGTTTTGAATATCATAATAATATTATCTTAGCATAAGCTTTATAATTTTGCAATGCTATAGTAACGAAAGCTATTATGTAATTTTTATAACATTACCAAAAATATGTTTTTTGGATAGCACCTTATAATAAACGTACAGTCGGCACTGAAGTAGGACACTTCAAGTTAATTTCTCCCAGTATACTTCATTGGCGGTTCTGAACTGAAGCACTTCTCTTGGACGATCATTTAAATACACGAGGCACTCGTGTATTTTTTCTTTAGTAACGAACTGTAGGTCTGTTCTCTTTGGTATGAAGTGCCGTATCCACTTGTTGGCGTTCTCAACAAGCCCTTTCTCCCACGAGTGGTATGGGTGACAGAAGTAGATTGGGGCATGCAATAGTCTCTCAAACTCCTGCCACTGTTTGAAAGCAATGTCATTGTCGGTCAGGATGGTTTTAACGGTGCAACCGTCAAACATCACTCTCAGAGCCTTTGACACCTCTTTCTTCGTTCTGTTGGGTAGAAGCTCGATGAGTGTCTTTTTGCTCAGCGTATCTACAGCAACCAACAACACAGCTCTACTGTGCCTGCTGACAATGAAGTCGAGCTCGTAGTGACCGATCTCATCACGCAGGATACGTTCCTCGATCCATTTCCGGTCACCAATCAGTGAGCGACGATACATTGTCTTCCGTCTCTTTGGCTTACCTTTGCAGTACAGCTTGTGGTGACGGGCGTACAGACGTACATAGCGGTAGACCGCTTCTTTCGACACAGCAATGTTGAGATCGGCTTGAGCGCGACCAGCAATGACTTTGGGTGACCAGCCGAGATCCAGTTTATCGTCAACATAGGTTCGCAGGTCTTTGTCTCTGGCAACTTTGTTACTCCAAGTTCGAGCCAGCCTACGTTTTTGGTATGCTTTCACCTTAGCTTTCTTGGCAACGTATTCACCAGACACTCGAAGGTTATTTAGTTCATAGCTGATG
>CAZOUW010000032.1:0-3201 GCA_964583075.1 uncultured Candidatus Saccharibacteria bacterium | reverse complement strand
GGTTACGTCAGCGTTATGCATAATCAATGCGCCGGCTCATGTAGTCAGACGCCCGCCCCCAAAAAGTTTCGCACGGGTTAAAATCCCAAAATTGTGAGAATGGGAAACCACCTGTCAGGACCAAGAGACTTACAACCGAACGAGGGTCCGCCGCTCGAGATGCCGGCGGATCTGGACTATCGCCTGCGCCGATACTGGGAAGCGGTCGCGAAACTGCTGCCCGATGGAGTGGCGACGAACCACGACGCGCAGATAATGCTGCAGCTCTGCCAGGCACTCCATGTGCGCGATGAGGCATACAAGCAGATCTTGGGTGGTGGCATCGAGGTGACCGACGCAACTCACGGCGGCGAGCCACGGCGCAACCCGGCGATCATCACCTGGCGGCAGGCGGCCGATATGTGCACGTCGCTCATGAACCTACTGGGCATGTCGCCGGTGAGCCGGAGCCGGTTGCAGAGCGGCGACGAGGGGAAGGCTGATCCTTTCCTGGAGTTCCTGCGGAAACGCAATGGCCCGGAGTCGTAAGAGCCCGGCCGAACGGTACATTGACAACGTCATACGCGGCAAAGTGACGGCGTGCCGATGGGTGCGCCTCTTCTGCGAGCGGCACAAGCGGGATTTGAAGACCGGCCGCAAGCGAGGGATCTATTTCGACCGCGACGCTGCCCAGCATGCGATCGACTTCTACCAGTTCCTGCGCCACAGCAAGGGGAAGTGGGCAGGCAAGACGATCGACCTGGAGCCGTGGCAGCAGGCGATCGTGTGGGTGCTCTTTGGCTGGCAGCGGCGCAAGACGAAGACGCGCCGGTTCCGCTCCGGCTACGTGGAGATTGCCAGGAAGAACGGCAAGACGACGATGGCCAGCGGGCTGGCGCTCTACATGATGCTGGCGGATGGCGAGGCCGGGGCGGAGGTGTACAGCGCGGCGACCAAGCGCGACCAGGCCAAGCTGGCATGGGATGAGGCCGGCCGCATGGTGAAGGCGAGCCCGTATCTGCGCCAGCACGTGACGGTGCACAAGGACCGCATCTTCCTGAAGTGGGACAACGCGTCGAAGTACGTGCCGCTGGGCAGAGACAGCGACACGATGGATGGGCTGAATGTGCATTGTGCGATTGTCGACGAGCTGCACGCGCACCGCACGTCGGAGATCTGGGATGTGCTGGAGACGGGCACGGGCGCCCGGACGCAGGCGCTCATGTTCGGCATTACGACGGCGGGATTCAACCAGTCGTCGTTTTGCTACGAGCGGCGCAAGTACACGTCGCAGGTGTTGGATGGTGTGATCGAGGATGACAGCCATTTTGGGATCATCTTCACGCTGGACGAGGGCGACGACGAGTGGGACGAAACGAACTGGATCAAAGCGAACCCAAACCTGGGCATTTCGGTCGACCTGGAGGACCTGCGCGAGCAGGCACGCAAGGCGAAGGAATTGCCCAGTGCGCTGACCTCCTTCCTGACCAAGCGGCTGAACATCTGGACACGCGCGGCGGAGCACTTCATTCACCCGGACAAGTGGCGGGCGTGCGGCGGTTCGTTCGATGTGGCGGCGCTGGATGGGCGCACCTGCTACGCCGGGCTGGACCTCTCCAACACGCTGGACATTACGGCCTTTGTGCTGGTCTTCCCGCCGACGGAGGACGACCCATTCTTTCGGGTGCTGCCGCGCTTCTGGGTGCCGGAGACGGCCATGCACGAGCGCAGCCGGCGCGACCAGGTGCCCTATGATGCGTGGTGCCGCGATGGGTGGATCACGGCGATTCCGGGCGATGTGATCGACTATGAGTGGATCTACCGGCAGATTGACGAGGATGCGCAGCGCTATGACCTCCAGGAGATCGGGTTTGATCGCTGGGGTGCTGCGGCCATCTATCTGTGGATGGCGAATCGAGGCATGACGGTGGTCCAGATTGGGCAGGGGTACGCCTCCATGTCGGCGCCGATGAAGGAGTTGGAGAAGCTGATCGTCTCGCGCGGGCTGGCGCATGGCGACAATCCGGTGCTGACGTGGATGGCCTACAACATGGTGGCGATGCGCGATGCGGCGGGGAATGTGAAGCCGGACAAGAAGAACTCCGGGGAGAAGATCGACGGCCTGGTGGCGATGATCATGGGGCTGGCCAGGGCGACGCTGCACGACCCGGACGCGCTGCGCAGCGTCTACGACCAGCGGGATGTGCGGGAGTTGTGAGGTGTTGGGGCTTGGGGTGTTGGGGTGATTGACGTCGCCGGGCCGTGGGTGGTGCTGGGGTTGTTTGTGGGGCTGTTGATCGGCGTGGGGATTGTGGAGGGGTAGACGATGACGATCGAGCAGTTGCCGGTTTACGAGCTGGAGAATGATCGGATCGAATCGCTGAATGACGCGGCCTGGTGCCAGTTGTCGCTCGATGTGGGCGTGACCGAGTACTACGGCGGCAGCGTGGCGGAGCGATTGCGGCGCAATCTAGAGATTGTCGAGACGATTGATCGGGAACTGGCGCGGCGCGCGGCGGTGAACCATGGCAGTTAGCGGCGGGGCGACGACGGCGTATGTGTGCCAGGTGCATGGCTATGAGTTGACATGCCAGCCGACGACGCGGCTGCGGACGGAGTGCGCCACGGTGGATCATGCGTTGCAGATTCTCGCCCGCGGCGAGCGGTGCGTGGTGGCGGGCTCGGACATGGCGGCGCTGCGCATGCGGCTGCAGCAGGTGGGCGTACAGTGAAAGCTCCTTTCCCTTGGTTCGGCGGGAAAAGCAGGGCGGCCGGCGCCATCTGGCAGCGGCTGGGCGACGTGCAGAACTACGTCGAGCCGTTTGCCGGTTCGCTGGCGGTGCTGTTGCAGCGTCCGCACGAAGCACGCACGGAAACGGTGAACGACCTCGACTGTTATCTGGCGAACTTTTGGCGGGCGGTGGCGCATGAGCCGGAGGCCGTGGCGGTGCATGCAGATTGGCCGTGCAACGAAGCCGACCTGCACGCACGGCACACGTGGCTGATTGGCCGGGAGTGGTTCCGGGAGCGCATGAAAGCAGAGCCGGATTTCTACGATGTGAAGATCGCCGGCTGGTGGGTCTGGGGTCAATCGCTGTGGATTGGTTCGGGGTGGTGCGACGCTGATTGTTATTTTGACGGCGACCAAAAGTTGCCCCATCTCGGCAACGCCGGGAGGGGCGTGCATCGCCCGTCCCAAAAGTTGCCCCATCTCGGCGACGC
>CAZOUW010000031.1:0-3485 GCA_964583075.1 uncultured Candidatus Saccharibacteria bacterium | reverse complement strand
GTTATCCGGAATATCGTTGAGCGGACAACGTATTTCGTCGCCTGCGACAAAAGACTGAATTTGTATTCGAATCCGCGGCTCATCGGCATAGACTTCGAGCCCAGCAAGCTGTACACCTTGCGAAAGAGTAACCGCACTGGCCGTTGCTTGAATAGCTTTATCGCAGGCCATGCTTCTGCTAACATCGCACATAAATATAAAATCTGCACCATCAAACTCATGCTCAATATTTTCTTTTTTCTCAGAAGACTTCCAAATATCCGGATATGGGTTGTTCGAGCCGCCTGCTAGGTAGCCCAGGAGTTTTCCGATATGCACCCGATGTCCACGAGCAGCCACTTCTCGACTTGGTGCAAGGAACTCGTTTTGCCTATCACGTCTCAGCATCCTGATCATATCTGCTATGGCGTTTATTTCTGCGGAGTAGAGCGTTGATAGTCTCATAAATCCGTCAAAATCATTATCAGACAGACCAAGCTCCTTTTTGAGCTGAGCTATTTGTTCCGGACTCAACTGGCTTTGCTGCACCTGGTCTTGCTTGGCGTTTTTGGCATCGTTGATTGAAGAAATAATCTCACCACCTATTTTTTTGGCAACCTCTTTTATTGCTTCACCAATGTCACCTGGGGATCCGGGCTGATTGTCGTTTGTGCTAGATTCTTCACCTAACTTTTCTTCACTGCTATGCTCGCCGTGCTTACAGCCACCGGATTTTGAATAGTCAAATGGATTCTCAATTTGATCGCCCTCTGCTTGCTTATTCTGTTGAGGTCCTGTTTGTCCGCCACCTTCTCCTTGGCCATTTTGTGGAGTCTGTTGTTTGTGATCGCGCAAATCTTCCTCAAATAACTCATCATACAAAGCTTTAATATATGCATATACTCTGTTGTAATCAGTGTATTCTGCGCCATACTCACGAAGTTGCCCCAGAAGATTATAATTCTTACCCGACTGCCCGAAATGAACAATTTTCGCTAGCGCACTTAAAACAGCATCGTTCAAACCCACTAAGCCCGCTTCTTCAATATATTCGCCAATTTCTATTGGGTCTCTCAGGCTATGTATACCAGTTGTCATAGCAAGAACGAGCATACTGTCCATAAATTGTTGGTGCCGTGGTAGCTGGGCTATCCTGGCACGCTTGTCCAGTGGATATAGATAGTCATCGTACGACGTTTTTGTAATATTAGTTATATAACGAGTTTTTCGAGCATTGTCATAATTGATAGCTGTGTCTTCGGTAATATTACTAAAGTATGCTTCTTCTTTCGGCATTACCTTAGTAGGTCTCTGATGTTTAAATCGTTTTGCATGCCCGACTTCATGTAAAACATTGAACCCTAAAAAAGCTAGCCTATTCTCCTCAGATGCAAGCAGTACGAGCGGTAAGCTGATCTGAATGTCTATTTTTCCAGAAACAGTATTATAGGTTGTAACAGATGTATCGATGCCGTCTACTATCTGGACATCAGCTGTTACGTTTTCTGCAGCCAAAGTTGCATTAACAGCAGCAGAAAAGTCCCTGGTAAAGTCGGCCACATCATCCCCTATAGCAAGCTCACCCGTATAAGTCGGTGTCGTGGCTACTTCTCTTCTCTCAAACACAGCCGTCATGATTGTATTATAGCATGAAAATATAGACATTTCAAACTTATTGTGTTATACTTAGTGCTATGAGTGAAGTTGAACGGAGCTTTGAGTCATTAGTTGTCCCAACTGGTAATACTCCTTTGGTTGCCTGTATGGGTGCGAATGCCTGTCGTCGCGTTTGCCAGTTTGTAGATAGTGGCAGAACAATAGCGACAGCAGACCCATCGTGGGGTCTACCAGGTGAAAGGTCTTGTGAAATATTAGACACTATAGAGAACCAAGATCCTACTATCGCAGAAGAGCTACTTGACGCGACGACACTACCTGTTATTGACGGTTTTACGCCCAGCCAAGCAGTTGAAAAGGCTGGTGGATACCTAAAGCATTTGAGCGACGACAAAGGAGCATTTGAGGATTATATTAAAACCATTCTTAAAGCGGATAAGCTTCCTAGGTCGGTAGTCGCTCGAGCTGAAGCGGCGTATAAACCAGATAAAGCTCACCCAACTAAAAAAACCGAACAACATACCGATGAAGTTAGAGCTACCATAGCCGGTTTTGAATCAGTCCTTAGAGGATTCTTTGACCGTACAGTCCTTGATGAGCACGGAGTGGTATTGGATACCAACATAAAAGAAGTTATTATTGAAGCGGCACGTCATTTTGCTGTAGGCCACCATATCAGGTTGGTCGGGGAGCCAGGAGTCGCAAAGACCAGTGTTGCCAAGTTTATTGGACGCATAAATGCACGCGCTAATCATCCTGACCTAGAAGAAACAGATCTAGAGCCCATTTTGATATCATTCTCTTCAACATCAGAGGCCGAAGCTCAATTAGTACAGCAAACCTTTGAAGACGGCACTCTCGGAGAGGCACCCGCCAAACTTGCTGAAGCCGCGAGAAAAGGTATAGCTGTAATCTTTGACGAAGATAATGCACTGACAGCTGATCAGAAAATATTCTTCAACGACCTACTACTAAAGAAACCCGGACAAACCATAACGGTTGCTGGTGAAGTTATTACTATCCAACCTGGATTCAGTGTCATAGCCACGCGTAATGCAATGACCGATACGCAGGGAAATCGTCGTCAGGGACGCCAACAACAAGATAGCGCTGGTGACGCACGACTAAGTCGTATTGATGTGCCACTTCCTTACCAGAGTTCAACTGGTACAAATGCGTATGAAACTACTAGACGAGGTGATGAGACAATCGGAAGATTATTTTTTGCTCGATACGTAGACAACTTCGGCTGGAAACTACCAAGTGCTGACATCATGAACTTATTTACTGATATAAAGCAGCTCGTAGCTAAGCTTGTCGTTAAAGCTACTGAGCCTCCTGTTAATGTCGTCGGTAGTGGCGTATCGGCACAAGCCCGACCAGAACTTGCAGGCTGTCTATCGCCAAGGGAGCTAGATAGGATACTAGAAGTAACCTTTACGCATAGCAACTCCGACCAAGTCGCGAAAAACACTCGTATAGCGATTCGAAATGCTGTGCAGCAGATAGTTAATTCTGACAACGGACACTACGTTAGCCCCGCAGCTAAAAAGGCTGTTGATAAGCTACTAAAAGATGGACATTTCAATGCCTAAACCCCTCACCCCAGAACAAGTCGAAACACTAGTTAATCTTGGTGCTATGGCAAGCCCAGAAGCTCGAGGCTCTGTAGGTCAAGGAGTAGAAGCTACTCAGGCAACACTAATTGCTCTTGGTAATCTTGGACTTCCTTCACTTGCTCCTGTTGAGCGTATGGGTTCTGACTCTACTAGCAACGGCAGTCTTGACTCGCTGTCATCATCTCCTGAAGGTAGAGCTTTTGCAGAATTAGTAAAACAAACCCATCATCAAATGGGTAGGATGATAGAAGAAACAGGCCACGTCTTCAG
>CAZOUW010000030.1:0-3492 GCA_964583075.1 uncultured Candidatus Saccharibacteria bacterium | reverse complement strand
ACAGCCCCTGAGAAAGGCTGTGTATGCGAATCATCTCATGGAACTGCAACATGGCGTTCCGTGGTGCCAAGCGCGATGCTATCATGGCACACAAACCCGACCTGCTCATCCTGCAAGAATCTGCTAAGGCGGATATTGAAAAATCAGACGCAACTTTCAGGCACTGGGTGGGCAACAATCCACACAAGGGTTTAGGTGTATTAGGCTGGGGTGATCACAATTTTCGTGTAGCCGATAATTATAACGACTCAATACATTGGGCTATTCCGATCGAATCAGATATGGTTGATGTGCTTGCCATGTGGGCACATAAAGATGCTGGGCAAACATATGTCGAGGGTTTATTGAATACTTTAAGCCATTACGCCACCCTGCTTCGTAAAGACGATAGTCTGTTCATTGGTGACATGAATAATAACGTTCGTTGGGATCACAAAACTAAAAAAGAGTGGCAGTGGGCTACCTATGTTGAAAAACTCAGAAAACTAGATAAACACAGTGTGTGGCACAAGACTAAGGGTGAAGAACACGGCTTAGAATCCGTTTCAACTCTATTCTGGTATCGCCAGCCTGAGCGCGGTTATCACATTGACTATGTATTCGGTTCAGAATCACTAATTGAGAAAGCAAAAATCGAAATCGGAGCTCACCAAGATTGGTTGATGCATAGTGATCATGTGCCCCTCGTGCTTGATATAGAGGATTGAGTTAAAATATCTATATGATAGAACTTAGCAAATTAGTACAGATCCCTTTGCGTGAAGTGTGGAAGCACGAAGCACTTGATTTTACGCAGTGGCTTGCCCTGCCCGAAAACATACAAAACCTTAGCGAGACTATTGGCGTTGATATTACAAACACTCAAACCGAGGTCGGTGTCGGTCAGTTCCATGTAGATATCCTCGCCGAGGACGAAATCGGTCGCAAGATTGTTATTGAGAACCAGCTCGAACCAACAAATCATGACCACCTTGGTAAAATCATCACTTATGCTTCTGGATTGCAGGCAGAGGTTATTGTTTGGATTGTCGAACGAGCCCGTGAGGAACACGAGCAGGCCGTGAACTGGCTCAATGAAAATACAACCGAAAATGCTAATTTCTTTTTGCTTCAGATTGAAGCTTGGAAGATAGGCGACTCGAAGCCTGCGCCGCGCTTCAATATAGTTGCAAAACCGAACGACTGGGCAAAGGTGGTAAAACAAAGTGCTTCCGGCAACGCCATTAGTGACCTGAAGCTTCAGCAGCAAGCATTCTATGAGCGCATGTGCGAATACGGCAAAGAGCATGCACGGCATATCAAAAGCTGGCGCAACGCCCGACCACAACACTGGCATAGTATTCGCATCGGATCATCACAGGCTCACCTTGATGCAACTATTAATTCTCGCGAACAACAAGTGGGTATGGAGCTTTGGATTGCTGACAATAAAGATTTATTCCACAAACTATTTACTAAGAAAGATGAGATTGAGGAAAAGCTTGGTTTTCAGCTTGACTGGCAAGAACTACCGGATAAAAAAGGAAGCCGCGTGTTCATAGCGAAAAGTGGTGATTTCCTCGACGCAACTGAGTCTGAAGAGCTGATCAAGTGGCTCGTTGAAACAGCAGATAATTTTTCTAAAGTCTTTCCAAAATATCTGTAATGGAGTATTTATTCAAGGCTGAATTATGGGAATATCCTGGGCAGGGCGCCTGGTTCTTCCTCACTTTACCAAAAGACTACACGGGCGAGATTAAGACCATTTCTGAACCTTATAAAAAAGGCTTTGGTAGCGTAAAAGTGCAAGCAAACATCGGCAAGACCTCATGGACTACCTCGATATTTCCTGACAGCAAAAGCGGCTCATATCTCCTGCCAGTCAAAAAAGATGTGCGAAAGTCAGAGAGTCTCTCAGCCGGTGATTTTGTATCTGTAAAAGTTGAAATAATTACCTAGACTTTACTGGGGTGCAGCGGTACTGTTGTGCTTGCAGTCATGCTGGACAATAATCAACCGACTCTCAAATATTGCCTGTACGCTCGGAAAAGCTCTGAAAGCGACGAGCGTCAGGCAATGTCGATTGATTCGCAGTTAAATGAGATGCGGATAATGGCAGAAAACGAAGGCCTTAATGTTGTTTGTGAACTTCAAGAAAGTCACTCAGCTAAGCAGTCTGGGCAACGCCCTGTTTACAACCAATTAATAGCAGGACTAAGAAATGATGAATATAATGCTGTACTAACTTGGGCTCCTGACCGACTCAGCAGAAATGCTGGCGACCTTGGGTCAATTGTTGACCTTATGGATCAAGGCAAGCTCTTACATATACGCACATACTCGCAAACCTTCACTAATAATCCGAACGAGAAGTTCCTTCTCATGATTCTTTGCTCACAAGCAAAGCTAGAAAACGACAATAAGAGCATTAATGTAAAACGAGGTATGAAAACCAAGCTTGAGATGGGCTGGCGACCAGGTGTTGCGCCACTAGGCTATATGAACAGGGCTTTTGGTGGCGTCAAAGATATTGTGCTCGATCCTGAGCGAGCACCCTATATCAAACAAATATTCGAAAAGACTGCTCAAGGTGCATCAGGGCGAGAAGTAAAAGCTTGGCTTAAGGAGGTTGGCTGCAAGAATCGTTCTGGTAAAGATATATCCCTATCTCAAGTATTTATAATCCTAAATACGCCATTCTATTACGGTAAGTTCGAATGGCCAGACAAATCTGGTAATTGGTATGACGGAGCTCACGAGCCACTCATAACTAAAGAACTTTACGATCAAATACATACTGGAAGAGTTGACTACAAAGGTGGCTGGGGTGTTAAGACATTTGCCTTCAAAGGCCTACTCACATGTGGAACGTGTGGTTGCAGTGTCGTCGGAGAAGATAAACACAAAATACTCAAAGATGGTACCAATAAGCGATACGTATTCTATCGTTGCACCAAAAAGCGTGATTATAACTGCCCTGAAAAATATATGAACGAATCCGATGTACAAGAACAAATTAGGCTGTATATCATGGAAAATGCAGACAAAATTGAGGTGAATAATGAGATCCTAAAGAAAATGGCTCATCACCAAAAAGTACTGCTCTTTCATCTTGCGAAATATGGCATCAGTACAGATAAACTGCAGCCATTGGCAACTTATGCAGATTATGTACTATCATCATCAGACGCAAAGTTGATAACAGAACTCGTCCAAGGTATTCATACAAAGTTTGCTCTCAAGGGTGGCAAGATTGGTATTGCTTAACAGGTTGTAAATACTGCGGTTGGCCTTTGATTCTTTGTTGATTTTGACGGGGACCGGACTCGAACTAAAATAACAGGGGTAGTACTGTTTAACACGGTCTCGGAACCCGGTCACAAAAATGTCCGCTGAGCCACCATAATGCAATACGGTCAAGGTCATTTTAGGGTCAATTTCACAGAGGTAGAACAAACAAAAAAGACCGGTCATAGGAACACGGTCTTTTTATCTCTTGCTGAGTTTGGCTCC
>CAZOUW010000029.1:0-4210 GCA_964583075.1 uncultured Candidatus Saccharibacteria bacterium | reverse complement strand
CCGACACCACCAAACCAGTCCTCTCTGTATCATCTCCAGCTAATGGCTCTTCTGTCCCAGAAGGTGTCGTAACGGTTAATGCTACTGCCACAGACAATGTCGCAGTTGCTAAAGTAGAGTTCTTTGTAGATAACAGTACAACTGCTGCTGCTTCTGATACAACCAGTCCTTACAGTAGCGGTAGTAGTATCAATCTAACCGCAGGCTCTCATACCATCAAGGTTGTTGCCAGTGATACCGCCAGCCCAGCTAACACCACCACAGTCACGCTCAACCTCACTGTAACCGCAACTCCCGTTGCTAAAACCTGTGACTTCAATAAGGATAATGCCGTAACCCTCATAGACCTTGGTATACTAATTAATTCATATAACAAAACAGTAACCATTAACACCAACGGTGACTGTAATGGTGACGGCAAAGTAACATTAATAGACCTCGGTATACTAATTAATGGGTATGGGAAATAAAAATATGGTAAAGCAACATAATAAAAGATTTAAATTGAGTCCGGTAAAACTCGCTTCCATAGTGTTGGTAAGTAGCCTAATGGCCTGGATTGTTTATGCAGCCTCTGCTGCGACGGGGAGTATTACTGCTGCATCAGACAAAACATCAGTTACGCAAAATGATACATTTACAGTTACAGTAACAGAGACATCAGATACTCAAGTTTCAGTTGTGAACGCAAAGGTTACTTTTGATCCGAGTAAAGTTACTATGCAGAGTATTGACTACACTGGGTCACCGTTTACGACGAATGGGCCCGAGTCAGCGGTAGGAAGTGGCTTTGTAACAGTTAATCGTTTCTTGCTTGATGGTCAATTCCCCACAGGCAGTAATGTAGTCGCTAAGATAGTTTTTAAGGCGACTGCAAGCAGCGGATCGGCCGCAATAGGAGTAGATAAGGCTAGCTCGATGCTCGTTTCCTACAATAATCCGGCTGACATACTGTCGACAGTTACTGGTACTAGTGTAAGTCTTAAATCTCCCGCAGTGCCAACGAGTCCGCAAACACCACCAACCTCAAATCCTGCAAGCCCAACGAGTTCAAGTTCTTCATCTTCAAGCTCTTCGTCGCCTTCAGCATCAACGTCTTCACCGTCGCAATCGTCTGGATCAAGCACTGACTCTTCTACCACTTCACCGACAATAACACCTGAGAGTAATACAAACTATAACTACAGTTCTCCTGCACAAAAATCAATTGCGCCCGGCACATCAGTTACGGCGGTTGCGCCATCGTTAACTCAACGATTATTGAAGCTAGTCAGAACTCTATTGCCAGTTGTGTTTATAAGCGCAGTTGTCGGTGGCTTGCTATGGTTCATTCTAAAGAAAATTCACGAACACCCATATGGATTTAGTGGTGCTACAGTAAGCTCTTCTGGAGTGGGTTCCGTTAAGCCACCAACAGGTAGTGTTTTAAATAAACCAGGGGCTGACAAACAGGTAATTGGTAAACCCGCTTCGCCTACGTCATCTGCTGTGTCGGCTAAGCCTGACCCTGACGACCACACACCTCATACGTTTAGTGGAATTTAAGTCGCAAACTAAGCTATACCCCCTAAGGTTGTCCACTTATAAATTTATGTGGATCGGCCGCCTTGCCATTGACTCTGACCTCAAAATGCAGGTGCGTTCCTGTAGATAATCCGGTAGTGCCTTCTTTTCCTATTACAGTAGTCAACTCTACTTCTTGCCCGGTGCGCACAGCTATACTTGCAAGGTGAGCATATACTGACGTTACATTATTACCATGGTCAATTATGACGTGGTTTCCGTATCCATATTTTGAATAGGTAACCTCGATGACTTTGCCAGGCCTAAATGGCTTGATTGATGTAACTCCGGACTTTTGACCATCACTGATATCGATACCGGTGTGGGTATCTTGGTACGGCCGATGATTAACGCCGAATTGTGTGGTTATGCGGCCATGTATTGGCCATTGGGGTCCATTGTTGCTTGATTGACCGACTGTCGTGGAAATTGGGGTTTCTGGTGGCAAAGCTGTGAGTGCGGCCAATAGCTCTGGTGAATCGGGGTCTATAATAGGTATGGCTTGATGATCAGAGGGTCTTAACAAGTTGCTGATCAGTGGTGCGCTTGATGCCACTTCAAAAAAGCGCCCAGGAATATTAATTATAAAAGACAGTCCTTGTGTTGTAGCAGAGCCAGCCATACCAACTCCGCTGCCTATACCGCGTAGTGTTATTTTTGTCGCTCGAATGGTACTATTTGTTACTACTTCGGCCGTAGTGGCGGCTGAAGATCGCAAAGTTTGCGTACTTTTTGTTGCGCCGTCTTTTACTTGGTGGGCTGTTAGCCTAACCTCGTTGGTCATACTTGCAAAGCCTGTGGCTACTACATTTGAACTTTCTGAGCTGTCCACAGAAAAGCTATCGTAAGGCAGGGTTGTGCTTTGTGCTTCGACAGTACTGATATCTGACGATGATAGCAGAAACGGTAGAAACAAAAAACCGGCAGCAACAATAAGGCTTCCAATAAAAAGTCGGAATAAGAAACTGTTTGATTCTAATTGCTGAAACATTGTGATATTTCTCACATTTACGGGTCGGCTACCACTATACACCTTTATGCAAAAAATGCATCCATAAGCGCAATAAAATTATTTCAGCTAATAATTTCAGATAAGGCCATCTTGATTTGCTTGAGCTGATTTTGTTCGCGGGTGTCGGCTTCTGCAGCGTATTCCTGGCTAATATTATGGTGCTCATCAATCAAGTTATCACCAACATAAAGTGACGCTGCGCACGGAACATTAAAGTGGTTTGAAACGGCAAATACGGTAGATGCCTCCATTTCAACCCCAAAGTAGCCGTCACGAGACCATTCCTTGACGTCTTCAATAGTCTCTCCAATCATGGCTTGACATGTTACCATTGGGCCTTGCCAAACTTTTGTGCCATCCTTGCTGAGTTTGGTCGCCAGCTTGTTGCTTAAATGTTTGTCTGGGTATTGCAGGGGACTTTCGCGGTTATATATTCTGACTGAACTTTCCTGACCATAGCTACTGCTAGGAATAATAAAATCTCCTTGCCTCATCCCAGGCTTTAAGCCACCGCAAGAGCCAAGTAAGATATTTTTTCTTGAACCAAACAAACAAGCCCAGTGCAAATACTCACTTAACCATGCGCCACCGTAACCTATTGCAAACCAAATTTTCTTATCACCAATCTCAAGCTCTTTGGCGAATCTAAGAAATTCGTGGGGCATATCGTTAACTTTTACATCAAGTTTTAAATCTTTGGATGTTTGCTGTAATTGAGATAAAACCCTTTCGTCATAAAGCGTTCCGTAACAAAGCATTGCGTCTACTTTGTAGTTAGCAGGAAATCCTAAGTGTTCGCGATATTGGTCAGCAGTAATACTTCTATACATCTCACAAGTATATCAAATGTCCTCTTAATTTTGAGTTAGCATGAATTAAGTTGGAGGGTTATCGTGGATGTTGCTGTAACTTATTTTCGGACTGGTCGAGCATTTTAAATATTTTGTAGCAAGATCATGTATTACTGTTACGCAAAGAACTATGAGTAGTATTTCAAAAGAACCATTGATGTTGATATGACTTCCGAATGCTAGGTATGTGAGAAACCCCAAAACAATTGAGGCAAAAAATATTGACGCAGTTCTTGCAGGCATATTACGTGCTCGTATACGGCTAGATTTTTTGGCATAACCATTAGGATTATCTTAACATCAAAGAAATCTCGCAAGAACTTGTACGAAGATGAGGGACACCATGTAAAAACTCCACACAACGTGGAGTTCATTCGTGGAGGTCCATAGTAAAGGCTTCGGTAAACTAAGATTAAAGTTGGCGATCATGACTGACCATAACCTCTAGGAATTATTGAAGAATGCCAGGACAAGGTGGGGGTCCTGTAATAACTCCTGAGTGAGGTTTTGCCTCTGGATATTTTTTATAATATGCATTCAGGCACTCCTGTTGTTGAGAAATATCTGTGTATTTTGAAGCATCAAATTCTGAAGGATGATCATGTTGCCAAACAAGTATGCTGACAATGCTGATTGTTGATATTGTTGCGGCTAGAATTATCTTTTTCTTCATGCCCCTAACATAACACAAAAACTCCTCTAAGAGAGGAGTTTTAAGCGTATGCAGTATGGAGGGCCTTAGTCTTGTCCATAGCAACTATCATTCAAGGTGAAAAACTCCTAT
>CAZOUW010000028.1:0-5505 GCA_964583075.1 uncultured Candidatus Saccharibacteria bacterium | reverse complement strand
TACAAAAATTGTTAATGAACAGTGAGCAAGTAGTTATTGATAAACTTGTCCACGGCGGGCAAGGTCTAGGTGTGTTAAGTGATGGCCGTAAAGTCTTTGTATGGAATGCATTGCCAGGGGAGAAAGTGGCAATGCAGATTACTAAAAAACGACGGGATTATGTTGAGGCGATTGCAGATAAAGTAATTGAACCGAGTTCTGAGCGAATCGAACCAGAAGAGGATAATTATCTGTCTACATCACCGTGGCAAATGATGACATTTGAAGCGGAAAATAAATACAAAAAAGCAATTATAGAAGAAATTTTTGCCCGTGAACATGTAAGCATGCCAAGTTTTGACTTTGTGTCAAAACAACAAACCTTCCATTACCGGAACAAAATGGAGTATAGCTTTTGGGGTGATGATGATGGCTTACATCTAGCACTGCATCAACGTGGTAGTCATGGCAAACAAATTGTACGTGGTAGCAAGCTAGCGATGCCGGCTGTTGATAGGGCAGCTCATAAAGTTTTATCAGAACTTCAGAAACATTCTCTTCGGGCGGGTGATCTTAAGACGGTGATTATTCGGGCAAGCCAAACAGGTGAGGCAGTAGCCAGTTTGTTTGTAAAAACCGAAGATTTTATAAAGGTGGATTTACCTGACGGGATTAAGGGATTGGTTGTGTGGTATTCAAACCCAAAAAGCCCAGCGTCTGTGCCAACAAAACAGTTATATAAGCTGGGTAATACGGTCTTGACGGATACTCTGCTTGGCAGAAATTTTGAATACAATAGTGATTCATTTTTTCAGGTAAATCTGCCAATTTTTGAGCGAGCTTTATCTGTTATTAAGGATAGCGTGGATGAAGCAAAAGTTACAGATATGTACGGTGGGGTCGGTAGTATTGGGCTGAGCGTAAGCGCCGACCCAGTGGTTATTGAGCTTGATGATGCGACTGTTGCAATGGCAAAACGCAATGCGGCTGAAACCCGCGCAAAAGTCATCCATGCCTCAACCGAAAAGGCGCTCGAGCACATTCTGAACGACAGAATACTGATTGTTGACCCACCACGCGCAGGCTTACACAAAGATGTGATAGCGCGGATACTAGAAGTTAAGCCCAAACGGGCAGTATATCTTAGTTGCAATCCAGCCACTCAGGCTCGGGACATAAAATTATTGGAAGAGCAATATAAGATAAGCTTCTTTGAGGGCTACAACTTTTTTCCCCGCACGCCACATATTGAAACACTAGTTGTATTAGAGCGCTACCAGGAATAACCCCAATATACCGACAGCAGCAGATAACAACTTTATGATTATATTTTTGCGTTCGGCTAGGAACACGTACGCGGCGGCTATGACAGTTACTGACATGAAATTAGTTGCTGCACCTACTATTGCGGCGCTGCCACTTGTTTTGAGCGCTAGTATAAAGCTTGTTGATTTAAGTACGTTGGTAAGACCGTAGCCAAAAGTTAGTTTTTTTGTAGCGGAATCTTTGAATAGTAATGGTAGATCCTTAAGCTCCCGTCTGGCCAGGAATGTCATCCAGGCTATCTGTGAACCCCAGCCGTAAATGAAATATGCGCCCAAGTCTATTCGCGTCAACATGAATTTTTCATAAGCTACGGCGATACCGAGGACCGCTGTGCTAAGTACGCACAATAGTATGCCGTAGGTGTCTGTCTTACCGTTATTCTTTAATTGTGGTAAAGCAACGAGTAGCCCTGCGAATATTAGTAGAAGAATCCCGCCCCATTGTTGGTTAGTTAGACTTTCGTTGAGTAGCGTGAGTGCAATCAATATTGTAAAGAAGGGGCTAAGATTGTTAATAACCGTATACACGCCAACGTCGACAGTTTTATTTGCCTTGAATGCTAAAATGTTAAAAAGCGGCCATATAACGCTACCGACAGCCAGAAACATAATATTAATCCACCCAATAGCCAAATTGTGCGGAAAGAATGGTGTGAGGATTAGCGCGGCTGGGAGTAGGAAGACTATAAAAAAAGAAGCATTTATTAGGCGATTTTTGTCATGGAATTTCTGTGCAAGGACTCTCCTGAGAAGATAGCTAGACGTACCAAATATAAAGTAAAGAATCAGAAGAATCTGCCACATGGTATTTTAATTATAAGGCATGTTAAGCTGATGTATACTCTTATAATATGACTTATACAAGGAGTTTACCGTATACACCCGGTCAGAAGGCACCTTACAGATTAAGCCGCAGTAAGGTAGAGCTATTTATGCAATGCCAACGTTGCTTTTGGTTGGACGTGCGATTGAAAATTTCACGACCCAGTGGGCCACCATTTAATATTAATAAAGCAATCGACGAACTATTTAAGAAAGAGTTCGATTATTACCGAGCAAAGGGTGAGCCACATCCGTTAATGACCGAATCCGGAGTAGAGGCAGTGCCGTATCAACATAAAGATCTTGAAAAGTGGCGCAGAGCGTTGGGTGCTAACGCCGGTGTTGATACTATTCATGAGCCAACAAACCTACATATTTATGGAGCGGTTGATGATGTTTGGATTGATAAGGATGGCAGATTAATTGTTGTTGATTACAAGGCAACCGCCAAGGCTCAACCAGTAAAATCGTTAGGTGCAGAGGGGACATGGCATGATACGTATCGCCGGCAGATGGAAATATATCAATGGCTGTTAAAGGCCAATGGTTTTAAGGTTAGTGATACGGGCTATTTTGTGTACGCAACCGGTAGCTGGGCGCATGATAAGTTTGATAACGTGGTTAAGTTTGAAACTCACATCTTTCCGCATCACGGTAACAGCGACTGGGTTGACCAAACGATTAGCGAAATGAAACAGGTGATGGATAGCGATAAAATGCCCCCAGTCGGTAAGCAAGTTATGGACTCAAGCAAACCTTGTGAATTCTGTGACTATGCACGTAAGCGCACAGAATTAACACTAAAACACCTTAAAAAGACTGGCAAATAGCGCTATAATGGAAGTATGTTAGACATTCAATTTATCCGAGAAAATCCCGAGATGGTGGCGGAAAAATCAAAACAAAAGGGTTACGAAGTTGATATAAAACAACTCTTGATGGTTGATGAACAGCGTCGTAGCTTGTTGCGTGAGGTTGAAGCAGTGCGCGCCAAGCGCAATGAACATGCGGAAAGCCTCAAGGGTGGCAAGCCAACACCTGAGCAAATTGAAGCGGGCAAGCAACTGAAAGATCAACTTGCCGGGCTTGAAGAAAAACTAGCACCCATTGAACAAGATTTTCTGATTCGCTTAAAAGCCGTTCCAAATATGCCACTAGATACTGTGCCGGTTGGCGTGAGTGAAGAGGAAAATAAGGTTATAAAAACTGTTGGTGAAAAGCCGAACTTTAACTTTGAGCCAAAAAATCATGCCGAGATTGCAGAGGCAAAAGGCTGGCTTGATCGCGAACGAGCAACCAAGATTGCTGGTGCGCGTTTTGTATATACCAAGGGTGATCTGGTGAGGTTAGAGTTTGCACTTTGGCAATACGGCATGGACGTTTTAACAAACGAAGCAACACTAAAGCAGATTGCCCAAGCTAACAATCTTGATGTGAGCACCAAACCTTTTGTGCCTGTTTTGCCACCTGCAGTTGCAAAAAAGGAGGTATTTGAGGCTACCGGGCGACTTAACCGCGAAGAACAGACCTACAAATTTGAAGACGAAGATCTATGGATGAACGCTAGTGCAGAACATACAATTGCACCAATGTACCTTAACGAAATTATTGACGAATCAGATCTACCGGTACGATATGTTGGTTACACAACAGCATTTAGAAAGGAAGCCGGGACGTACGGTAAGGACACGGAGGGTATCTTTAGGCTTCATCAGTTCAATAAGCTTGAGATGGAAAGTTTCACAACGCCAGAAAACTCACTCAACGAGCATCTGTTTTTGGTTGCAATTCAGGAGTATCTAATGCAACAACTTGGTTTGCCGTATCATGTGCTCGAAAAATGTACGGCTGATATTGGTAGGCCAAATGCAAAAGGCGTTGATGTTGAGGTCTGGCTGCCGAGTCAACAAACGTATAGAGAAACACACACTGCCGATTACATTGGTGACTACCAAGCACGTGCAATGAAAACGCGTATGCGTGATAGTGATGGTGGCGTTGAGTTTATTCATACAAATGATGCGACAGTGTTTTCGCAGCGTCCACTCATCGGCATCATAGAGAATTACCAGACAGAGGGTGGTGATGTAATCGTACCAGAAGTATTAAGGCCATATATTGGCGGGAAGGAGCGACTATAAATGATAGAACGGCTTGAAATTAATGGAATACATACAGAAGTAGATGACGATCTACGTAAGTACGTCAACAAAAAAATCGGTAAACTTGATAAATACATGCCACGCCATGCTCGTGAATCAGCGCATGCAGAGGTAAAACTAAAATCAAGCAATAGTAAGGGCAAAAAACAGTGTACCTGCGAGGTTATTTTGACACTACCTCAAGATGTTATCACCACTAAAGAAACGACGCTCAATATGTTTGCTGCTGTAGATATTGTCGAGACAAAGCTCAAAAACCAACTAAAACGCTATAAAGGCCAGCATTCTATCTTCCGTGGCCACACCAGGCGTTTAGTTGGAAAATTCCGTTCGCATTCAGCTGAATGAATACGGTACAATAGATGTTCAGGTGGGAACAGACTTTTAAGTGAGGGGAATAATTAAGAAGTAATGAAAAAAGTATTTAAACGAATTTTGGGCGACCCACAAGTTAAGACGCTAAAGCGTCTTAAAAAACGTGTTAACGAAGTTAATAAATTAGCTGACACCTATAAGAAGATGTCTGATACTAAACTCAAAGCACAAACAGGCGTACTTAAAAAAAGACTCAAGAACGAGTCGCTCGATAAAATTTTGCCAGATGCGTTTGCTGCAGTGCGTGAGGCTTCAACCCGTACATTAAAACAGCGTCATTTCGATGTGCAGCTCATTGGCGGAATGGCTTTGCACGAAGGTAACGTGGCAGAAATGAAGACCGGTGAGGGTAAAACTCTTGTTGCTACTTTGCCGGTATACCTGAATGCGCTTACGGGTAAGGGTGTGCATGTTGTGACAGTGAATGATTATTTGGCACAGCGTGATGCGGGCTGGATGGGCCAGATTTATCATTTTATGGGCCTATCGGTAGGTGTTATTATTCCAGACGCGTCGTTTTTGTATGACCCAAAACATACTAACGACAAGCACGAAGATCCTCGTATGAGGCACCTGCGCCCATGCACGAGGCAAGAAGCATATGCGGCCGATATCACGTACGGTACTAACAACGAATATGGCTTTGATTATCTGCGCGACAACATGGTTCGTGAAGAAGCTCAGCTAAGACAGCGAGATTTACACTTTGCAATAGTAGACGAAGTTGACTCTATTTTAATTGACGAGGCAAGAACGCCACTCATCATATCTGCACCTGCAGCTGCCAGTGCAACAGCCTATGAACAATTTTCAAAGTTAGTACGAACACTAAAAGAAGAAAC
>CAZOUW010000027.1:0-6402 GCA_964583075.1 uncultured Candidatus Saccharibacteria bacterium | reverse complement strand
CTTGGCTCCCGGGGTCGGACTCGAACCGACAACCTCGAAGTTAACAGCTTCTTGCTCCACCATTGAGCTACCCGGGAATAACCTACTAATACGGGTGGTTATTATATACAATTGCCTCTGTTTCCGCAATTATTTTTAGATATCAGTTTGTGTCAAAAAGCGCTTAACAACTACTTATCATAAGTGGTATACTAAGAGACACAATAGTATTGCCTAACAACAAAGGTAGAATGGGAACGGCGAAAGAAAATGAAATAGTTGGTAAGACGATTGAGCTCAGCGTACCGATTAAAGTTGAAGGTGCTGAGCCGACATCGATTAATAAGAGCCTTAATGTGATTGGGGTTGTTGATACTGGTGGTGAGAGCGCGGTTTTCGTACCAAATGAAGTATTTCTGGGCGCAAATATTACTGAATATACGCAAATAAAACTCATTGCAGACGATGTAAATAATATCGGCAACTTACGCAAGCAAATTGAGAGTATAGGGCTCGAGACCGCTTCGCCAGTTGATACACTCGATCAGATTAATCAGATATTCAAATACTTTAACGTTATCTTAGTTGGGTTTGGTGCTATTGGTATGATTGTGGCTGTGCTTGGTATGTTTAACACCCTTACTATTTCACTGCTTGAGCGTACCAAAGAAATAGGCTTAATGCTTGCTCTCGGTGCTCGGCGCAAAGATATGCGGCGTCTATTTATTTGTGAAGCAACTCTCCTATCTTTAATCGGATCGGTGGTTGGAATAATTGGTGCGATTATCTTTGGCAAGATCGTGAATATAGCGATGAACCAGCTTGCTCAATCGAGGGGGGTTACTCAAGGGTTCACTCTTTTCGCGACACCGGTCTGGCTTATTTTTGGCTTAATTGGCTTTATGGTGCTTGTTGGTCTTGGTGTTGTCTTCTTCCCTGCCCGCCGAGCTGAACATATCAATCCGATTGATGCCCTTCGTCGTGAGTAAAGCTTATAGAGATCGGGCGGCGTCACGCATCTGGTCGCGTTTTTTTATTACTTCACGCTTATCATAGCGTTTTTTGCCCTTTCCGATAGCAATTTTTACCTTTATGTACCGTCCGCTAATTAAAAACTCGAGTGGCACGATGGTTTTACCTTGGCTTTTTGCCTCAATGAGGGCTGCAATTTGTTTTTTGCTGGCAAGTAATTTGCGACTACGAGTTTGCTCTGATTCTGGAATGATAAATGTCTTACCGCTAGCAATTGTTGCGTTAGTGAGTAGTAGCTCACCGTCCTTAATCGTCACAAAAGCACCACGAAGATGAGCGTGGCCCTGGCGCAACGCCTTGGTCTCGCGGCCAGTCAACACTGCCCCCGCGATTAAATCATCGCCGAGTTCATAGTCAAACCGTGCACGACGATTTGTGATTTTACCGGTATTTCTCGCTTTCTTCTTCATGGCTATAAAAGTAGTATTGCAATAAAATCGTTAAAATGCAAGTGCTTAGCAGGCTGGTCGCGGTTGATTTGGCTCGAACTGCACTTCACAACTATTTTGGCTTTTTTGAATACGCATAATTTCTTCACGGGCAGCATCCCAAACACCACTGTCATTATGCTTCACTTTGCGCCAGTACCACCACTCGGCCCCCCATAAGTACATTTCGCGCATTCCTGTTGCTTCTCCGTATGTAAACCGGCCACGTAAGCGTTCTGGGTTAAGTGATTTATCTTGTTCCTCGAGGCTAGCAATTTTTGTTTCGGTTGGAGCCCATGGTTCAGCCTGCAGTTCATGAATAATCATGTCTTTGCCAGTGACAATCTTGCCTGCTCCAGCCAAGAAACCATAAAACCATGCCGGGAATGGGTATTCAAAGTAGCGCTTCGTGATTGTTTTATCCCAGACGCGCTTATAGATCGAGATTGCAAACATGTCTGGAGTTGGTTTACCAACTGGTAGCCCCAGGGCGTTATTACTGCGGCTAATAATAACGGGATGGTTGGGGTCAACCTGTTTAACAAACTCGTACTCATCAATCAGGCGATCACGGTCATGGTCTGGGCACTCACCAAATACCTTCAGGAAATATTCATTTTCAAGCTGATAGCTCTCAAGTGCCGGACTGTCCTTGTAACGCTCAATCACAACCCGCATGTATTCTTTGAGTTCGTTTTGCCACTGTTCTTTCGGCATGTTCATAGCCCAAATGGGCATATGACATTCTGGCCAGCGCGGTTGACGCAACCCAATGGCCAGAGAAACCTTTGCGTTTGCATCTTCAGCATACTTAAATTGCCAGTCAAGGTCGGTAAAATCATACTTCCCACTTTCTGCTTCACTTTCATCCCAGTAACTTACAAGTCTAAATTGCTTGATGTTTAATTCATCAATTAAGGCGCGCATGGTCTGTTGTGGGTCAAGATCATAGTAACGGGCATAACGCGGAATAAACGTGACACCAACATGCATTGGTTTGCTCTGATTTTGCCAGATATACCAACGCGCAATCCCATACATACAACTAAAAAGCGCAAAAACAAGAAGTATTATCCATATAACAATTTTCTGAAAAAGGTTGCGATTTTTATACCAACCGTGTGCACGTTTTGCGTGCGGTTTAACTTTGCTGTGGACGTGTAAGGCAGCCTTTTTTGGAAGGTGTCTAATGCGTGAAGATTTGCTATTGCTTTTACGAATTTTCTTCATTTGTTACACTTGAATCTAGCGTGAATAAAAAACCATTAACGTTATCTATAATTATACCAGTTTATAATGAGCAAAGTCACTTAAAAACGTGTCTGGAAAGTATAGCTTGGCAAACTGAGAAACCGGATGAAGTCATTGTAGTTGATAATAATTCGAACGATGAAACGGTCAAAATTGCCAAGTCCTTTTCTTTTGTGACGGTTGTGAGTGAAAAAAAACAAGGTGTACTTTTTGCTCGCAATAAAGGATTTGACTACGCAAAGAGTGAAATTCTTGGCCGAATTGATGCCGATTCTATTCTATCTGAAAATTGGTGTGAAAACGTCCGGAAGATATTTGCAAACGACAAGGTTGGTGCCGCAACTGGACCTGTTGTTTATTATGATATGCCATTTAGAAAAGCTGGCTTTAAAATAGACAAAACGATTCGTCAAGCAATCGATAAATTTAATGACGATTTTCCATATTTATTTGGTACTAATATGGCGCTCAGGCGTGACATTTGGCAAAAATATAAGGGTGAGTTTTGCAAGCGTAAAGACATACATGAAGATCTCGACATAGGTATTCACTTGACCCAGAACGATATTCATATTGCATACAGACCACAAATGGTAGTCGGCATGTCAGCCAGACGTTTCGATAATAATCCAAAAGATTTTTACCGTTACATGTCGTTTTATAAATCATCATTTGCGGAGCACGGAATCGAGACAAATACTACAAAATTTGCTATGGCAACATATATATTTGCTTATTTTTTGCTTAAGCCTGTGCGCTTAATGTACGATGATGACAAGCGCGGTTTTGATATCCGGCATCTGTTTGTTAGTAGAACTGCGCGCAAACATCCGATGGACTAAAACCTTATAGACTCCTCACCCTTCTGTTATTCAGCATTTGGTGTAAACCCACCATACTCATTTGGTGTGAGCTGGCAGCTACCCCATAAGCCTCTGTTTGCTTGACGGGCTTCAGTCTCGTAGGCTTTAAATTCTTCTTTTTTCGTGAATGGAAAGCTCACGTAGGCAAAGCCATAACCTTGCTTGATGATTTCGGCATTTACAAGCGTGCCATCAGATAGATAAACGTATCTCAGTAAACGATTGTAGCGGTCTCGGTTCGTATTTTCTGGGTCAGCTTCAAGCCGTATGGACTGCTCGCCAATCAACTGCTTTGTAAAGGCGCTCGCTGCCTTACCAAAACATTGCACGGGTTTTCGCGGATCCTTTACTTCCGGTGTGTCGACGCCAATAAATCTCACCGTCTCTTCTTTTCCGTCCATTTCTACCATGATAGTGTCTCCATCATCAAAACGCACAACTTTGTAGGTGCCGGCAGCCGTAATTTGATCAACTTGGTGTACTTGATTTTCAAGTGGCAGATTCCAGCCTTGCTGTTCCGACAAAAAACCAATGCCCAGAATGAGCAGACCGATAATAACAGTGAGTAATTGTTTGCGCTGGCGTTTGGTTAGTTTCATGGCTATAGGACTGCAGTGTAGTTAATAGTCAATTCCTTTGTTCGCCAGATACTTGTCATCAAAGTGATGTTTGATTTTGGTCATATTGGTTGCGATGTCAGCCAGCGGCAATAAGTCTTCTGGGAAATTGCGGCCGGTTAAGCACAAGCTAACCTGTTGCTTCTTTGCGGCTAGGATCAGTTTTTTTAGTTGGGTTTTTGTGAGCAAGCCATCATTGATAGCGTTGTTGATCTCGTCACAAATTACTAGATTGTATTTGTTAGATCTAACAGCTGTCATTGCTTGCTCATAAGTTTCTTGCGCTGCTGCTTTGTGTTGATCTTCGCTTACGTGTTGTGGACTCAAATCGCCGGCTTTGTAAAATCCCTTGCCACCTTTGTAAAAAAATAGGTGATCTTTATAAAGTCCCTGAATATCACGAATAAAAGCGTGCTCACCTACGCCCCAATACTTAATAAACTGCACGTAAGCAACATTCCAGCGATTACCAAGGGCCCGAACTATGAGGCCCAAGCTGGCACTGGTCTTGCCCTTGCTGTCGCCCGTGTACACAATAATTACGGAATCCTTCTGCTTGTAGTCCTCAAATGCCATTACCTATGTAGTATAACCTAGGCTGCTGATGATGATGAATGGTGCCGACTTGGATCGGTAGTTGTTAGGTCAACCGCGATTTCATTATGGAGTATGGCTATTACTGTTCTGCGTACTCGCCAAGCATTTGCGTAACGATCAATATTGTTAGGATCAGTAAGCTTCATGTGTCTGATTGCTTGGGCAAGCGGGTCAGCATCAATCGTGTCTTCAATCGCATCATCATACAAACTTGTATTACAAGCAAGCAGTCCAATCAGTTTTTCTCGACCATGAGCTTTGACTACGTCAGGCGGAAAAAGCCGGTCTCTTGTAATCCTGCCGATTGGATCAAGACCTTGTTCATCTGCTATCTGGGTTTGAAAATCATGTATACGGTTAATTGTCTCAAGACCGAGCTCTTGCTCAATCTCAGTGGATGGTACCTCACGTAATTTGGCCGGGTCTATCTTCTCCATATCTGCAGGATAACTTATTTAGCGTCGCTACATCTATAATAAACACCACATATAGAGTGTGATAAATCTTACAAGATTTTTGTGGTAAATGTTACTTCAAAAGCTTTTTTTCGCGTAAAAGCGCCTCAATTTTTGGCCGGTCAAAGCCGATCACTACGTTACCTTCAATGTCACTAACAGGGACGGCCAACTGCCCAGTGTGGTCAAGTACCCATTTTTGTGCCGCCTCATCACGTGTAAGGTCTTTTTCAGTAAAAGCTACCTTCTTATCATGAAGGTACTCTTTGAGGGCGTAACAGAACGCGCAAGTTGGGGTTGAATACACGGTTATCATAACTATATTGTAGCATATTTCTTGAGGTAAAACTGAGAGACGAGCTATGAAAAACTACTACGCCATAAATTTCAATTTTATGAGGTTGGTTCTTGTAATCATGTTTCTACCACTGATCTTGTGCAGCCCCACTTTGATAATATGGAATCATAAATGAATTCCACGGTCAGAATCTTACCTGCCGTGGTGGTTGTAGGTAATGCTGTTCCCATTGCCTGAAATGCAGAACCCCAGGATAGGGTGCGAGCTGAACCAGTATCTTTTATGCGAAATGTTAGTCTCTGAAAATTAGTTGGGGTACCGCTAAGGCCAGTTGTCATAGATGTTATATTGACCGACAGAGCAGTGATTGCTACCGCATCATAATTATCTGTGTTAATAGAGGGTGCGGCAAGGCTGGATGTCATGGCAAGGACGCGGGGTGCAATTCTTTTACCTGTAATAGTTTGCCAATCCGAAGTTCCAACAATATCACCAGAAGGAATGGTTTTAGCATCCCAGGCGTTTCCGCCCCACGCCCAGCCATCCCATACAAACATAACTCCTCCATTGAGCCACAGGTCTCCATAGTTCACGGTGCTAGTTAGGAGCGGATCGTCAGCCCCCCCTTCTGGAGCAAGAAAAAATTTGCGCTGTCCTGCTATAGGAGTGGCATTAATCGCATTAGGAGCATAATCCCACCCAGTAAACACGTAAATGAAAAGAGTATTAGCGACCAGGTCAATGGACGGTATCAACGACCATTCCGTATCATAATCGGCTGCTGACGCTTTCACCAGGGCCTGTCCAGCTGTTCCCCCGTTTGGTATACCCGCTCCCGTCGCCCCCACGGGCCCTGTAGCACCTGTACTGCCCTGACTACCA
>CAZOUW010000026.1:0-7223 GCA_964583075.1 uncultured Candidatus Saccharibacteria bacterium | reverse complement strand
TCACGGCTTAGTAACCTAGATTTTACCACTCAGTTGTCTGCGGCGCTCATCGGCTTTTGTGCCTACCTGAGCCTTTTGATCCAGACGAGCCAAAACAGGCTCATAAACCGCACCAAGTAAGCAGGCAAGTTCCTTGGCTATCATCTGGCCGTGGTCAAATCCACGGGTACGGACGTGTTTGGTAATCGTCGGACAGGGGATAATAAGCGTCTGAGGTTTCATATAAGGCAGGGTCTCTGCAAGACTTTTGGCCATCTGGCGAGCCGCCTGGCGTTTGCCGCCAAACTTGAGAGCTTTTACAAGCTTTTTGGAGACCGAACTGTAGTCTGAAGCAACCCATATGTGCGCAACAGGAAATTCCTTTTTAGTAGCGTCACACAGGCTATAGCTGGTGCTTAGCTTTAGACAGTGTGCGCAACGACTCGGTGGTGGCACTACAAACTCCAAACGGCATGCCTCACAGACAATATCGCCTTCGTCACCACACCCAACACAGTCATTCGGAGCTACGAACGATAATAATTTATCTAAAACCCTCATGCTATTAACTCCCTTAAAAGCTGGTGTTGTGATTTTTGCGTTGTAAATTTAGTTTGTCGGTTGCGCTCGGTTTAAGCCTTAAGCTATACTGGGATTAACACAAAAAGGCAAACATCAGCGCTTATCTAACACCCGACAAGGTGGATACTTGGGATTATACAGATTGACAGCGCTTTAACCATGAGCAAGAACTAATTTAGCCATAAGGAGGGAAAATGGCCCGCAAAAATCGTGATGACGACTTATTAATGGAAGATGAGCTAACGGCTGCGTTTTTGGGTGATGACCCAATGATGGAAGATCAGTCAGCCAGTAATGACCCAACAAGTAGCCCGCAAGTTAGCGACAGCCCGGCAGATGACTGGGATGAAGAAGAGACGGTGCCTGGTCAGCTCGCTGTTGATGTTTTTGAAACACGTGAGAAACTAGTCGTCAAAGCTCGCACAGCAGGTGTTAATAAGAACGATCTAGATGTTTCTATCGCCGACAATACTTTGAGCATTCGTGGCACACTTAGTGACGGTACAGAAGAAAGCGTTGAGAACTATTTTGTTCAAGAATGTTACTGGGGAGAATTCAGCCGCAGCATAGCACTTCCAGTACCCGTCAAAGAAGATGAGATTGAAGCCGTGCTCAAAGACGGCGTGTTGACCATTAGCTTTACTAAAGTGAAGCAAGATACCGTGAAGAAGATCCAGGTTTTGTAAAACAAACACACGGAACAAAAAAATCGCTCCTCGAAAGAGGGGCGATTTTTTGACACATCATTACCTACATACCGTTTTTTACAATATTACTATAATACTTAATAACAGGGTCAGACCCTGTTATTAAAAAACTTACTGGATTGTCAAATTTAGAGGCTAGCTAACGGTAGTGGTAATGCGTCCGAGGACGAATTTGACTATAAACTGCGACAGCGCTACTACTACTAGGCCAATTATGGCGTATAGAATGGTGTTCTTGGCGCTAGTAACGTTACCTGAGTCGCCGCCGCTGGTGATGTACTTAAAGCCGGCAATAATAATCATGATTACTGCCACAACACCAACAACTAGTGAAAACATATTGATCACAAAAGTAATTGTTTCGTTAATTTTGACATTAGCCTCTCCGCTCGTGGCATCACAAGTTGTGCCTGCGCCAACTTCCAAGTTCGCACCTTCGCATAGCTTATTTTGGATGTCTGGTGCCGCTATAACTGGTGCAGCAATCAATCCTGTAATTAGTACCGTTGATAAAGCTAGTGACATTCGCTTAAATATATTTTTCATCCTTACCGTCCTTTGTCGAAAGTTAATGAGTTTGTTTATACAGACAGTATAGCGCCTTGGTCTAAATCCATAAAGCAAGAATCGCTCTTACAAAAACCCTCGGACTCAGCCCGAGGGTTTAATTAAAGTAGTTGCGTGGCTTTAATTGTTGCTTGTAGTGCTGCTGGCTTTGCCGAGTACGAACTTAACAATAAACTGGGCCAACGCTACAACTACTAAACCAATAGCAGCGTAGACTATGGTGTTCTTGGCGCTAGTAACTTTGCCAGAGTCGCCGCCACTGGTGATGTATTTGAAACCAGCAAAAATTATCATAATAACTGCTACGACACCAACTACTACTGAGAATAGGTTAATTACAAAAGTAATTGTCTTGTTGACTGCAGTATTGCTCTCAGACTCTAGAGCGGCTTCGTCTGCACAGTTAGTGTTATCACCGATTTGGAGGTTGGCCCCCTCACAAAGTTTTTGCTTTATGGCTGGCGTTTCTTGAGCGTGAACCGCAACTGGACTAAGCACTGGTGCTGCAAAAGACGCTAACAGTAACGCCGAGCTGAAAAATGTTGATATTTTGCTGATTAGTTTTTTCATAATTTTTCCTTATTTATTAATCTTATTTATAGCAGTTATTAATGCATTAGGCAATCGGTTTATAGCCTAGCTGTTTGCGCCACCACCACTGGTTGATGTGGCTTTGCTTAGAACAAATCGCACAATTACCTGAGCAAGTGCTGCTATTACTAGGCCAATTAATGCATAGACTATGGTGTTCTTGGCGCTGGTTACCTTGCCTGAATCACCACCACTAGTGATATACTTGAAACCGCCAAAAAGCACCATAATGACGGCTACTACTCCAACCAAAATAGATAAGATATTTATTACTGAGCTAATCGTACTAGAGACACCTTTATTGTTTGAGTCAGCATCGCCACATGCACTCCCGCCCGTCGGGTCGAGCTCGATACCTGAGCATAATCCTTCCTGAATGCCTTGAGCCTGCGCTTGCCCGACTACGCTAAATGGTATAGTCGCAAAAGCTAATAGAGCTACCCCTAGGTACGTTTTTTTGATAATTCTTGCCAGCATTTTGATCATTTTCTCCTTCTTATCTACAAAGCTCAGCTGTACTTGCACCACCAGCTGCGCTGTTAACGCTTACTTTTCTACCGTCGGGGCAGGTAATTGTCTGAACCGATGACCCGCCGCCTGTTGCACCGCTTTTATTTAGTACGAAGCGGACGATTGACTGAGCAAGAGCTACTACTATCAGCCCAACCAGTGCGTACAGGATAGTATTTTTGGCAGATTTTACAGCGTTGGCATCTCCTTGAGAGGTAACATATTTTAGACCACCTATGATTATCATGACTACCGAAATAATACCCACAATAATCGAGAGCAGATTGATGACCCTTTTGATGGTCGTGCTGATGCCCGGGTCTTCTGCGGTTTCACTGCAGCCACCGAGTCCTTCACAAACTGCGTCACTAGCTGCGCTAGCTTGAACAGCCACTGGAGCCAAAGTTACACCAATGGCAAACAGGCTGCTAAAGCCCAAGATGAGCATTTTTAGTCTTTGTTTCATTATTTAATTGTCCTTTCTACAAAGAATTGTACTATAGCTTTGGCCAAAATCGCGATCAATACGCCAACTAGGGCAGCGATAATGGTGTCGCGACCGCCAGAAAAACCCTTGGGGTCTCCCTGAGAAGTAATCATCTTTATTCCGCCATAAATTATCATTACTACTGCGGCAACACCCACAACATAGAGTACGAGGTTAGCGGCTTTAACTATGATCCCTTCAGGCCCCGAGACGGGATTACTTGTATTTTGCCTATCATTGCATACCGTACTGTCTGAAACACCATTACAGGCGCTATCTAAAGGATCAAAAGCAGCAACCTTTACACTCAGGCTCGTTGCTGCCAAAATTCCGATCATGATGTACATAAGCAGTGCAAGCTTTCTCATATCTAGCTAATCCTTCCTACTACGAACCTGACTATGGAGAATGCTAGAGCTATGATCAGCAAGCCGATTGAGGCATATATAATGGTATTCTTGGCCTTGCTGGTAGATTGTGGATTGCCCTCGCTTAAAGTATAGCGCAGCCCAGCAATGACAATTATCAAAAACGCTATGGCTCCAGCAATCGCAAGTACCAGCTGTAGAGCATCTGTCAAGGTACTGCCAGACCCAACTCTAGTATCTAGGCTAGCCTTCGGTATTTCCAGCTCATCTGGATTGATAGCTTGTGCCAAAAGTTTAATAGCCGCTAGCATATTAGCCCCCAAACCTATTACCCACAAAACTTACGATACCTACAGATATTAACACCAAGACCAGTCCAATTAGAGAGTTGATAATCGTCGACTTGGCGTTTTTGGCAGATTCTGGCTCACCTTGGCTAGTAATATACTTAACGCCGCCAATGACGATGAACACTACTGCCACAAGACCGGCGAGCCTAATCATAATGTCCAAAACGGCAATGCCTATTGGCAAGAAGTCCTTACTCGCTTTTAGATTAAAGCTACATTTGCCGTCTTCATCAAGTGTGCCTCTGAGGTATTTGTACCAGGTTGGGATGCCCAAAACCGTTTGACGGCCCGCATTACAACTTTTATCAGGAGCGGACGTTGGGGCAGAAGGTTGTTGGATTGAACCACAGCTAACCTTGTTGAATGGCGTGGCACCATTGGCGACTCTTTGGACGAAACATGACCCATTGTCTACTTCGGCAATAAACTCGTTAGGACATTCAACTTTTGTTATCTTGCCGTTATCGTTCTGGTAACAACCAGCCGTAGCGGCCTGAGCTGGTGCAGCAGCCAACATTATTAGCCAAAAAGCCTGCAAACTAACCACACTTGCAGCAACTAATCTGGCTAAAAGAAACTTTTTTGTATTTTGCTTCATTATGGTTTTATTTTGTCATTAATGTTTATTTTTAACAAGTTACCTGTGCTTTTGATTAAGGGAACAGGCCTCCTGGAATTAGCCAGTTCAAAATGGCGTACATAAAGATGTAAAGCAAAAGCGCCACCAAGGTCATGATTATCCTGTTTTTGGCAGCCGTCACAATCCCGGCGTTAGCACGAGCCGTCATATACTGGTAGCCAGCCCAGATGAGCGAGAAAGTTATCGCTATACCTGCAACTGCACTCAGAAAGTTAATCCCGTTCTTTAGATAAACCAGCATTTGGCAAGGCCTAGTGGGATCGTTGATATTGTCACACTCCTTGTCAATCTCAACTGGTTTCGCAGTACTGGCAGCTACGTCGGTGCCTTGCTCTTTCTTGGCTTCGAACACCACTCTACCTCGAAAGTCTTTGCACAGACCATCCTGTTCTGTATAAACACACTGAACCCTCCCCGTTCTGGCTGGGCAGGTAACGGAATAAGTTGGCCCTATTGGCCCCTGTTGTGCCGAGCCAGGACAATGTAGAGGTAGGGCAGGATCTTTATCTGGTATTGTCACCCCATCCGAACATACTCCCCCCGCCTCGACTTTTTGCTTATCCGGGCAAATCCCATCCGCAAAGGCAACATTCGCTTTCATTACTAGAAAAGCAGAGACAAGCGCAATGGTCGATATGCTTGCAAATAGTATTTTGGAAAATCTATTCATTCTTTAATTCTTTCATAAATTAATTTTAGTGACAAACTAACACATTAAACATATACGGTAAGCTTAACAATATTTGACGGTTTTCGACATTAATAACCGTTGGTACTTTAGCCCTGTAGTGGAATTCTATATCTGTACTTATTCTGCTATAGTTTAATTAATATGATAAAAAGAAGAAAGTATCTATATATTCTTCCGTTACTTCTTGCAACAACGGCCATAGCGCTGGGCTTAAGAAATAATACTGCAACTGCAGATGCAATATTGAGCTTTTATGGCAGAGATGTGGTTGAGGTTAGATTAAGAGCAGTTTCTGGAAGCCTGCCCTCGGGTATAAAAGTTTCTGCATTACCTACTGGACCAGCTAGAAATGAGCCAGGAAGCGAGCTTATAGGGTTCCCGTACAATTTAGTATCGAGGAATAGCGGCAATACGGAGTTTGTCCTTAAAGCAGGAGTTATTAAAGACAAAAGCCCTGACTTTAATACTGATCTACATGGCTGCTCCGACAAAGAAGGCGTGCCAGGATACTTCAACCTTGAAATCAGCGTAACAGATTCAAGCGGTAAGCTGCTTACGCCAACAAAAAGTGTAGATCCATGTGCAAGCGGTAGTTCGGTACCCAGCGTAAACTTTGACATTGACTTGAGTGCGCAAGCACAAAATAACACGGGCAACATAGCCGGCAAGATATACTGTGAGAAGTCTGGTCTGAGAAGTGCAGCTTTCCCCTTCACCACAAACAGCGGTGTTCAAACGCTCAAACTTAGCTCTGGAAGCAGAAGTTTTGATGTTACTCTGCAGAATGACGGAACCGGCGATTTTTCTGTAAGCTCGCTACCGACCGGCCCTTATGTCTTGTCAGGAAAAGTTTCCGGTATATCTAGAAATTCCTCTCCTACCGAGCTACTGGATGCTTGTGTAAGTGATTTTACGGCAAAAATTGCAATCAATAAGGGTGACAACCCGACTTTCATAATAGTATATGACGGCAACGCAAATGAGCCCAAAGTTACTTCATCGGACCCAGGTGTTTTAACACAAGATGCAGGGCCTGAGCCCTCTTGCGAAAGCGAGGGGGGGTCTTTTAGTTGGCTGATGTGTCCAGCGCTTGAGCTAGTTAGCGGCATTTTGAATTTTATCGACAGTCAACTAAATAGCCTGCTTAACCTCCCAGATAGTTACTACAAGTGCCAACCTGATGGTTCTGGCTGTACCGTAAAAAATGCTTGGAGCCGCATGAGGAATCTAGCTTACATAATCTTGATTCCGATAATGCTAGTGATGGTAATAAGTACGGCACTAGGGTTTAAATTTGTAGATGCTTACACGGTCAAGCGAGCTATGCCTAGACTTCTGGCAGCAGTTATATTTATTAGTCTTTCTTTGACGATAGTCACAATTATGGCTGATATTGCAAATGGTGTCGGCAAAGGCATCATGGGGCTTATCTTGGGAGCCGTTACTGGCGATAACGCTAACAATATCACACTGGCCTCTCTTTTTGACCCAGGCTTAGGCGGTGACGGTTTATTGGCTGTAGGTATTGGAGGGGGAGGTTTACTTGTTGCCGGTCTAGCAGCAAGCACTATGGCAATAGGATTGATAGGAGTTGTTTTGTTATTTGGTCTTTCGGCAGTTGCCTCAATAACCGTGCTGTTCTTTGTGATGGCACTAAGACAGATGATTTTAGTTACTTTAATGATTCTTTCGCCTCTAGCAATATTAAGCTGGATATTCCCAGGCAACGACAAGTTGTGGAAAATTTGGAA
>CAZOUW010000025.1:0-9640 GCA_964583075.1 uncultured Candidatus Saccharibacteria bacterium | reverse complement strand
ATTGACCGATGAATATCACGACTTAAGTCCAGATCTTCGAGCTGAAAAAGTAAATGAGCTAATCGCGAATGTTGATGAAGAGCTCACGCCCTTCACGGATAATGTTTTGCAACTTGTTGAATCTGTATACGATCCAAAAGCTAAACCTATCGTTACTGATGCAAGAAATAAAGCAACACTGAACCTCGACCAAGAAAAGTTTGCCAGCAAAGAGTTTAAAAGCCTTTGGGAAAAGATTAACACCAAGACCTACTACACCGTTTCATTCAATGAAGACAAGCTAATTGAATCATGCGTGAATAGTCTCAATAAAAATCTACGTGTCTCACAAACTTTAGTAACAATTACAGAAGGCTATCTTGACTCTACGAAGCAAAATAATCCTGAAATGAAGAAGCATCTTGGTAAGCAAGTAGTACTTGAAGAAATAGCAGCAAAGAATGTGACTTTTGATCTAATTGGTGAAATCGCAGAACCTACAAAACTTACCCGTAAGGCAGTAGCCAAGATACTAACAAATATTCATCCAGATCAATTTTCATGTTTCAAGAAAAATCCTGAAGAATTCATTCGTGAAGCAATTAAGCTTATTGATGAGCAAAAAGCCAGCACGATTATTGAGCACATTACCTATGACAAGCTTGATGAAGCGTGGAATGCAGAAGAGATATTCGTCGATGCAACTATCGGCGGTGAGTACGGCAAGAACGTTGCCGATGCTAAGAAGCATTTGTTTGATAAATTACGCTATGACTCGAATGTCGAAAAGCAACTAGGTGAAGAACTGGATACTGCCGAAGTTGTTGAGCTATATGTAAAACTACCAAGTGGCTTTTACATAAATACACCTATGGGCAAATACAATCCTGACTGGGCAATCGCATTCCGCGAAGGAAGTGTTAAGCATATTTACTTTGTCGCTGAAACTAAAGGCGACACCAGCGACCTTCAGTTACGCGAAGTTGAGAGAGCTAAAATCGAATGCGCCAGAAGGCATTTCGAAAAAATTAGTAGTGATAGCGTTAAATTTGGTGCTGCAAGCACCTTTACAGAAGTCATGGCTATGGTAACTGCATAACATGCAAATATCCAAGTCTGACTATATGCTTTTCCTCAAACACCCCGCTTGGATATGGATAAAGAAAAACAAACCAGAATTAATACCACCTGTTGACGAGAATCAACAGGTAATCTTTGATGCTGGTCACCAATTTGAACAATATGCAGAAGCTTTGTTCCCGGAAGGCGTAAGTATTGGATTCTCATTTGATGATTCAGAGCAAAGCTATTGGTCAATGCCTGGGCGCACTAACTCGGCAATTGAGCGTGGTGATCAAGTATTATTCCAGCCACGTTTTGTGTGGCAAGATTTCACCTGTATATCTGACATTGTCAGCTTTGTTGGCGACAAGGAAGTTGACTTGTACGAAATCAAGGCTAGTACTAGTGCGAAGCCCGAACACATATTCGACCTTGCTTACCAGACTGCGGTACTGGAAGGCGCTGGATACTCAGTTAAAAATATTTATGTCATTCATGTAAATAAAGAATACGTTCGCAGTGGTGAGATAAAAGCAGATGAAATCACTAAGATTACAGACATTACTGAAGATGTACGCTCAAAGGGTGAATTAACGGCTAGATATATGCCAATGGCTCTAGAAACTGCGAAGAAACAACAAATGCCAGACCCTGATCCTGCACTCGCTAAGCTCGGCTCTAAATACGACTGGCTAAAGATATATGAGAATATCGTTCCTCAAGAACCCGATCAATACCCAGACGACTTACAACCCACTGTTCAGCATGGTGAGATTAAACAATTCTTAGACGAATTTAAATTCCCGCTGTATTTCTTAGACTACGAAACAATGATGAGCATTGTACCCTACTTCGATGGACATAGACCTTACCAGCAGATCCCATTCCAGTATTCACTACATTTAGTGCAGACTGCTGATTCAGAGTTGGAGCAACGTGAATATTTACACCGAGAGAACTCTGACCCTTCTAGGCCACTAGCCGAGCAACTGCTTAAGGACATTGGAACTGAAGGAACTGTACTGGTTTGGTACGAAGGATTCGAGAAAGCTCGGAACTCTGAACTCGGAGACATGTACCCAGACTTAAAAGACCAAATGGAAGCTATAAACGACAGAGTTGTAGATTTAATGATTCCATTCAAGAAAAAATGGTATGACGACCCTCGCTTCAACGGCAGCGCTAGTATTAAGCAAGTTTTACCGGTTGTTGTTCCTGAGCTATCTTACAAAGAGCTTGGAATCCAAGAAGGTGGCTCCGCCCAACGATTATGGATGGAGGCAGTGTTAGACGAAAAACGTGCCGACCAAAAAGAGACCATATTTAATGACTTAGTAGAGTATTGCAAACTAGACACTCTCGCTATGGTTGAAATATACAAGAAGCTCGTTGCAACCATAGACTAAGTTCTACCAGTCTCCTGAAGTTGCTTCGTTCCAGTCATCTAATCTCCGGCTCCAATAGTCACGTGATCTTTTGCTTGGTTTAGTGCGATCGAACGGATTATAGCCAAACAAATCACTTGCTTTCACGAATTTTGCTGCACCTCCCTTGTTGTCGTCGCGGACAAACTCCAAAACAGCCGTTGTTAGCGCATCTACAAGGTCATCGTGCTTTTCGACACCGAATCCTACGAGCTGCATTATCAACTCTTCAGCACCATTGTGCGGGAACAGAATTACACCACGCTGAATCTTGTCGGCTATCATATTGAGCCTCGAGCGCTTATCTGAGTGTGGTGTAACCCCTTGCACATCCAGTCCATCTGCCGAAAGCTGCTGAACTACCGCTGCCTGATAGGCAGTCTGTTCGATGTACAGCTTCGGATATCTATAATTATCGCTCGTCTCTTTGAGCAAGCTAACAGTTTTAGGGAACGACATTCGCTTGTTAACTATATTTGGCTTAATGTACATTCGCTGGTCACTTCCTGAGCCACGGATATCTAATATCAGAATTGCCGTAAAGTCTGCTTTGTCGTTTTCCGAGATAGCCAAGTCTACACCTATAATTATCCGTCTGTATTGACCGCGTAACAGTGGTGGTAACTCATCGTAGTATTGAATCATCTTGCGCTCAATAATTTGGTCATCATCAGCGACCAGATTAAGCATGTATTCACGCTCCCAAGCGATACGACTAGCTACACTACGCTCCATGCGCTTTACTGCTGCTTTGTCAGGGAATTTGCCTGGCCAAGTGCTTTTACCTTGCTTAACAATCGGCCACTCGATGAATGAGCCATCAATTTCGTTTCGTTCAATTAAATCCTTAAGTCTCATCAGCAACGAATCTTCGTGCAAGAGGTTACCAACTACGATTCGCTTGGTATCGGTGTCACCTGCAGGGATTATCTCTCCTGTATACCAGTCGAAGGTCTTGTTACGGCCTTCACGGGTCTTTACAGACTGCACGTCCTCAACATCATCGGCAATTATGAGATCTGGACGCTTAGCACCGTGACGGATGCCACGAACGCTTTGTTCTGTAGAGATTGCTGTGATGCGAGCGTTGTACTTTGGGATGAAGAGTGAGGTAGAACCCCATTCCTCCCGCTGCTCGACGAACGGCCCAAGGTCATTGGCCAAAAGCTCATTGCTCTCTAGCTCACGCTTGATGTTGGTCAAGTGCACTCTAGCTTGGTACTGCGTTTGACTTGCAATAACTACAAACTTCTTTTGCTGTCGACCGACCACTGCCCAAATAGGGTAGCTCATCGTCATGATAGTGGACTTTGCCGAACCACGAAAAGCCATCACCACTGCAAGTGGTGTTTTATCCTGTTCCGTTAGCGCAAACAGTTCACGGTGCAGATCAGATATCTCGTACTCCATGTAGTTCGCAAAGTAAGTCGAGAAGAAGTACAGATGGCTATTGGCCGTAACCTCCGCTCGTATTGTTTTATCTGTAAATAGCTTTCGCATTAAATCATCGTTTATCATCGTCTTGTTCTCCTTCATTAGTAGCAATGCCTGCGAGTTGCAGGGCTTTTTCTATCAGAGCAGATTGCTCTGGTGTTAATTCTTGTTGTACCGCCTGTATACGTGCATCAACCTCCATGCGATTGCGGTAACTGCGGTGATGATGCCGGAGCCAGAATGTAATGGCAGACATATTCTGATTCTTAATAGCATTGATTAGCTGCGATTCAGCTAAGTCGTTAATCCTACCAACGCTCAGTTCAATCACTTCATCACATTGTTCGGCAAAGTCCGGATCGTCTTTACGCCAGCGGTAATAGGTTGAGCGAGGCAGCCCAACCGCCTTGCAGGCTGCCTCAACTATTGGCGTCTTCTCGAGTTTTGCGAGTAAACGCTTTTTATCCGCCAACTGGTTTCTGCTCATGACAGCTTCTCCCGCTTGAGCCCAGTCAGCTTTTCCCAGCGCTTCATAGCAACTTCAGCGTATACAGGAGACTTCTCCATGATGTAACAGCGCCGTTTTAACTTCGTGCTGGCAATAAGTGTTGATCCACTACCGCAGAAGGGCTCTACCACTAGATCCCCACGCTTAGTGAGCACCTTGATATATGGGATCAGGATTTCTAACGGCTTCGTACCGAATATCACGCCTTGTCCAGAGTGCTTCTCATCACTGGCCTGAAACTCAATGAAATCTGTCGGCTGGTACTTCTTACCGCCTTTGTAGCCTTCCCATTGCGGTTTTCCGCTTATAGCATAGAGGGCGGTCTCAAATTCTTCTTGCAGACCATCAGGCTCATCGGTGTGGTTGTAAGGGACACTACCACTGCCACCAACCATCGCAATGTCATGCTTACTGAAGAATTTGTATTTTGCACTGAAGCCCTGGTGTCGATTCGGCAAGTGCCAGACGATCATGTTTTTGACTTTCCAGTACTTTTCCATCTCGGCCCATATTACTCGGAGATTCTTCCAATTTTCATACACTATGATGCTGTAGTCGGGCTTGGCGTACTTAGCGACGTTAGCCATCCATAGCTCAGTAAAGTTATCTGGCAATACATCTGTTTCAAGGTAGCGTCGGTTCTTTTTAGCGCCAAAACCAGTTGTTGGCTTGCCGCCACGTTTAGCGTGTAGGTAATCTAAAATGTAAGGAGGATCCGTCATGCACATGTCGGCTGATTCGCCGTTCATGAGCTTATCAAAATCCTCTGGTATGGTGCTATCACCAACCATCAGACGAGAATCACCCAGCTTGTAGACGTCACCTTTTTTAGCTTCAACTTTCTTGATGTCGAGCTTCTTGAGCTCTTTTTCTAAGTCAAAATTATCAGGCTCATCCACTTCGATATCGAAGATAGTGTCCAGCTCTTCGCTGCTGAAACCAACGTCTGTTAGCAAAGACTCGTCAAACTCTGACAGTAGCTCCCAGTCCCATTCGCCGAGTGCCTTGTTCAAACGCAAGTTGAGCTCTTTCTCACGAGCCTCATCAGAGATATCCAGATACACAACTGGCACCTCTCTATAGCCTAGCTCCTTCGCGATATGAAGGCGGAAGTGCCCACCTATTACTATGTTTTTGCGGTTTGCTGCGCCGTTTACCAACAACGGATCGACCAAACCAAACTGACTGATACTATCCGTCAGTTGCTTTTTAGTCTCCTCGCTCCAGGTACGCGGGTTATACGTAGCCGCTTTTAGTTTTGATATTTTTACGTGCTCAATCTTGAGCTGATTAGAAGCTACCATGCCTCGTCTCCTTTGTAGTTATACCAACCACAAATTCTTCGAGGTGATTTCCAAGACAAATACAAAAGCACCACTAAAGAATTAATCATAACTGGGCCGTTTCCTACGACTGCTGATGCAGTGTGAAATATACCTCTTGTCGTATCCGTTTGGATAAGATTATGACCAATTCCTCGGGGGCGCTCATATGTTGAGCTTCGGTTAACTCCTTGGAACTGTGTAGCTAGATTGTTAATGTAAACGCTTGTGCGTAACTTCAGAATAACAGGTGCTAAATGCAGCGTCAACAACAAAATTATGTGTCAACGTTGACAGCTATTTACAACTCTACCAAACTCTGATAAACTCGAACACATGACATCAGATAAATCAACAATTCTACTGAAAATCGCAGATGAGCACGACCTCAATAGTCTTAGTATCCGCGAGATTGGCCGTATGATGGATCCAGATGGCAAAGGCGAGCACCCACAAACTGTTAAGTTCCATTGGCGCAAGCTATATGAGGCTGGGAAAATCAGCTACCTTCCGCGAACTAAACCTGCCCGGAGCTCCATTAAGAACTATGTAGATAATCGGATTCTGGGCGATGGCAAGTCGCTTATTTCAATACCTGTTAGAGGTGTTGCTAACTGCGGTCCTGCTTCCAATTTCGCAGCAGATGAGAATATGGGCTATATCCATGTGTCCAGCAGATTCCTAAATACAAACAGGTATAAGGATCTATATGCAATTGTAGCTTCTGGTGAATCGATGAACCGGACAAAAATAGACGGTAAGCCAATTAATGATGGTGACTATGTGGTCGTTGACAGGTCTATAACTCAGCCTAACAACGGCGACTGCGTAGTTGCTATTGTCAATGGATTAGCAAACATCAAGCGTTTTCTCCGTGAGCGCGGAAGAATCGTCCTAGTTTCTGAGTCTTCAGAGCACTTTGACCCTATCTTCATCCACCCAGAAGACCAAGACGAAGCGCTTATTGCCGGTAAGGTTGTGCAAGTCGTCCAAAAACCAAAATTTGCCTAGGCGTCTCCTAGCGAAAACCAACGAGAGACTATTATAAACACGAAAGTGAGGGTAAATATATGCCAGTATCTACTACTGACGCACAAAACTGGGCCTCACCCGGAGCAAAAGATTCTATGGCGAAAACTTATGCTGCGGTTAAAGTAGCCCTAGAGAATAACGAAAATATCAAGCGACATAACATTGATATCTTTTTGCAAGGCTCGTATGCTAATGCAACGAATATACGAGGTGATGCGGACGTTGACGTTGTTGTTATGCTTCGATCATCATGGATTGCCGATACAAGTCGATTGCCGCTGCTACAGAAATTGGCTTACGACAATGACCATTCAAGCGCCACATATGGCGCAAAAGAACTAAGGGCGGATGCTTTAGCTGCACTCGTCGGACGTTTCGGCTCAGACAAGGTAAATGCAAAAAATAAATGCATCCGCGTAGACAAGTCAGATGGTTATGTAGATGCGGACGTTGTGCCAGCAATTCAACATAGAATATATACTAGCTACGACAGTACTACCAAGGGTCAATATATTGAAGGTGTTAAAATCTTCACACAAAAAGGACCGGTAATCATTAACTATCCCAAAGTTCATATAGCCAATGGTGAAGCAAAAAACATTGCCACCAGTAACAACTACAAACCTGCAGTTAGACAATTGAAACAACTTAAGCGGAGAGCTGTACAGTCAGGAAGGGTTGACCCGAGCCATGCGCCTGGATATTTACTTGAATGCATGACATATAATGCTCCGAATGAGGTCTTTAGCGATGATCACCATACAAGGCTGACGGCATTACTCGGGTGGTTACTATCAGTTGATTTCTCAAAATTCACATCAGTAGACGGTATCCACGATCTTTTCGTTACCGACCCCGGCAACTTTTCAGCAGTAACGGCGAAAACTGTCACCAGAGCACTAGCGGAAGAGATGGTGAGCTGATATGAGTAGCGGAATGCATTCATACGCAGTCAATGTTGAGCGGCTTCGTGCCTACATGGTTATCGGACTCCTTTGTGCACTACTTACCCCGCTCGCAAACAGTTTAATTGGTCAAATAGACGCCTTGAGTGATTTGGAGCCATGGATTAGCGCAGGACCATCCTTTGGATTCCTCTACGGGCTCTTATTTGTCGTATACAACAAAGTAGCATGGAAAGTAACCGCGCTGAAGTATATAGGGTTTCCAACTGTTACAAATATCAACGGCAAGTACAAGGGCGAACTAGTCTCTTCGTACAAGAAAACAAAAATACCTCTCGAGATTGAGGTTGTTCAAGATTGGACGAAAATGGTGATTTATACGACTACCTCGAATGAGACATCCCACTCTTATTCCTACACGGCTAGTCAATTTGATATAGACGGCAAGTCAACTCGACTTACCTACAGCTATACTAATGATCCATTCAGCGCAATAGCCGATAAAGATATGCAACCACACGATGGTACCGCTAATCTAGTTTTTAGGAGAAATGGCTCTGTTAAGGGTACGTATTTCAACGCTCGGAATCGAACCGGAACTATAACACTTAAAAAGGTTCAATAACTATTCCAACGCATCGTAAAATGTATGTATGTACCAGCATACTAAAGAACGCCAGTATTACGAGGACCTGTACGACCGTTTAACGGTTGATTATGCCCGTGATCACATCGGTTATTACGATAAATTCCATGATGAATTCAAAGAAAAGCTGCCCAAAGATGAGAAAATCGACCGCCCAGGCAATGCCTTCCTTTTAAACGTCTTCTATATGCAGACCATCGGTAACGAGTTGCTCCGTCGTTACGAAAATCGTGAGCAGCAAATCAGTGAATGGATTTCTCGAGATGAAGCAAAGGATAATCAAATTGCAGCTGCTCGACTGCACGAAGAGCCACTATGTAGCCACTGCAAGAAGCAGGGGCTCCGAATTATCGATAAATCACTCATGCATCGGCGTGAAAATTCTAAGTATGATGACCCGGAAGAAGTGTTATTCATGCTGAAATGCCCGCACTGTGATAAAAACAGCGCATTCTGGGAAGATGGCACCGCTTGGAAGGCTAAACCAACGCTATGCCCAAAATGTAGTACTGAAGTAACCCATAAAACAACTGAATCCAAGAAATTCATCACTATTACCTACAGTTGCCCTAAATGTAAGCACAGCTTCAAAGAGAAGTTAGATATTGGCACTAAAGAAGAAAAAATGGATCCAGACTTCGAAAAAGACCGTGCCCACTACTGTTTGCACGACAAAGAGTTCCGGGATCACTTATTTGCTATCAGGCAAGGGTTTGAGGATATGGCTCGACTCGGCAAGGAAATGAAGGAAAAGCAAGATAACAAGCACATTTATGATGCTGTAAAGGAAATGAAGAAGCCAAAGATTGCAGAACTGATACCTCTGCTATCCGAACCACTCGAAAAATCTGGTTATATTGAGTTCCACTTGGATAAACCCGAGATGGGGCGCGATGTTTATGTAGGCTTCAGCTGCCTTGACAGTAAATCTGACCGAAATGATTATGACAGCAGAAAGACATTGAAAAAGCTAGTCGATAGCGCATTAGAGGAAACCAATTGGCGACTCATGAGTGACGGCATCTCATATCGGCTTGGCTATCTAAATGGCCGCGTAAAAGCATACGAGGGCGAAGAAGATCTGAAAAAGCTGGTTATAAAGAGCAAGAAGTTGAAGCCCAAGCAAACAAGTAGCAAGGTTACAGATAAAGGCAACGAAAGGACGCTCAAAGCTCCAGATGGAACAGAAATAATTTTATAAAATGAGACATACCCGTTTCGTGTCTCATTTGTCCCATTTATCCCTGTAATCAAAGTTCTAGACCAAGACGCTCAGCCATAAAATGTAACTAAATAAGGGGTGAAGATGATAGGTTGGGGTGTATTAG
>CAZOUW010000024.1:0-11540 GCA_964583075.1 uncultured Candidatus Saccharibacteria bacterium | reverse complement strand
TGGTAGTCAGGGCAGTACAGGTGCTACAGGGCCCGTGGGGGCGACGGGAGCGGGTGGTGTTCTGGACGAAGGTAACATTATTCTTTTGGGTCAGGCATTCTCATGAGCACAAGTGTTTCCAAGGTTAAATTATCTGCATCAACAGATGGTCGTCCAATCAAGGTTACGGCTACATCATCGCCCGGAACAACAATACACACTGCCACGAGCACTTCCGGTGCTGTAGATAGGATATTTGTGTACGCATTTAACACGTCTGCCTCTACGGTAGCACTCACAATGCAGCTTGGTGGTACGACATCACCAGACGACGAGCTTAAAGTCTCCATTCCAGGCCAGTCTGGGTCTGTACTTGTTGTTGCTGGGTGGCTTTACGATAACGGTGCGGTCTTGCGTGCCTATGCGGCAACCGCAAACGTCATTAATATTACCGGAGAAGTCGAACGGATTGTGGTGACATGAGTGTTACTAGACGCTCTCGTTTGCCCGGCAGGGTTAATCCCACGGTATCTGGTTATACTGTCTTAGCATCTGGCGGAATGGAAACAGATACGACGACAGGGGGTATTACATACAAGATTCATACGTTTACCGTATCTGGCACACTTACCGTATACGAAGTTGTAACCATTGACTATTTGATAGTTGCAGGCGGTGGTGGTGGCGGTACATACGGTGGTGGTGGCGCAGGAGGAGTGTTGGCCGGCTCAACAAATTTATCAGTAGGTAGCTATGCGATAGTGGTTGGTGTTGGCGGAGCAAAATTTACATCAACAAATGGCTCAAATGGAGGAGACTCGACATTTAATAGTTTTACGGCTATTGGTGGTGGCGGTGGTGGCTATGACTCGAGCGGTGGTACATCTGCCAAGAATGGTGGTAGCGGGGGTGGTGGTGGCTACAACGCAGCAAGTGGCGGAACAGGAACAGTAGGTCAGGGCTATGCCGGCGGATCAGGAGGTGTGACATACGGTCCTCGCTATACAGGTGGTGGCGGTGGTGGCGCAGGGGGTACCGGAGGTAACTCGACGCCCAATGCAACCTCACCGCCTGCAGGCGGCGCAGGAGGTACCGGTGTTCAATCATCAATTACTGGTAGTGCATTATGGTATGCAGGCGGTGGCGGCGGCCAGGGTTTGCAAACGAGTGGCTCGGGTGCTTCTGGTGGCGCAGGAGGATCAAGTGTTGGCGGTGGTGGCGCATATTCGAATAATAATTCGGTGTGGGTAGCCGGTACGGCTCCTGTAGCGAATCGTGGCGGCGGTGGTGGCGGCGGCCAGGGCTCTCCTGCTACAGCTCATGATGGTGCTGCGGGTATTGTGATTGTTCGCTATCAGGGTATGTAAGGAAAAAATGTATGCGAGGTACAATTAAGGCATGAACTATGGACGCCAACGCATGCCTGGCAAAATCGATGCCGCGGCCTTAACAACGGCTTTGCCATATACCCAAGTGGTTACAAATGACAGCCCGGCAGCTTTTTGGCGTATGCAAGAAAGTTCTGGTAACTTGGTTGAGTCTATTGGGTCAAAAAATGGATCAGGGACGGGCTCTGGCTTAAGCTACGCTCTGGCTGGTCCTAGTGCATCGTATACAGCACTTGGCTTATCGGGGGCTTCATTATCAGGATGGACAGTGGGGGACGATAACTTGTGGTCATCAACGACGTTTAGCATTGAGTTGTGGTGCTATGGGTCAGAAAATGCGGCTAACCAAAGATTTGTGGTTGCAAAGCAAAACGCAAGCTCTAGTCACGAGTGGTCAATCTCATATGTTGGCTCTACTCAAACTCTCTAAGGCCTGGTTACTACAGGCTCAGACACAGTCTATATGATGGCCTCTGGCACCATGACAAGGTCTGCGTGGCATCATGTTGTGATGACTATGGACGCCACAAGCTCAAACTTAAAGCTCTACTTAGACAGCACCTTGCTTGCGCAAGCAAACACCCCATCAGGAACGCGCGCAGGTAACGGAAGTGGGTCGTTGGGGCTAGGCTTTCGCCCTGGTTTGTCCGGCACTGGCTATCCGTGGGTAGGTAATATGACACTCGTGGCTTTTTATGCCAGTGTGCTTACCCCAACTCAGGTAGCAAACCACTTTGCGGCTATCAGCAATTAGCGTGTGATATATCCACGTCCGTCAGGTGTAGGAGGGTATAATCATAAGTATCTTAAATTTGCGTTAAAAGCCAGTTTGTATTATTATTGGTCTCATATAACAGGAGATAACTATGGTGAAAGCACCCTGGAATCGTAACCGAACACGCCCAGCAACTACTCAAGTACCAACTGAGGTTGAGGAGTATTACCAATCAACCCAAAAAGAACGTCGTGGTATCGCCTGGCTTTTGGCGCTAGCCGCCCTGATACTGACACTACTAATTGCTGCAGTGCTATTCTTTAGTGGGCGCTGGATATATAGAAAATTCTTTACGAACAATGACTCAAGTACCGCGACAACACAGCAGGATGAATCGTCAGAGGCATCAGGAGATTCCGATTCGGATCAGCCAGCACAAAGCTCTCCAAGCTCAAACACAGACGAGACACAACGGAGTGACTCAGCGACAAGTACAGAAGGTAACCAATCCATAAGTGATAATTCAAGCACTGGTAGTCAAGCTACAACTGATAACTCAAGTGCTACTCCAACGACCGGACCAGAAACACCAGAGATACCTCATACTGGCCCAACGAGCAACGACTAAACGCGCAAGCCGAAATTAACGAAAACTTTGGCCGCCACAACGGCGGCTGGGCAAGAAGCGATTTGACTAAAGAATGATTAGTCTTCGGACTTGTGGGTAAAGTAGTTAATTTCATTAACGATGTCTAATAGTGCTTGAGCGCGCTGTTTTTCGTCAGTAATTTCCTTAGCAGCTTTAAATGCATGAGGAATAAGGTCTTTATCGTCTGATGCCTGAATCATCATCATGGTAGTTTTGAATTTTTCTTCTGGGTCTTGATCTAGATGGTCTATAAGTGGAGAAAGCTCTTGGAGGGCCTGCCTTTTAATGTCGACAAGATCATCGCTAGAGTCAGGCATTGTTGATTCTGGGGCTACTGCGACGTCGCTGCTGGGCGCTGAATCGAACGAAGGAGCTGGAGTGCTTGGCTCGCTTGTTACGGGGTCTATAGTACTCGTAGGTCGGTCGGACGAATCATCACTAGGTGTGCTTGGGGCTGGGTCATCAGGCGCACTTACCACGGGTGGTTCTGGAGCACCTGGTAAGGGAGATGATGTAGGCTCTTGTACGGGGGAGGCACTTGAAGCGCTGGAATCGTTGTCATCGTCAATGCCAAGCAAACCAGGGTTTACTGGTTGTGTGCTGATTGGCTGACTATTGTCATCTTTTTTGTCGTCTTTATCGTTCCCAAACATACCACCCCTTTACTTGTCCCTTAATGATACCCAATAGTTTACAATGGATATAATACCAAAAGTATAGCTTAAGCAAAAGCGAAATAAAAGGAGTAAGCAGTGCTAGATGATCTTAAATATATTCACGGACGAGATAAGAGTGATGCACTGGGTGTGGCAGCGAAGCAGTGGCAGCAATTACAACAAGAGTACGAAGTAGACATTAGTTCAGTAGAGATTAAAAATGTTGTTTTGGCTGGTATGGGCGGTTCTGCACTGGCCGCAACTTTCATTTCGACTTGGCCCAAACTTAATCTGCCGTTTGAGATAGCTAGAAGCTATGACATTCCAAATTACGTTGGCGAGGGAACATTATTCATAGCGTCAAGTTATTCAGGAAACACAGAGGAAACTCTGTCTGCCCTGGAAAAAGCCGAAACGGCTGGTGCGAAAATTGCGGTTATAAGTGCTGGTGGAAAATTAGCAGAAATTGCACGAGATAAAAGTTATCTATTTTTTGAGCTTCCTGGTGATTTCCAGCCGCGGATGGCAGTTTTTTATAACTTTGCTGCGCTTGTCCAATTGTTGGCAGGTGTAGGGCTGATAAAGAACAGCGTAGTTTCAGATCTAAAATCAGCAGCTGATTACTTGAAGACTGAAAGTCAATCTTGGAATGCAGACGTTCCTGCGAGCCAAAATCTAGCTAAACAGATTGCTTTGGATGTAGTTGGCAAGTCACCAGTCGTCTATGCCGGAACGCTCTTTCCTGCGGCGTATAAATGGAAAATAAACTTTAATGAGAATGCCAAGAACGTAGCCTGGTGTAACCAGTTGCCAGAATTTAACCACAATGAATTCTTGGGCTGGAGTAGTCATCCAACAGAAAAACCGTATGCACCTATATTTTTGCAGTCGAGTTTTGACCATTCACAAGTTAAAAAACGCTTTGAAGTCTCAGGGCGATTACTATCTGGCAAGATGCCAGCCCCAATTAAGGTAGAAGCCAGAGGTTCTAATATTCTTGAACAGCTTTTGTGGGTAATTACGCTGGGTGATTTTGTGAGCCTCTATACAGCTCTACTCAATAATCTTGATCCTACGCCAGTAGATTTAATTGAAAAGCTAAAAAAAGAGCTTGCGTAAATGTCATGGGGCGGATTACATCTGTCTCTGATATTAGGCAACTCGGCACGATTTTGGGTGTTTGGGCGCACCCAGACGACGAGACTTTTACCTCTGCCGGGATAATGACGGCGGCGGTACGGAATGGTCAAGAGGTAATCTGTGTAACTGCAACAAAAGGTGAAAGAGGCATGCAAGATGAATCAAAATGGCCGGCCCATCAACTCGCAAATGTGCGTAAAATCGAACTAGAAGCGGCCCTCAAAACTATTGGGGTCAAGAAACATCACTGGCTTGATTTTAAGGATAATTGTTGTGATGAAGCTGGGCAAGACGGCGTGCTTTGCATCTGTGAATTGATTGACACGTACCAGCCAGACACAATTCTAACCTTTGGACACGATGGCATGACGGGTCATGATGACCATAAGGCGGTCTGCATGTGGGCGGTTGAAGCTCAAAAACGGACAAATCACTCAGCTATTGTCTATCACGCGGTTATTACAAAGGAGCAGCACAACGAGGGCCTAGATAGCTTGGATAAAAAACTAAATATTTTCTTCAACTTGAGTAGTCCAAACCTTGTTGGTGAGAGCGACTGTCACATTTGCTTTAGGCTAACTCCAGAACTTCAGGATATAAAGTACGCTGCACTTCAAGCCATGCCATCACAAACAACAAGGATGTTCGAAGAATTTGGCAAGGACGTAGTTTGCGATGCGCTTTCAACTGAAGCGTTTGTGAAGGCAAATAATAAAACTAACGCTTAATGAGGCGAGGCACTCTCAGTCTGCTTATAAAAAGGCTTGATAGAACAATCACTGAAAAACCTGCTAGAGCTATAGTTGCATCAAAGAGTACGAGGACACTGACTAGGTAGGCACTGATATCGATGGGGACCCCAACAAGATAGTTACTAGGCTTCTGTGTAGCCTGCCGAGCCAGGCGCCAGGCACCACAAATGAGGAGCATAACAGAACTGATCGTTATAAATAAATCTGCATCATAGTACACGTACAGCATTATCGTTGGGGCTAAGCCGAATGTCGTAAGATCGGCTAGCATGTCAAGATTCTCGCCAAGTTGCGATGTATTTTTGGTTTTGTGTGCTGCGTAGCCGTCTAGTACGTCAATAAAAGTCCCGACAACCATTAGTGAACAAGCAAGAATAAACTGTTGATTAAGTGCGGAAAAGATTGCAAAAGTTCCACATAGTAGATTGAAGGTGGTCAGTATATTAGCAAGGTTTTTAACGAGGATACGCAATGATTGATTCTCCCGCTTTGACTTTATCACCACTTTTCACATTGAGCGTAACATTGACCGGCAGGATGACGGTAACTTGTGAGCCAAAGTTAATTCTACCTAGAATTTGCCCAGTTCTTACGTGGTCATCTTTTTTCACATATGTTTCTATCCGACGAGCCAAAAAGCCGGCAACCTGGATTACTTTTATGGTCATAGACTTACTAGTAATGATTGTCTCGGTCTTTTCATTTTTAAAACTGGCTTTTAGTGTATGAGCTGGTATGTACTTCCCTTGGCTGTGTTTGATCTGAATAACGGTGCCATCGTACGGGATACGATTGTAATGGACATTGAAGATATTCATAAAAATTGAGACTACGTAGCCCTCGGTGCCAACACTGCCAGTCAAAGTATGAACCGAGCCCTTGCTAGGCTTATTGCCCTTATGTAGCAGGAGCTGATTGCTAGAGTATGGTTGAGCCATAATAACTTTACCGTCAGCAGGTGACACAATAACTCTTTGTTTGGGTACACTACGTGTAGGATTGCGTAGAAAGACTAGTTTATAGAATATTAGCAAAGTAACCAGGGTGATAAGCGGTAGAACAATAAAAAACATAATAATGCCTAGGGGATATGCTTATTCGTAACGCAGTGCTTCGATGGGGTCAAGTTTACTAGCTCGCCTTGCTGGCAATGCACCCGCTAGGAAAGCGATGAGCATAATCACAAGTATAATACCAACCATTGACAGAGCAGGGAAAGAAAAGAGCTCAAGACCTGCAAAATCCTTAAATAACGTTTTAGCTGCAATATTACTGCCAATACGGCCAACAATATTTGCAACTCCAAGCGCAATCAAGCCACCCCAGAAACCAATTGATATAGCCTCAACACTAAACAGCATGAAAATTTTTGTCTTGCCCATACCAAGTGCCTTCATGAGGCCAATTTCTCGTGTACGTTCTTGTACAGCCATCATTAATGTGTTGATAATACCAAACGTAGCGGCAATTAAGGCAATACCTGCAAAAATATTTAAGAAGGTTGTAATTGCGTCAATAATACTTGTTACGACACCCAAGATGTCATCAAGAGTCGTTGCGGTGTATCCTTGATTACTGAGATCTGTTTGGATCTCTTCTACGTTACGACCATTTTCAGAATTATCAAAGCGCGCATTCGCAATGGCGTATTTGTTTCGCTGACTGTCTGGAATGCCTGCGTAGGCCTTATCGAAGGCAGATCTCATGAAAGATACGTTACTGGATATTTGGTTGCCATTAATAATGCTGGTTTCTTGTATGCCAACAATTTTTGCATCCATCTCGAATATTTGTTCTCCGGCGTCCTTAAAGCCAAATATGGCAGTTTTGCCAAGTGCCTCGTCAGTGCTTGAAAAACCAAGTGCAGACACAAACTCTTTCGGTATCGTTACCTCATACCGGTCAGAGTCAACATCAACGAGTCGACCAGCAACAAGCGGTTGATTAACGCCTTTTGCGGTTTGACTCACGTCAGCTTGAAATTTTTTATCGCCTGTTCGAACATACTGCGCCTGAATGCCGTAGACAGGTGTTACTTCAATGATGCCGTCAGTATTACGAATTGTTTCAATGTCAGTATCAGTGAGCAGGGGCTGCGTAAACTGACTTTGTGGTTTAGCGTTGGGATCGTATTCTTGTGGTTCTGATGATGAGCTAATCGGATTACTCTCGTTCTTGACGCGGACTATCAAAATATCCTTGGCACCGACAGCATTAACCTGCTCATCAACATAACTTTTTAAGCCAGCACCAACACCAGTGGTCAGCATAAGGGTTAATGCGCCAATGAGAACGGCCGAAATAGTTAAAAAAGTACGCAATTTACTTCTACGCAAGTTTCCATTAGCGGTAGCAATGACATCCCATAGTCGCATTATTTGCCACCCTTCTGGATCTGGCCGTCCTTGATGTAGATTTGTCGTTTACACTTTTTAGCCAAATCGTCATCGTGTGTAACTATTATCAGTGTAATGTCTTTTTTCTTGTTCAAATCAAGCAACATTTTTTCTACCTGACCACCAGTAACGCTGTCCAGATTGCCGGTTGGTTCATCTGCAAAAATAACGTCTGGTTTTGTAATAAGAGCTCGCGCAATACAAACACGCTGTTTTTGTCCACCGCTTAGGTCACGGGCTCGATTCTTAGCCTTGTCAACGAGGTCAACCTCTTTAAGCATCTCAAGTGCGTGCCTGCGCCTTTCGCGCAAGCCAACACCTGAAATTTTTAGAGGTAGCGCAACGTTATCAACTACGGAATCATTGGCATTCATAAAAAACTGTTGAAAAACAAAACCAAAACGTTCGTTACGGAGGGTATCGAGCTCTCGGTTTTTAAAGCGATTGATATTTTGGCCTTCAAATAGAAATGTGCCACTACTTGGTCGGTCGAGACATGCCAGTATGTGCATGAGTGTTGATTTTCCTGAACCACTCTTGCCGATAATCGCTAAACTGTCACCTTTATTTATATCAAGGGTGACACCTCGGAGGGCTTTAAACGTATTCTCCTTCTTGCCATATACTTTAGCAAGGTCTTGAATTGAAATCAGTGGGTTAATGGTTTTATTTGTCACGTACTTAACTGTACCTGGATTGTTCTACAACGGTCAACTGCCAAAGCATAGAACAGGGAGCTTAATAGAAGCTGATAATTAAATGGGCTTATCCTTAAGGCCAAGTAAAAAACCAATATAACTCGATATCAGGTGAAGGCTAAACCAAATCAAAAAAATTGTGATGTTGTATGCCGGTGAAAGGGTTACAACGAGTGCACTCAGTAAAATGCCACCAATAATGTAGTCTATTTGATCAAATGGAAACCAAGATTCACCCGAAGGCACGTCAGATTGACGCTTAAAGAAACTTTCAACTGCATCGCCAATCAAAGCGCCAGCGCCAAGTAAAAAACCAAGCCACAGACTGACATCTGTGTAGTCAATAGCAGTAATATTGTTCTGTAGCCAGGCATTGTCGGCATACAAGACTCTTTGGATAGCTAGGGTCGTTATGGCTACCACAACCCCAAAACAGAAGCCACGCCATGTCTTGTTATTTCCTAGAATTCGCTTGCCCTTGTAGGACTTCCCAAAATCTATAGGAGTTTTCCACTGGTTGAGCCCAGGTATCCTGTTGGCAAAAATTGGGGATGCATTGGCTAGTCCTGCCGGTAGGAAAAACCACAGAGCAAAAATTATATACTCAATCACGCTTCCAGCCTTTTCTAATGCGGTTTGCCTTTGGATACAAGAGTGTAGTGAGTGGTGGCCTGTTCATTGTCAAATGTGCAGTTTGGAGCAGGTGAGGCAGATTTTTGGTAGTTGGTCTGTTGGTGATTTGCGAAAAGGTGCTGGTTAGTCCTTTGACTCCATGGGCGTCGCTACTTGCAGCACCAGGCTTATTGCTAAGTCGTGCAATGGTCGTTGCTTCAGGGCCTTTGTTTTGAAAAACAGCGCGGCCATTGAAAACTTCAATGATATCAACAAAATCCATAATTTGTTCAAGTGTAGGTTTTGGGATACCTCGCCTCACTGTCTCAAATGGGTGAGGAATGTATACAAGGCCGTCTTGTTTTTTAATTGCTTTAACAGTCTCGAGCGCAGACATATCGCGAGGTATGCGTTCCTTGAGAAACAAACCAATGATCTCGCCTTCACGAGCATTTATCTCTTCACCAACGATAATTGCATCGCCAAGGATACTATGGAGTTCAACCGCTTGTTCGATTTTGTTATGGTCGGTGATGGCCACAAAATCGAGTAGGCCATCTTCTATAACGCGACGATATTGGTCTGGGGTGATGCCGCCATCTCGTGAGGCGACTGAATGGGTGTGAAGATCAATCTTATACATACTATATTTTTTTCGTTACGAGATAAAAACGCTCACAAGCCGTCCAGAATGCAAAGATTGCAATAAATATAATCGCTTGCTTGAGGTATCCACTCAGAAGTCCGATAACAAGAACAAACATTCGAACGTCGTAAGTCATAAAACCGGTTCTAAAAGTCTTATTTGCTATGTGTTTTGTATTTTTTGCCACCACCTCACCCCAGGCGTTGATATAACTTACAATAAGAGATATACCACAGGCGATCACTGCCCAAACGCCGTAGTAGATGTCACCGTTAGCGATAAGGGCGTAGGCAATGCCTGTGTATAGGATGACTTCCTTGAAACGGTCAGTAACTGAATCTAGTAACATGCCTTGTTTGCTGGATTTGCCCTGAACACGGGCAAGGGCTCCGTCAAGGGCATCAAATAAACCAAATACTACCAGCAGGACGGCCGCCCACTTAAACAGCCCATATGCAATTAACCATGCAATATAGACGTGGGCCAACAATCCGATAATTGTAATCATGTTTGGGGTAATACGGCCACCCGAAAGCTTATTTATATCTTTTGCAAACTGTGTCATAAAGGCACGAACCGAATTACGGATCGATTCGATGAATGTATTCATAGACACCATTATACCTGTTAAAATAGAAATACATGAAACGGGTGTGGCAGACAAAAGCCCAAAAAGACGTTTTTGTAACGCTTTTACTCTCTAGCAGTGTAAGTGTCGGGCTACTATTGATCAGGATTGTTGTAACTGGCACTAGTCGGTTATCATTTTTGCTTTGGAACCTGTTTTTGGCGTGGCTTCCGCTCATATTTGCATTTTGGTTAAAACTACGGCTTACTGGCAAAAAAGTTCCGGATTGGAAGGAGCTGTTTTTGGTAGGAGTGTGGTTGGTATTTTTGCCCAATAGTTTTTATATGCTAAGTGACCTAATTCACTTGCAGAGTAGCGGCGAAGTTATTTTGCTCTATGATACCGCTTTAGTGGCATCCTTTGTCATTAACGGTTTAATACTTGGCTATCTGAGCTTGTACATTGTTCACCAGTTCACAAAAAAGTATTTTGGAGCAACATTTGCGTATTTTTTTTCACAGTCCGTTTTATTCTTAAGCGGGTTTGCAATTTATCTTGGTAGATACTTGCGCTGGAACACATGGGATGTTGTTATCAACCCAGCAGGGTTGGTGTTCGATGTGTCGGACCGTGTCATTAATCCAGGAACACACGTGCACACATTCATCGTAACGGGTGTGTTTTATGTGTTGCTTGGGTCTACATATGCGGTGATTTATCGATTAGCAGAAACCGCTCGGATTACAAGTAAACGCTAATCTGCTATACTGCCTCTGTTATGGAGCAAATAAAAAGTGTGTTCAACAAGGCCGTAAAAACACTGTACGGCAAGGAAGTAGAGGTTGACTTAACGCGTCCTGACCAAGAATTTGGTGATTTTGCAACCAACATTGCGCTTAAACTTGCAAAAGAATTTAATAAAAATCCGCGCGAGGTAGCAGAAGAGATTACCCAAAAGATTAAAGATTTACCAGAAATCACTGCGGTGGATATAGCTGGCCCTGGATTTATTAATATTAGGGTGTCTGACGGGGTTTTAATAAGTGCGATTACGTCTGATCTTAACAAGGTCAATCACCAGAAAGTTGTTATTGAAACCAACAATCCAAATCCATTTAAAGCAATGCACATTGGACACGCCTTTAACGCAATCGTTGCCGATACAATTGCCAACATACTTGAACGCGGTGGTGCAGAAACTCATCGAGTGAGTTACCACGGGGATGTTGGTGCTCATGTGGGTAGAAGTATGTACAGTCTGCTGCGTTACGTTGACGGCGATCCGAGCAAGCTTGATCAAATTCCAGATGGCGAACGCAATACGTTTATGTCACGGATGTA
>CAZOUW010000023.1:0-13775 GCA_964583075.1 uncultured Candidatus Saccharibacteria bacterium | reverse complement strand
CCGGGCCTCAAGGTACTGCTGGTACACCAGGTACAGCTGGAAGTACGGGAGCAACGGGACCGGCTGGAACAGGAGCCACTGGACCCCAAGGACCAAGTGGTAGTCAGGGCAGTACAGGTGCTACAGGGCCCGTGGGGGCGACGGGAGCGACGCCGTCTGCTATCGCTGACATAACTGGTTTACAGACTGCGCTCGACACTTTAACTTCTGCGATTGTTACTATTACTGCCACAGTGCAAACAGACGTAGATCACACACTCGTATTGTCTGATGCTGGTAAATGTATCGAAATGAATTCATCCTCCGCGCATAATCTGCAAGTTCCGGCTAATTCGACTGTTGCATTCCCGGTTGGGACGGTGATTGAAATATATGCTGCCGGGAGTGGTACGGTGACCGTAACGGCGGCCGGTGGCGTAACAGTAAGAAATATAGGTGTACTCTCTGGCCAGTACGCAACTGCAAGCCTACGTAAGCGTGCAACAGATGAGTGGGTGCTTACCGGAGAGCTTATATAAATGGCAGTCCGCACCCGTCGTAGGTCAACCTTTCGGCAAACTACGGTCGTTAATAATGAGCCGCCAACTCCAGCTAATGCTGCCGCTGTTTGGTGGGCTGATGATATTGCCCAATCAGACGGTAGTGCGGTAGCCTCCTGGACCGATAGAGTAAACAATATTAGCGTTTCTCAAGCTACATCGGGAGCAAGGCCAACCTATGACATCGATGGCCTGAACGGTAGGTCGTCAGTAAGCTTTGATGGTATAGATGATCACCTATCATCTGTGGCTTCCGATGCGGTCTCTGTTGCTACCCAGGGCTGTGTCATCGCAGTTATACGCAGAACATCAGGGGACGGTAGGGTTTGGTCGTCAGCTCAACATGCTGCTGGGCCAAACTATATAACCGGAAGGTTTTCTTCTGGTGTGCCATCAATCAGTCAATCATCAAATGGTGGAGCTAACGAGGATTTAGTCATGGGGCAAACGTCAGCGGGTACTTCAAATACGGTTGTAGAATGGTCTTCAAATGGGACCCAATATAGCTTTCGTTTGGCTAACGCTCCTGGGTCGCAAACGGTATCGTCTGGTGCTAATACCGGGGATTGGTTCGGTGATACCCCTGGTAGAAATAATCTCACTATAGGTGCCATTAAATACGGTGTCGGTGGAAATACGATAAGTTTCTTGTATGCAGGTCAGCTTGCTTATCTTGGCGTCTTTAATTCTCCACTATCAAGTCAAGATAGGTATGACCTATACAAATGGATAGAGGAGTACTACGGAATAAATAATATGCCTGGCCTTTCTGACTATGAGCATAGCGTTTTGCTGGATGGTCCGAGCGCCTTCTGGCCTATGCAGGAAACTAGTGGAGACCTGACAGACGTTACTGGGAATGGCTATGTTGCCACTAAGGTGGGTAGTGGTGGAGTTACTTATCTAGCTGACGGACCAAGTGCTAGCGTAAAATCTATAGAGTTTGCTGGATCATCTGGAGTTGGGTATAGTGCTGCTGATAATAACTTGTGGTCATCTACAAACTTCACCGTTGAGGGGTGGATATATCTTGCCTCTAGCTTCTTTGGTGCACAGCCAGCACGTTATTTCCTAACAAAACATTCTTCGGGTGTAGCGAATGAGTGGTTTACTATGATTGAAAATGCATCTGGTAGACGCATTATCGCTCAAGTTTGCAACACGGCAGACACAACCTGGGCTAATAAGATTGACGGACCAACTTGGGGTGCAGAGAGCACTTGGTATCATGTTGCGTGGAGCTTGAGCTCATCAACAGTCACCTTATATGTTAATGGTGCTCCAGTTGGCAGTTCTGGCGGATATTCTGGATCACGTGCCACCAATGCATCAGGAGTATTGAGTATTGGCCACGGGCCAGCTGTCGCTGGCAGATCATGGAACGGTCGTATGTCCATGGTTGCCTTTTATGACTACACACTAACACAACCACAAATTCAGGCTCACTACGAGGCAATGACGACATGAGCTGGCTTGAAATGAGGGGCTATAACTCCTTATTGCCAAAACAGATGTAAACTGATATAATCCTTATACGAATGATAACGAGTGAGAAAAAACAAGCAGTTATTTCTGACCTAGCAAAGCACAAAACCGACAAAGGTAGTAGTGCTGTGCAAGTTGGTATTTTGACAAAACGTATTGAGGAAATCACAGAACACCTTAAAACGAACAAAAAAGACCACATGGCTCGCCGTGGCTTACTACAGATGGTTGGCCAGCGTAAGCGCCATCTTGCATATATTGCTAAGAAGGATAGTAACGAATATCTAGCGTTAATCAAAAAACTCGGTTTGCGCCGCTAATTTGCATAGACTCCGCGGTGTTCTGAGGAACACCGAAGCTTGTGCACATTAAAAGCTAAAGGCTCCGAGCGTTTGATGCATAGCTACAGATATATGTCAGCCCAAGCACAAGAGGCACGTATATTTGCACCATGCACCAAACTTTAGAATACGGAGAGAAAGAGATACTATGGGACAAACAATTAACCCCTTTGGTAAAAAAATAATAAAAGTAGAAACAGATTTTTGTGGCCAAAAGCTTAGTCTAGAGGTTAACCGCGTTGGTTTTAGAACGACAGCCTCTGTTATTGCACGTTATGGCGACACTGTAGTGTTGGCTTCCGCTATGGTTGGCGAAAAGCCACTTTCAGGCTTTGACTACTTTCCGCTGAGTATTGATTACGAAGAAAAGATGTATGCAGCCGGAAAAATCAGTGGATCACGTTTTATAAAGCGTGAAGGTCGTCCAAGTGACGACGCTATTTTGATTGGCCGTTTAATTGACCGTCCAATCCGCCCACTATGGCCAAAGGGTTATCGGCACGAAGTACAGGGCGTAACTACCGTTTTGAGCATGGACCCAACTTTCCGTCCAGACATGATTGCAATGGTGGCTATGAGTGCAGCCTTTATGCTAACTGGCGCACCGTTTGACGGCCCAATTGCCGGCGTACGTGTTGGTTTGAAAAACGGCAAGCCAGAGGCATTTTTGAGTGCAAAAGAGCTTGAAGATAACAAGCTCGACCTCGTAGTTGCTGGCAAAAAAGATGGCATCATGATGGTTGAGGCTGGTGCAAACGAAGTAACAGAGGCAGAGCTTCTAGAAGCACTTGAATTTGCCCAGAAAGCCATTAAGCCAGCCGTAGAAATTCAAGAAGAACTTGTTAAAAAGATTGGTGTAACTGAGCAAGAATTTGAACTGACTTTGCCGGATGCCGATATCCAGCAGCGTGTTGAAACGTGGCTCGAGGGCAAACTTGGTGCGGGTTTGCGTGCTCCGTACCCAGAACGTAACGACCTTGTTAAAAAACTGCGTGATCAAATGCGTGAACATTTTGCAGAAGAAATTGGCGAAGAAGATTTTGCTGACGCCCGCCAAGAATATGATGACGCATTTGTGCTTGCAACCCATAAAGATGTGCGTAAAGGTATTGTAGAAGAAGGTATTCGCCCAGATGGCCGTAAACTAACAGAGGTACGTGAGCTTTCGAGTGAAGTTGGCATTTTGCCGCGAGCGCATGGATCCAGCCTGTTTACACGAGGCCTTACGCAGGCCATGAATATTGTTACTCTGGCACCGCTTAGCTATGCGCAAATTGTAGATACGATGGAGAAAGATAGTGAGCGACGTTATATGCACCACTATAATGCTCCCGGCTGGACGGTTGGTGAAGTGCGCCGTCTTGGCAGCCCTGGCCGCCGAGAAATCGGGCATGGTTACCTTGCAGAGCGCGCAATGACAGCCGTGCTGCCAGATGAAGCAACCTTCCCTTACGCTATCCGTAGCGTAACCGAGATTATGAGTCAAAATGGCTCAACAAGCATGGCAGCAACCTGTTCAAGCTGTTTGGCACTATTGAACGCTGGTGTGCCACTAAAAGCACCAGTCAGCGGTATTGCCATGGGATTGATGATGAACGGTGATGAGCCGATTATTCTGAGCGATATTGCCGATGCAGAAGATTTTGCTGGCGATATGGACTTTAAAGTCACCGGTACGTCAAAAGGTATTACGGCACTCCAGATGGACATGAAGGTACATGGTTTGCCGGTGAAGGTGCTCGCAAAAGCGCTTGATCAAGCCAAAGATGGCCGTGCTCACATTTTGAAACATATGCTTGAAACTATCGCTAAACCGGCTGAAATGAGCCAGTATGCGCCACGCGTTGAAGCCATTAAGATTAACCCCGATAAAATTCGTGATGTGATTGGTAAGGGCGGCGAAATGATTAATAAGATTATTGCCGAAACCGGAGCAGAAATTGACATCAAAGACGACGGTACGGTTATGATTGCCAGCCCAGATAAAAAATCGATCGACGGTGCAACCCAGTGGATCAAACAGATTACGGCTGAGCCAGAAGTTGGTACAATTTACGAAGATTGTCGTGTTGTCAGTGTGCTTGATTTCGGCGCGTTTGTTGAGATTATGCCGGGCCATGAAGGCCTCGTGCACGTTAGTGAAATGGCCGAAGAGCGTGTTGCCAAGCCAAGTGATGTCGTTAAAGAAGGTGACCGCGTAACTGTAAAATTAGTGGCAATTGACGAGCGTGGTCGGTTACAATTGAGTATGAAGGCTGCAGCCCGCGAGCAATCTAAGAAATAGAAGGTAGTGATGTCAAAGCCAGCTAAGAAAACACCAAAAAGGAAGTTGCTCACCAAGGAGCAAAAGGCGTTTCGTTTTTACGATAGTGCGTTAGGGCACCTAGTTTTGGCGGCTATCATCTGGACAATTGGCTTTAACCTGTTTTTGCTGGCGGTTGATAGCGGTAGTTTATTGCAGTGGGGTGGCGTAATCATCAGTCTTGTTTGGGGTTTGTACCATCTGATAGAAGCCACCAGATTGTTCATTAAAAAATCATGGCAAAGACGAAGCAAGAAAGCTTAGAAGCGATTAAGCAATCGATCTTGGACAACAAAGTTTGTCCAGAATTGGCAGCCGAAGCAACTCAGTTGGTATTTGGAGATGGCAACGAGGACGCAGAACTTTTATTTATTGGCGAAGCACCGGGTAAAAACGAAGATTTGCAGGGCAAGCCATTCGTCGGTGCTGCGGGCAAATTCTTAAACGAAATGTTAGAATCTGTCGGTCTTAAACGAGAAGACGTATATATCACCAATATTGTGAAGTATCGCCCGCCCAACAATCGTGACCCACTGCCGGACGAAAAATCAGCGTTTTTGCCATATTTGCAAGCCCAGATAGAGGTAATTCAGCCCAAGTTGGTTATTCCACTTGGGAGACACAGTATGAATTGCTTCTTACCAGATTTGCAAATTAGCAAAGTACACGGCCAGCCAAAACGATTTAGAGGGCAAGTATATATGCCCCTTTATCACCCAGCGGCGGCGTTATATAACGGAGGCATGCGCACTACTTTATTGGAGGACTTTGCGCGAATCCCATCAATTTTAAAGAAAATTCAAGAATCAAAGTAAAAAGGAGATTTCATAAAATATGAATGAAAAAACACCAAATAATAAACCAAAACCAAGACCAGCCGGCAAGGCTCCGGCAAAGACACCGGCCAAAAAACCAAATGGTGGCCGAAGTGTCTCACGTAGTGCAGCAATAAGGGCACAAAAACGTAGCCTTGAAGACGCACAGAAAATGCTTGAGTCGTATACTTCTGCGGCTCAAAAAACCAATAAAGCACCAAGGGCAAATCAAATTACCGATGATTTTAACAAGCTTAAAATCACATTTCTTGGCGGGTTAGAAGATGTTGGTGAAAAGAACTGTACTGTTATTGAGTATCAAAACGATGCAATTATTTTGGACTGTGGCAACAACCTGGGTGTTGATTTGCCAGGTATTAACTACGAGATTGCTGATCCAACGTATCTTGAGAGCATTCGCCATAAGATCAAGGGCTACATTATCACGCATGGTCACCTTGACCACATCGGTGGCCTGAAGCACATTGTGCCAAAGTTCCCGGCGCCAATTTATGGTTCTGGTTTTACGATTGGCATTGTTGAAAAGACGTTTGAAGACGTGCCAGCCGGCACTGAGATGTTCACACCGAAGACCATTTCAATGAATATGGACAATCACGAAAAGCTAAAAGTCGGTGCTTTTATGGTTGAGCTTATCCGTATTACGCACTCAATTCCAGATGCCACATCAATAAGTATCGATACGCCAGTTGGCCGCATTATTGCTACCGGCGATTTTCGCCTTGACCCAGAACCACTTGATAATCGTCCAAGTGACGTAGAGCGTTTGAAGCAGCTTGGTGACGAAGGTGTTTTATTGTTGCTCACAGAAAGTAGTTATTCAGACTCAGAAGGTCGTACGCCAACAGAAGCGACGCTTCAGCAAAGCTTCCATGATGTTATTAGTGCTGCTCAGGGGCGAATCTTTTGTGCCGTTTTCTCTAGTAATATGAACCGTATCCAGATGATTATTAACGCTGCCGTAGAAGGTGGCCGCAAGGTTGCACTCGATGGTCGTAGCATGATGGCTTATGCAGAGATTGCGGTGCGTCAAGGCATCCTCAAGGTGCCAAAAGGCACGATTATGTCCATGAAGGACGCTGCTAACATACCTGATGAGCAACTGCTGGTCATGTGTACCGGTGGGCAGGGTGAGCCAAACGCAGCACTGCAGCGTATGAGTGAAGGCAATCATCAATATATCAAGCTCAAGCCGGGTGACACGGTTGTCGTGAGTTCATCGCCAATCCCTGGTAATGAAATCCGTTACGATGCTATTGGCAACAACCTAGCAAAACTAGGTGTTACTTTATTCCGTCATCCAACGCATGATATTGATGGTTGTGGCCCCTTGCACGTATCAGGGCATGCTCGCCGCGACGAAATGCGCGAAATGTTCCACTTGGTTCGACCCAAGTTCATTATTCCGGTTCATGGTGGTATGTTACGTCGTAAATATCATGCAGAACTTGCAATTCAAGAAGGCTGGAAGCGAGAAGCTACTATTCTTGGCAACAACGGCGATAGCTTTTTGGTTTCGGCAGAAAAAATTGAGCCCGCTGGCCAGGTGCCACACGGTAGCTTACTAGTTGACCAAACTGGCGACATTGTCAGTAATGTGGTTGTCAAAGACCGCATTGTGCTTGCAGGAGAAGGTATGGTGGCAGTGGTGCTTACCATTGACCGCAAAACTGGTGCGCTACTTACCAGTCCAGATATCCTTACGCGCGGCTTTATTTACATTCGTGACTCAGAAGAGCTTATGAACGGCCTACGTACAGAGCTCAGGCGCGCTGTACAGCAACGCTTCAAGAGGATTGATCTCGATAGGTTTAAGGCGGAGCTTAAAGACCACGTTACACACTATTTGTACGAGCAAACCCAGCGTTCACCAATTGTTATACCGGTAGTGAACGTGATTGGTGGTGGTAACGGTAAAAACGGCGACAGAAATAGCAACCAGAAGGGTGGCAAGCCAGCTGCTCCAGAGAAAACACCAGAACAACTTGCCGATGAGCAGCAAAAGCGTTTTGCTGAACTCCGCGCCAAGCTCCTTCAGGGTAGTCCAAAAAGCGAGTGAGTTGATTTGTTAACCGTTAGGCTTTGTTTTTTAGATGCCCAATTTAGTTGACTATCAACAGTATTTTTACTGTGGCCAGTTAATTGCACCCCGAGGTAAAACTGAACCGGCGGGTACACCAAGGTGTGTCGCTACTTCTGCAGGAATTGCCATTCCTTTATTTATGTATGGTTGACTATCTGTCTTTAATCGGTAGTCACCGTTAGCTAGATCGATAAAATATGGAATTGTAGAGCCTGTTAAGTCAAGTGACTGAGTATCCCAGCCGGTTGCCGCGGTGAAGGCGGCGGTAGATTTAAGGTCAAATGTCCTAACACCGTTATCATATCTCCAAAAATAAAAGTTGGCACTAGTAGAGGTTCGGTGGTATACATTATAACCAAATTTGTCATAGAATTCCGAAGCCATCGTATTGGTAGTGGTTTCGAGGGTAGCATATGGTCCAGTTGCTTCTCTGGAATCTGCAGAAAGACTTAGTTCGCCACCACTCCGGGCAATCACTATGTTATTAACAAGCTCGATATTTCTAGTATCGGGGCCGATACCTGGATCATTCCAACAAATCGCACAGCGCTCATCATCAAAAATATAAATGCCTCTTCCTGCAGGATTTTTAGCTCTGTCAAATATAACTGTGTTGTTGTATACATTTGTATTTGCCGAGCCAACAGCTATACCGTCTTGCCCATTGTCTACTATTACGTTACTAGCAATTGTGCCGTCTTTAGAAATTTCATAAAAAATACCAACTTTAGCATTATTCTTTACAAGATTATTTACGATAACACCATCACTGCAGTTTATATCGCACCAAAAACCGTAACCACCAGCTTTAGCATTTGTAACAACGTTGTCTTTAGCCGTAAAGCCGACCATATTGTTGAGTTTTGCATTGGCGGCGCCACAAGCTCCGCTACACTTAATGTCAAAACTCTCGTCATTATTAGCATTAAAGACATTACTAAGTATAGTAAAGTCATCTCGGCCACCACTGCTACTAGTGCGGCTACCATTAGCATGAATGCCAGCATAGCCATTGTAAGCGAACACTGAATTGGTTATTTTGCTAGAGTTATTTTTTGGCTGAGAATAGGCTAAGCCGATATATGAATTGTCTGTGAATACAGAATTTTCTACAACAGAACTTCTCGGAGAGTTTATATACACTGCACCGCCGATAGTCCAGTTACCTGACTGCGAGCTTGGCACAAGGCCTCCGCTAGCATAACGCTTAAAACCAATGCCTTTAATGGCGTAGTCTCCTTGATTAAGCACAAGAGCTTGCGTTCGTTTTGAAAACTCAACCTTTTTACTTGCTGGGTCTTGAGCTATGTACATTTTCTTTGCGTACCAATCATAGTAAAATGACCCACTTGTTATCTGAGCCAAACTTGGTACCTGTGCTAACTTGACGTCATCAATAAATACACTTTGGGGGTCACCAGCAACGTTTGTACTGTCTTTAAATGAATCACCGTATCCACACCAGGTCTCAGATAACGTTAAATTTGGGCTAAATGGTGGCTCATTATTTCCTACTGGCAGATAATATTTTCCGGGATTACAAAAGTCTGGAGTTTCCCATGTTCGTGACCAAATATTTGTACCACTCACCGTCCATCCGGTAGTGGGTATAATATCTGCACCATTAAACCATGGGGATTCGTTGGGGTAGGCCTGAAGGGTAAAACTTTTTGATTGAAATACTATAGAGCCGCTGCTATTGTTCCAATCTCGATACTCACCACCCCTCATCACAATTGTAGTTCTGTTAGTGGTTGAATCTACTAAAGCAATGGCACGGTTGATGGTTCTAACCGGCGTTTCAGGGCTGGTCCCATTATTGGCATCATTGCCATCTACAGAACTGCTGTTTTTATCTGAGCCAGCAGGTGACATAAAAATAGCCCCACTTGGTATGGCATAATTCGTATTTGTTATCGTTTGGCCACTATTATCCAGCGCTAAAGGACCTGATCCGGAACACCCAAACCTCACCGCACCCCCACCTGAAGCTGTCGATTCAGTAATTCTTGTGGCACATCCAGTGACTAGCGAGTCATTGCCTTCAGGCTCAACCGAAAGCGATGATGTAGCAGCTTGTGAGAAGGCAAGTATCAGACTTCCAATGAAGGCAAATGCTAACACTGAAGCAACTGGTCGATATTTACGACTACTCAGCTTAGTAAACAGATTCTTTATTGGTATATGGTTTGGCATCGGAATATGCATAATGATTTAAGCTCTAGTTCTTTAATATAAGGTAGCATCGTTGGATGCTAATGTGAACCGTAAAGGCAAACACCTAAGACATAAGCATGTTGACAAACGTTGTATAAATTGCTATAATATAAAAATGGATAGCAAGCAACCTTATGATAGCGAATATTTACGGCGTGAAGCCACTACGCAGGATGGTGTTTTTGTAGAAGAGATTTGGGAGGCTATTGTTGCCAGAGAGGCAATTATTGACCAGCTTGCAGAAGGTGGCAGTATGAATGTTGATGATATAAGGGATTCAGGCTATTTCGATGCATCACGCACTGTTCGCGGCCTACAAGAGTCTTTTGATATTGAACCCTATCCAATTCTTGATGAATAGAATCTAAAAAATTGATATAATAACGAAGATATGGCAAAAAAGAAAAAACAAACAAGAAAGAAAAAAGCTGTAGAGCCGGTTGAAAAATCTGCATTTTGGCCGATGGCAGGTGGTGTTGTTATGATTTTGCTTGCTCTTTTTACATTACTGGGTGGTTTTGGGGCTGGTGGCCCGCTCCCAGAAGGGCTTTTTAACGCTGCAGAATGGGCATTTGGCTGGGGTGCATATATGGTGCCGGTTGCACTCATCTTCTTTGGCGTATTAAAGTTTACGAGCGAAGATCATCAGATTCCTTTGAGCAAAAATGTTAGTATGCTTGCTTTTTTGGTAATGTTTTCCGCGTGGCTACATGTGGCATTTGTTTCTGGAGATGAAGTATCGGGTTACAGTGGCGGTTTTGGTGGTGAAGTTGGCGCCTTGATAGGCAACACAACACTAAACGTACTGACAAAAATGCCAGCTAGTATTATGTTTTTCGTGTTTGCAATGCTATCTTTCTTCTTTGCTTTTAATATCTCACCAGATATATTACTCGGGCTTGGCAAATTATTTAGCCGTGGCGACGAGGAAGACTCTGATCTTGAAAAGCTAAAAACCGACTCTAATTTTAAGCTCAATGAAGGCGTTCCAGTCGAACATCGCGGCGCTAAACTGGGCGGTATCAAAAATAGTGCTCAAAAACTCACCGCCGATGAAAATCACGAGGCGCTTACTGCTAAGAGTGACCCATCCTGGAAGTTACCAGATCTTAGTTTGCTCAATCAAAAACAGGACAAAGCAGATGCTGGTAACGTCGAGGGTAATGCGGAGATCATTCGTGAGTCACTAGCTAACTTTAATATAAATGTGGAGATGGAAGGGGCAAACATAGGCCCGCGTGTGACACAATACACTTTGAAGCCTTCTAATGGTGTGAAGCTCAACAAACTAGCGGGCTATGCGGATAATCTGGCCTATGATTTGGCAGCTACGGCAATTAGAATTGAGGCGCCTATTCCCGGAAAGCGGGCAGTTGGTATCGAAGTACCGAATGTTAAGTCGGCAACTGTGCGCTTGAGTAGTGTATTACAGTCACCAGATTGGAAGGGTGTCACAAGTCCGCTTGGTTTTGCTATCGGTAAAGACATCTCTGGTGCTCCAATAACTGGTGCACTTGATAAAATGCCGCATTTGCTTGTTGCAGGTCAGACTGGTTCTGGTAAATCAGTCATGATTAATACAATTTTGACGAGTCTACTTTATCGTAATAGCCCAAGTGATTTAAAGCTGATTTTGGTCGACCCTAAACAGGTCGAGCTTAAACCATACGATGATATCCCGCACTTATTAACGCCAGTTATTGTTGAGCCTGAAAAATGTATATCTGCACTGAAGTGGACGGTTGCCGAAATGGAACGTCGCTATAAGGCGTTGAGTGAGGTGCGTGTGCGCAACATAGTTGAATATAACAACCTCAAAAAAGAAGAGGGTATGCCGTATATCGTCGTCGTTATCGATGAGCTAGCTGATTTGATGATGATGGCAGCCCGTGATGTTGAGGCGCTGATTGTACGGATCGCCCAGAAGGCTCGGGCGGTTGGCATTCACCTGATTTTGGCAACGCAGCGCCCAAGCGTCGATGTTATCACGGGTCTGATCAAGGCGAATGTGCCGGCTCGAATTGCCTTTACGGTAGCCAGCCAGGTTGACTCACGTACGATTATTGACCAACAAGGTGCAGAGAAGCTGCTTGGGCAGGGTGACATGTTACTGTTAACGGCTGATATGCCAAAACCAAAACGTGTTCAGGGTGCACTAATTACCGACGATGAAACCAACAAAGTAACTGACTTTATACGTAAGCAACGTGAGCCCCAATATGACGATGAGGTTGTGAGTCAGCCTGTTCAGCTGAATGGCCGTGGTGGCATAGTGGCAGAAATTGATGATACTGATGAGCCGATCTACAAAGACGCAGTGCGTGTAGTGATTGAGGGGCGTAAGGCCAGTACAAGCTTGTTACAGCGCCGTTTGCGCATTGGCTACGCCAAGGCGGCGCGCTTGATTGAGGCAATGGAAGAACAGGGTATAATAGGCCAAGCTGATGGCTCGCGCCCGCGTGAAGTACTCGTAAATTCTATGGACGAAGTCTTTGGCGGCGGTGGAGTTGCAGAGCCAGCAGAACCCACAGAAGAAGCCTAAGTTTTTGCTTGCGATTGTCAATAAAATTGCTTACGATTAGATAGAAACAAAAACGGTTCAACAAATTAGAACCGGCTGGAGGAAGTCAGAAACACTCTGCTCTCTTTGACCGGTTCTTTTTTGTTTGAGCTGGAATTGACAAACAGAGGTGAAATTGATAGAATTAGTCTGTTAGTAACTTTTCTGTTCGTGGTTTCTTAAGACACACGGGCAAACCCATAAGGAAAGGAGACGGTTTTGCAAAAGTACGAACTAGCAGTACTGTATCACCCAGATCTAGAAGTCGATCTAGATAAGGGCGAACAGCGCGTAAAGAAAATTATCGAGGACAACAAAGGTAAAATTGTTGACACCGATAATTGGGGCAAGAAGAAACTTGCATACCCAATAGATAAACTAGAGTCAGCCGTATACGTGTTTTATACCGTAGAGCTCGAACCAACAAGTTTGGCTAAAATTGAGTCAACCCTTAACATTACAGATGAAGTTATTCGTTACCTGATTGTTAAGATAGACGTCAAAGAGCAGGCTAAAATTGCTGCTGCAAAAGAAGCTGCAGAAAAAAAGCAGGCTAAAAGAGCTGAACAAGCCGAAGAAAAGCCAGCAGACGAAACAGAGGGTTAATTTAAGGAAAAAGAGCAGCCGGAGCAGAAAATCACATTTTTTTGCCCCGCGCGATGAGAAAAAACGTAGTTTTGTCTCATTACGGATAGCCACAAGAAGAAACAGAAGCGTAAATAGAGTACACTAGGGATATAAGGGAGAAGCGTTATGGCAAAGGGTTTTAACAAAGTAGTATTGATGGGCAATTTAACTCGTGATCCAGAGGTACGGACAACGCCAAATGGGCAGAGTGTGGCGAACTTCTCATTAGCGGTTAACCGTACTTGGAAGGGTGCTGATGGTAACCAGCAAGAATCAGTGAGTTACATTGACTGTGTTGCCTGGGGTCGAACTGGCGAGGTAATTGCGCAGTATATGCAAAAAGGTCGCCCAATTTTAGTATCTGGCCGGCTTGATCAGCGTAGTTGGGAGCAAGATGGCAACAAGCGCAGCAAAGTAGAGGTTGTAGTTGAAGACTTTAACTTTGTTGGCGGCGGATCTGGTGGTGGTGATTACGGTGGTGGCAACAATACACCGCGTTCATCGGGTGGTCCAAGTAAGAAGAGCGATGAAGTTGAAATTGAAGATATCAAAGACGACGAAGCAATCAATTTAGATGATATACCATTTTAAGCCACGCTAACGCTGGCTTATGAGAAAACCTAGGTTACAACAATCGCACCTTTCTGAATAAATCAGAATTTGCTAGGGGCAAAACGGTGCTGCTCTTTCCCGAAGAGCTAAATTATGAAAGGAATTTAAGTATGGCAAAGATTTTTAGAAAAAAAGACGAAGTAGCGTGTTTTGACTACAAAGACTTTAAGACA
>CAZOUW010000022.1:0-14627 GCA_964583075.1 uncultured Candidatus Saccharibacteria bacterium | reverse complement strand
GTAGGAACTGGTACAGAACCGGTTTTGAGGGTACCATCTGCGTTATGAGACACACTCAAGTACTCATTGAGGAGGTTACCCCACTGTCCACCATCACTACCAGGTATTGGAAGCCTAGGCATGATTTACTGATTTCTTTATTGAGTATTTTCCCATAACAAAAGCTGGCAGAGACTCTGCCTTAACTATAAGCATAACAGATATGGAACGGTGATTGAACGATTTTGTTATTTTGTTTTAGAATTAAAAATCTTCGTCAAAAGTCACTTCACCGGTAATGCCAGACTGTCCGTCATCTGCACGCGTATTTGCTAGGAGGCCAAGGTGAAGGCCCATCAATTCACTCACTGTTGGTCCAGCCACTCCTTCGACTCGAGCATACTCAGTAACCGCACTGGCAATTGTACCTAAATATAAGTCGTCTACTTCTAGTTCACCGGGTAGTAATCGCTGTAACCGTGGCTCTTCGTCCGCTCGATTAGCCCTAAAATCCGTCTCTAGTGTCACACCGTTACCAAGCGTTATGAGCATAAAAGTGTGGGCATATTTTTTGCCTGATTTGCCCACAAACCCCGTCGGCTGTTCTTCGCCATGATCTTTTGCAAAACCTATTGTAACGTCTTGCTCCTTCACCACTCCGTTTGCCAACAAACCGCCCGCAACATAAAGTAACTCTGCCATACAGCTGCCTTTGCGCTCCTTTAGGGCAGCCCGAGGATCCCATGCTTGATTGCTGTATTGAGGTACCAAATCTAAGAATTTCTGGTGTAAACCTTTGATTGTATCCGCTATTTCTCGCTCGCTCCGCTGTTCAATCGGGGGCAACTCTTGCTCACTCATGCTACTACCATAACAAAAAGAGCCCTCTCTCAACAGGGCTCTTTTGACACATTGCGCTCAGGGGAGAGCAGCCCGAGCAACGGATTAATTCCGTGCCCGGCGCGATGAGAGGGAATGTGCCCCTCTCATGTTTTTACATCATGCCCATGCCACCGCCCATGCCCATGCCACCGCCTGACATAGCCGGAGCTTCTTTTTCTGGCACATCTACCACCAAAGCACCCATGGTCATGCTGGTCCCAGCAATTGAAACAGCGTTTTGAATGGCCTCTTTGGTAACACGAGTCGGATCAACTACACCATTGCTTTTTAGGTCAACCAGCTTGCTTGGGTTGTTAACATTAACACCCTGCCCCGCTTTGGCCTTCTTAACTTGTGGCAACCACTCATCAGGATTAACCGCCGAGTTAAGCATTAAGATGCGGAATGGTTGCTCAAGTGCACTTTTAAGCAATTGTGCACCGGCTGCTTCTGAGTCATGGCCAGCAACTTTAATAGCCCCTGCAAGATTCACGAGCGTTACACCGCCACCAGGCACAATACCCTCCTCAAGCGCTGCTTTTGTGGCCGCAACCGCGTCATCAACGCGGAACTTCTTTTCTTCGATTTCAGTCTCAGTTGCGCCACCAACCTTAATTACTGCAACTTTACCTTGCAAGGCTGCACGACGCTTATCAAGCTGTTCTTTGTCGTACTCACTGGCGGCATTATCAGCCTGAGCAACAATCTGTGCAATTCGCTGTTTTACCTCCGCACTGCGACCCGCACCCTCGATAATAGTTGTTTCATCTTTAGTAACGATAATCTTGCGCGCAGTACCAACTACATCTGTCTCGACATTCTCAAAAGTCATGCCTTGCTCTTCTGAGATAACTGCACCACCCGTTAGAGTAGCGATATCTTGCAACACATCCTTACGGCGATCACCAAAGCTTGGCGCCTTCACAGCAACGGTGTTCAAAACACCTTTTAGCTTGTTCAGTACAAGTGTGCCCAGTACTTCGCCTTCAACGTCTTCAGCGATGATAACAAGATCTTTTTTGCCAGCTTGCGCTAACTTTTCAAGCAGTGGCAAGAATTCTTGGACAGAGCTAATCTTTTTATCTGTAATGATAATGGCTGGCTTGTCGTAAACTGCTTCCATTCGAGTTGCGTCGGTCACCATCAAAGCACTTACATAACCTTTATCAAAGGTAAAGCCCTCGACTACTTCACTTTCAAGCTGCAAACTCTGGCCTTCTTCAACCGTAACAACACCGTCTTTGCCAACCTTTTCAATTACGTCAGCAATTAAGTTGCCTATCTCTGCATCACCAGCACTGATCGTTGCCACTTCTGCCACGCGGTTCTTCTTGCTTTTGATATCTTCACTCATACCACCGAGCTTTGTGATTACGTCTTGGGCAGCTCTTTCAAGACCCTTACGCAGAAGCATCGGATTATGTCCAGCCGCAATCAGTTTATTAGCCTCGTTTAAAATGTGGTAGGTCAAAACGGTAACAGTGGTTGTACCATCGCCAGCTACGTCATTCATCTTATTGGCTGCCTGTTTGATAAGTTCTGCACCGACACTGTAACCAAGTGTTTCGTCATCAGTGTCAGCAATCTCAACACCCTTAGCGACTGTTACACCATCATGCGTCACGGTCGGGCTGCCATACGACTTGCTAATTACCACATTACGACCTTTTGGCCCCATGGTTGTTTTAACTGCCTCGTATAAAATTCGCGCGCCTTCTAGAACCCTTCGGCGTGCATCTTCATCATAAAAAACTTTTTTAGCCATTTAACTACCCCTTTACCGTTGCAATAATGTTCTTTTTGTATACAAGCGTGTATTCAGCTTTGCCAACTTTTACGTTGGTAGCTTCATATTCGTTCTTATAAATGATGTTGTCGCCTAGCTTGACGTTTTTAACATCGTCGCCAACTGCCACCACTTTGGCAGTTTTAGGTTTCTCCTGAGCAGAGTCAGGGATATAAAGCCCGCTTGCAGTTGTTGTTTTAGCCTCTTCAGCCTGGACTACAACATAGTCTTCCATCGGTTGTATTGGTACAGCCATCAGTTCCTCCTAGAAATTACTTACAGTAAAACCATTGTAGTAGAGAAAACTGGCACTCGTCAAGCATGAGTGCTAATTATTCGTTTGGACCGTGATTTTTAAAGAAGTCTGTTTGCCCTGGCACTTCAGTAATATATGTAAACTGAGGCACTGCCGTCCAGTTTGTTAGATACTCTGATAATTGCCCTACTAAAGGAATGTGTGTATTTACTCTCCTCGATAGATCGTCCATATAGAACTCATCTGCATCTGTATCCTCTGGCATAACTTCAACGCCATCTTCGCCCAGATGCGCAAATGTTACAACCTCTTGTTTTGAGATTTTGCAACTTGCATTCGCACCGTTAGCAAGGTGCAAGTCAAATACAACAAACTCTGGCATGGGTAGTGCATCTATATCTAAGTGCTCATCGAACACAAGATTATTAGGAACCGGCATTGAAACCAAGATATGTGGTTCAATCTCATCTTCCGCATCTTCTGCAGTGTCTTCCGCTTTGGGCATAAGTGCCTTATCCTGCTCAAGCCGAATACTTATAGATTTACGAGGCTCGTCGTTCTCAAATGGTAAATCAAGCAAGCCTTCAACAACCGTATGCTCAATAATACGGCCAGCCAGATAGCCATCGGCCGCCCATTCATCTATATCATCAGTTTGAGCGGCCAAAAAAAGCTTCATGCCCTCATAGGTAGAACGAATTAGATTACCCCGGAGACGTTCAGCAACAGCCTCAAGTTCAGTTCTGTCTTGAAGATTACGCCATTCACGCCGATCATAGAATTCTCCAGTATCCATTTTTACAAGCCTAATTTTAAAACATTGACGTAGTATTGTCAATATTTGGCATTGGTGTTATAATCCTACGGTCCCTGTTCCCCTAGCAGAAAAACTGGTGACACACATGACATTCACAGCCCGCGGAATCGGCATCGGCGAGATCGAGGTCGACATCCGCAAACTCGGCGTCAAGCCCAACGACGAGGCATCCCTCAAGCGCAGCATCGCGGCCATGAAGCTGGTCAAGGATGTGAGCATCACCGATGGTGTGCTCAAGTGCAAGGTGAGGGGCGCTCAGTCGCTCGGCGGCAGGGCCGAGACGGTCATCAAGCGAGTCCACGATTCCATCGTGGAGACGGCCGAGCACAAGGTGAAGGTGCCAGGTCGAGGTGTGGAACGACGCCAGTCGTACCGCAACGACCGGGTGACTGCTCAGGGCAGCCACCACTAGAGGAACCGGACCCCGCGGCGGGTGTGTGCACAACGACGTGCCACCCCGTCCGGGAACCGGGCTTGATTTAGAACTAGAATAAGAAACGTTGAAGGCATAGCCTCCGCCCCTCTCTTCTCACTACTAAATCAAGCCCAAACCTCCCCAAGTTAAGACAGGCGGCATATGGGCCGTTTTTTTGTTATCTGTTATTTGTCTGTTATATTGAAACCACACATTAACAAGGGGAGAAGTCATGAAGACTATAACAATTCAAAAAATACGGGTGGGATCGTTTGCAAAAGTAGTAGGCATCACACAAGCCGTGTTTGGTTTTGTGTATGGTCTTGTGCTGAGCATTGGCGTCGCAGCGGGTGCAATTAAGTCAGATACGGGCTTTGTGCAGTCACTCGGCATTAGCGTGCTTGCCATTGGGCTCTCTGTTATCTTGATCCCATTCTTTGCCTTTTTGATTGGCTGGATCCAGGGTGCAGTAGCGGCAATCATCCTTAATTTTGTTTTCACTGAAAGCAAAGGCCTTGATCTAGATATAGAAGACAAAAAATAATCACTTCTGTTCACAAAAAACCGCCTCTGAAGAGGTGGTTTTTATTTTTTGTGAGCTTTTAGGAGCGCGCGAGTAACTTCAATGTCACTCCACTTGACCTTTTTACCACCCATGTTTCGAGTGGTTTGATGGCCGATTCCGGCCACGATTACTACATCATTTGAGCCAGCGGCCGCAAGTGCCGCTTTAATTGCCTCTTTGCGGTCATCAAAAATTGCAACTTTGTTGCGATTTTCGCGTCTGATACCATTGTAAACAGCGTCACGAATTGTCTCTGCGTCTTCAGTATACGTTTCATCATCAGTCAGATAGACTTTATCTGCTAGGTGAGCCGTTACCTCGCCCATCTTTGGCCGCTTGGTTTTATCACGATCACCTGTGGCACCAAACACAATGTGAATTTTGCCCTTCCCTGCCAAATCTCTGGTGGTTGAAAGCACGTTCTCCAGTGCCGCCGGTGTTACGGCATAATCAATAAATACCTTGAAGTTTTGCCCCTCATCAAGTGGCATCATTCGGCCAGCCACATACGGCAAACTGGCAATTCCCCGCTCTATTTTAGCGGGAGACAGCCCAATAACTCGGCCAACACTGACCGCCACCAAGGCGTTATATACATTAAAGTCACCGACTAAAGGTGAATAAATCTTATACGTATCGCCATCAACCTTGACCTCAAACCTATTACCGTGTAAATCCGACTTAACGTCACGAGCACGAACGTCACCCTTCTCCATACCGTAGGTAATAGTTGTTTGAATGTCGCGCTCAAAGAACTTGGCTGTTTTGTCATCTGCGTTGATTATTCCAGTTTTGAGCCCATGCTTATTAGTGTTGGCAAGCTTAAACAAGCGCTCTTTTGCTTCTCGATAATTCTCAAATGTACCATGATAGTCAAGGTGTTCTGGGCTCATATTGGTCATTGCCACCAAAGTAAATGGAATCCCCCATACCCTACGCTGAAGCAAAGCATGGCTCGAAACCTCCAAAATTAGCCACTCGGCACCGTTGTTATTAATGCGCGAAATTAACTCATTTAACTGTGTTGCACTACCAGTTGTCATTTGGGTTGGGTTGGGCTGCTCACCCTTCCCATCTCCGTAATCAACAGCTGCTGTGGTTATGTAGGCCGCCTTGTAGCCGCTGTTTCTTAGCATTGCCGCGATTAACATACAGGTGGTCGTTTTACCATCTGTGCCGGTTACACCAATCACCTTCAGTTTGCGTGCCGGAAAGCCCGCTTTATTCTGGGCAATAACTGCCTCTGCCCAGTGACCATATGGCTCAACCTTACGGAAGGCAGCTTTGGGGATTAAACTTTTGACAATTTTGCGAGCACTCATACTGTATTCATCATACACGACTACATCTGTGCTAAATAAGCAGCACTCTGCCAATCAAGTCTTTGTTCTACCCCCGTCTGTTGGTCAACACTGTAAACAGCGCTCACCTCCGGAAGAACAACGGGAGGACCACTTGCATCTAGTGCCACCATGTAGCCATAAGAACCAACTTCAATAATCCCCATTTCAAACAGTCTGTTTACTTCTGCGTCAGATTCTTTTGCAAGCGGAGTCTTATGGAAATCGTACATCTTTATTGGCGTAACAAGCAGATTACAGTCAGCCCTTATTTCACCAGTATGGCTGCCTTCCAGCGCATCCGTGCCAAGCGATGCACCTCGGATTTTAATATCTTTACCTGCTTCAAAGCCCTGAAAGCCCGTCTCTTTAACGCGCGCTCTTACAGTAGCCCCAGGTTCTATGGTGTGCTGCTTTTTTGTCCAGGGAATGAGTTCAACCTTTAGGTATCCAGCTGCTCCACTCGCTGAGTAAGCTGTAATGACCAATTGATCGCCAAAAGCAAAATCTCTCAGTCGCAGACCTTTTGACGCAAGCATAAGTTCTTGTTTGTTTTGTAGACGCTCGTCCGGATTGGCAATATCTACCAGTGGCCTAGCTTCGTTGAACTGGCGCTCAAACTCTGGCATCTCCGGATTTGACATACCTATATTATATCATCAAAGTCAATGATTTGCCTCTGTTATACTGGTTATGATGATAGTTCTGGGCATTGAGACAAGTTGCGACGAAACATCTGTTGGCATTGTGCGCGATGGCAATGAACTACTTGCCTGTGTCACCGCCAGCAGTATGGATATCCACGCCAAGTACGGTGGTGTTATTCCCGAGATTGCCGCGCGTGAGCACATCCAGGCCATGACCCCTACCCTAGAGGCCGCGCTTGAACAAGCCAAGCTCAGTTGGGATGGCATTGATGGGATTGCCGTCACCTATGGCGCTGGCCTTGGCGGATCGCTACTGGTTGGCGTTCTGGCTGCTCGCACGTTGGCCATAACTAAGCAGAAACCCCTGTACGCTATCAACCATGTTGAGGGCCACGTATACGCCAATTTCTTAACCAAAACTGCCTTATCCGGCTATAAGCTGCCAAATAGGCAGCCGGAATTCCCGTTACTGGCACTGATTGTCAGTGGCGGACACACACAGTTGGTGTTATTCCAAGATCATTTTAACTACAAATTACTTGGCCAAACCCACGACGACGCTATCGGTGAGGCTTTTGATAAGGTCGCCAAAATCATTGGCCTGCCCTACCCTGGCGGCCCAAGTATTGCCAATGCAGCTGCTGACGGCAATATACACGCTTTTCAACTTCCTAAAGCAAAGATGCAAAGTCGGTTTGATTTTAGCTTCTCTGGCCTTAAAACAGCCGTTCTAAGAGCCACACAAGAGCTAGTCGGTGTTGATCACACTTTTCCTAGTTTTCGTCTCTCAGAGCGCCTAAATGCGTCACAGAAGGCAGATATCGCCGCCAGTTTTCAGTTTACCGCCATTGAAACTGTAGTAGATAAGACGTTTGACGCCTTTAACACCTTTGGCCCAAAAAGCGTGGTTATTGCCGGAGGTGTAGCCGCCAGCAGCGAGCTCCGCCGTCAATTGTCTGAACGGTTACCAATTGACATTGACTATACAGACGTAAAGCTCTGTACCGACAACGGTGCGATGATCGCTACACTAGGCTGCTATAAGATGATGAAGCACCAGCCAGAAGCTGCCCCCTACTCTCTTGAAATCGAACCTAGTCTCTCTATGTAGATAAACTACTTGAGCTAAGCCCCTCAGCAAACTTGGCAACTTCTTCAGGTTCTAAAAAATAACCAGTACTTTCGTATTCCTCGGCTGTATCCTGCAATGTCTCTATAAGTCTTGCTGGAAAGTGCAGTTCACTTAAGTAATCAGCAACTTCTGCTCTAAACTTGGCTGCTATCTCTGCTTCTTCATCCAAAAACGGACCCTCAAACTCAGAAAAGTCCTCTACTCTTCCGTCGCTGTACGGATACAGCGAGGCGTCAATCGCAAAGTATCCTTTAGTATCCGCATCCCAATCTGGGTCGTAGACAGCACCACCCTTTGCCCTAAATTCGCCCACCAACACTCCGTTATTGTCATTACGCCAGACGTTGCCTGGCTCCGTCATGCCAGCAGCCTCGTTATAAATAACAAATTCAACCCCTAATACCCCCGACGGCATTACAATTTCGTGTTGTTTTTTACGACCAACAATTGTTTCAGGCGCAATCGGCAGATTGGTTTTTATGCCACTTGTGGTCAGCGCATCTTGCAATACAGAATCTTGCAATAACAACTCATCACCGTCGGCTGTTAAACGATTAAGCTCCACCATAAACTGTCGAAACTCTTTGCTCATTTGGGTATTATTATAGCAAAACTTAAGCGTTTTGTCAATCCTACGCTTTGAAGCGCCAGGTTGGGCCGTAATCGGAGTCAGTGACCTCCTCTGCCTTGCCTTCGAGAACTAACTTTTGCCAGAGTGAAGCGGCTTCTTCTTCGGTCCCATCGACTGTCAGATCTGAGTTAAGTGGCAGACCAAAGGTCTTTAGCGAAAGTTCATTCGCCAGAATTAACCGACGCGTACCAAGACCTTGCCGGCGCATTTCCTTAACCGTCTCTGTCATGCCGATATATGGCAAACCATGCGGCATATCCCTAAATCCACTGTTTATACGCGCAATGGTAGCCCATCCTACTAGCTCGTCATCATGATCAATATCGTAAATATTGATATAGTCAGCAGAGTATCGCACATCCGCATGTTTATAATCTGTTCCCCTCTTTAGAACTATCGACTTCATACCCTCGAACTCCAGCATAGAACCAGAGTCATAGCCATCAAACTGCGAGCGCATCAGTTCGTACTGCTCAATCACATCCGGAATATCAACTGGGTCAAGGTTGCGCAGGACTGTTATCGGTCGCCGTGAATCTGGAGTTTCTGCCGTCATAGGAGTAGCCTAGACCACTACTGATTCGGGCGGGAACTTGGCAATAACTGCAACCGTGTGCTCGCCTTCCCCTGCCCTGGTCACGGCACTGTTATGACGCTTGGCCTCGTCGCTAAGGTGACCGTTCATATTTGGATACACTGCATAGGCGCCAAGCTCTTTTGCAAACGCCTCTGTAAATTCATAGTTCGTCAGCTCACGGCCGAGCGTATCATCATATACACCACTTGGCTCTCTCAGCTCAGCCCAGGAGGCTTCAATCATAGTTTTTTCGTTACTATTTACTTCTGACACAAAGATCTATTATAACTTAGCTTAAGCACTTTGTCAATCCCATAGCAAAGCTTGACTGCCACACGGAACACATATTGATTCTGCTTATGGTATCTGTTACAGTATAGAAGCAAAACAAACACGAGGGTATTGCTCTGAAATCCATCAGAGTTGAACATTCGAAACAAAATATCAGTCATGTTTGGTGGGAATTGTTATGCTCAGCAAGAGTCTTTGTTGATGTTATTTTTGTTTCACGTGAAAATACACTCCATTACAGGGGTGATTTTTTATTTTTAAAGTGTTATGCTGTACTCAGATGAAATTATCACCGTTGTATGAACCAAGCCAATTTGAAGATGACATTTATAAGCTTTGGGAACAAAGTAATGCTTTTGTGCCGGAAAACAGGGGTAGCAAAGATAGCTATAGTATTGTTGTGCCGCCGCCCAATGCCAATGGCAACCTGCACATCGGTCACGCCCTAACATTTGCTGTGCAAGATATAGCCATTCGTTACCAGCGCATGCAAGGGAAGGCAACGCTGTTTTTGCCCGGTGCTGATCATGCCGGCTTTGAAACCCAAGTTGTATACGAAAAAGAACTCGCTAAACAAGGTAAAAGTCGTTTTGATCTGAGCAGGGAAGAGCTGTACAAACAAATCTGGGATTTTGTGGCCCAGAACAAAGAAAATTACGAGGGCCAATTCCGCCGCCTTGGCGCCAGCGTTGATTGGAATCATTTTACCTTTACGCTCGACAAGAAAATCATTGACCGTGCCAACCAAACCTTTAAAAAGATGTGGGATGATGGCCTTATTTACAGAGGTGAACGCCTAGTTAATTTTTGTACCTTCCATGGCACTGCCTTTGCCGACATTGAAGTTGAATACAAAGATGTGGCAGGCCACCTATGGGAAATTGCCTACCCGTTGACCGACGGGAGCGGGGAAGTGGTAGTTGCAACAACACGGCCAGAAACCATGCTGGGCGATACCGCTGTGGCGGTGAATCCAAAAGACAAAAAACTGGCAAAATTTGTCGGCAAAACCGTTAAACTACCCCTGACACATCGTGAAATCCCGGTCATCGCTGATGAAATGGTTGATATGGCCTTTGGGACCGGCGCCGTAAAGATTACGCCAGCACATGACCCGAATGACTTTGAGGTTAGCGAGCGCCATGACTTACCACGCATTACGGTAATTGGCCACGATGGCTTAATGACGCACGAGGCAGGCGAAGACTACCGTGGCTTAACCGTGATTGAAGCGCGCAAAAAAGTGGTTGCCGACCTAAAAAAAGCCGGCAATTTAAGCAAAATTACTGATTATAATCATAGCGTTGGCCACTGTTATAAATGCGGCACCGTCATCCAGCCACTGGTACGCGAACAGTGGTTTGTGGATATGAAACCACTGGCCAAAAAAGCCGTTCGGGCGCTTAAAGATGGCAAAATTACCTTCCACCCAACGCAGAAACTTGATCAGCTCATAACGTACCTAGAGGGCCTGCGTGACTGGAACATCAGCCGGCAAATTGCGTGGGGCATTCCAATACCAGCCTTTCAAAACCTTGATGACCCAGAGGACTGGATTTTTGATACTAGAACCACTAAAGAGATTATTGAGATTGACGGTCAAACATACCGCCGAGACCCAGATGTGTTTGATACTTGGTTTTCAAGTGGCCAGTGGCCGTTTGCAACGCTTGATTACCCTGATGGCGAAGCCTACAAGCAATTCTACCCACTAAGTTTGATGGAAACAGGGGTCGATATCTTGGCGCCTTGGGTTTCTCGCATGATTATGCTTGGGCTATACATTACTGGTGACGTGCCGTTTAAGGCAGTTTACTTGCACGGCCTGGTCTTAGACGAGCACGGTGCCAAAATGAGCAAAAGCAAAGGTAATGTGGTCAACCCGATGGATATGGTTGAGAAGTACGGTTCCGACGCGCTGCGCATGGGTATTATTACCGGCCAATCAGCCGGCAACAACCAACCATTTACAACCGCCAAGATTATTGGCGCCCGTAACTTCTGCAACAAACTCTGGAATATTGCTCGATACATTGAAGGCAAAACGGGCAAGGGGAGTGAGGTCGCCCCCACCCCGGAAACTGTCGCTGATCACTGGGTGTTGAGTGTTTTACAACATACAAGCAAAGAGGTGGCCTCTTTATTAGAAGAGTATCGCTTTTCTGAGGCCTACGACATGGTGTACCACACAGTGTGGGATGAAGTCGCCGACTGGTATATTGAAGTATCAAAGAACGGGGCAGGGAAGGGGATGTTGGAATTTGTGCTCGAGACTATTCTGAAGCTTGCGCATCCGTTTGCGCCGTTTGTTACCGAAACTATCTGGCAAAGCCTTGGCTGGCAAAAAGACACACTGCTCGTTACCTCTGAGTGGCCAACCGTCCCTGCCTTTGATAAGGCCAAAGCAACCGAATTTAAGGAGTTAAAACAAGTTGTTATAGAGGTGCGCCAGCTAACAAAGAACCTCAAATTATCTCGTCCAACCCTTGTATATGATCGTTCTGAGCTGCTCGCAAACAACGCTCACCTGATTACCAAACTTGCCGGTATTGGAGGCACGGAACAAGTAGGCAAACCTGATGGAATTCGCCTGATAAGTGCCGAAGCATGGCTCGAGGCCGATCAGAAGCACCTCCAGAACTACAGAGAAGAGCTCAAAGCCAAAATTAAGCAAAGTACCCTAAATATAGCCAATCTAGAAAAACGCCTCTCAAACAAGGCCTACATGGCCCAGGCACCGGCTCATGTGGTGCAACAAACCCAAAACCAGCTAGCCGAGGCAGTTGCCGAATTTTCACTCCTTGAAGAGGACCAAAAACGCTTTAACTAATGCCGTTGGATGGCATGGTTTGCCGTTTTTCTACACGAATTTGTAGCCTATACCTCAACAATGGGATGCTCACAATTCTCAGGTGATGCCAGTAGGTATAGCTACGAGCAGATTCGGGGCTGATCTCAAGCAGTGGTTTCTTGTGGCGACGGTAGTCGCGATAGGTATACAATACACCGCCGAGCATTGCAACGCCGACGAGCATCGCAAAACCTGTAAGAATGCCCGTGTTAGCAAGCACGCCGCTACTTTCTACAGCGAGCCCAACTGGGTCAACAATAATACCATTTGCTGAGCCATCGGCATCAACATTACTGCCGTCTTTTATGATATATGCAAGTTTTATGGCCACGCTGTTTCCAACCGTTTCTTTTGTGATATTTGCGTTTGCAAGCGGCGAAAAGCTATTGCTACCCTGGCTATACTTGCGTGCGGTGTACTTGGCAGCGTCATCATCCTTATGAATGTAGATGGCGATATCCGCCGTATCTTCATGCGAGCAATACAAAGTGAAGTCAGTCAAACCATACGGATATTGATGACCCTCGTCTTTAGTCTCAAGTGAGTCTGGGTTAACATAAGTAGCTTCTCCGTTCTCGCTACAGCCGTTACTGACAAGGGTTACATAGACATCTGAGGACTCAGTTTTGTAGCTCGTTACAATTGCTTGTTCACTATCTTGAATGCCGTCATTATTGCCATCGCCACTATTTGGTGCCGCGTTTTCAATTGCGTTCGATGCACCATCGGCGTCTACATCAACGTCTGAGGCAATACTAATGTTTTTTGAAAATTCGCTCGTTGCGCCAAAACCAGAACTTGTTGTGTTATCTATTGCGGTAGTTGTTGCAGATAGCAGTTTATTAGTGAAGTCACCACTTACGGTTAAGGTAGCGGTTTTATTCGTACCGTTGGTCGCAGTGGTTGATGCACCAAGGTAGATTTCTCCAGGACCATAACCAAAAGCAGATGGTTGGTTATTCGCAAAAAACTCTACACGGTAGGTATCGCTTGGGCTATCCGCTACATCAAGATCATAGATAATTGTTAGTTGGTTACCAACCTGCTGCGCAGATTTTAATAACGGGTGATTGATGAGACCGTTGGCGCCCGTGTCTGCATCACCCGAGTCGTTCTGATTGGGGCCAACATTTTCTATAGCCTCTGGTAAAAAATCAGGCGGATCTGAAGACTCGGTAGTCTTAATCATATCAATGCCAAGATTAGAAGGGATGGAAGTTGTCTCAGAGATACTTGTGTTTGCAAGGGGTGTAAAATTTATATCACTTATACTATTACCGAGCACGGCGTTTTTTGTGGGGCTTAAGTTGATATTATATTTTGTTACTACCATTTCTTGGAGCGAGACGCCCGCCAAACCAATACCTTTGATAACGTTACCTTGGTTTACTTCCACACCACCTATTAGGTTCCCTATAGCGCCTTGCGTGACAAAATTGATTCCACAGCCATTTGAAATAGAACTATTAACCGTACCGGTATAATCCGTTCCGATGTAATTACCCTGGACAGTATTACTGCCGCCCGTAATAATCATGTTACATACCCTGCCGCCAGAGACAACGTTGCGCTCGGAAGCCGCTGTTCCGCCAAAGGTTACATCCGCGTTTAGCGATACTGGCAATGAAGTTCCTAGATCAGTCACACCGTCTTTACCAATACCAAAATAGTTGCCATACACCTCTGTATTGCTGTCACCGCCGGTTGAAAAACCTCCCGTTACTGCGCTATAGCCTGCAATGATATTGCGTTCTTCTGGGTTTATGCCCCCAACTTTGTTGCCCGAGCCATATACAAGCCAAACCCCTCGTTCGTTTTCTGCATCAGCTGGAGTTACGCCATCTGCTTTTACGCCAAAATAATTACCATGCACCATAACAGAATCAGCACTGACCTTTATCCCTGCAGCGCCACAGTTATAGGCAGAAAGACCTTTGATAATTGATTGATTACTCTCACCAGTAAGGTTAAGACAATACTCAGATTCTGGGTTACCCTTTATTTCTATTTTTAACGTCCCGTTGAAGGGGTTTGGCGAAGTGGCCGTATTTGCCACTGCGCCAGTTTGCGAATAGCCATCTATGGTTACTCTCTGTATTAGGGTTGGCAGTTCAGAGGCAAGCTCTATCGTATGGACATCGGAACCAAGAATATTAAACGCTATCGTGTCCATCTCTGTGGAGATACCGTTGTTATTTGCATCTTCAATTGCTTGGCGCAGGGAACCAGCACCAGAATCATTGGTGTTTGTAACTATAAATGTTTGAGGCACCGCCGACAGACTGCCTTTATTGACAAACAGCAACACGAGCACAGTCACGACCCAAACAGTGAGCTGAATAGTAAAAAACTTCTTTGGCATAACCCTCATGCTTGAATTTATTGTATCTGTTCGTGGCCTAATCTTCAAATTCAAGAGCTTTTTTGATGCGGCCGATACCTTCTTCTGGCCGGTAAT
>CAZOUW010000021.1:0-19607 GCA_964583075.1 uncultured Candidatus Saccharibacteria bacterium | reverse complement strand
TTCGTATGAAGATTGGTGTGATGTTTGGCAATCCAGAAACCACAACTGGTGGTAACGCACTCAAGTTTTATGCATCTGTACGTATGGACATTCGCCGTGTCAGCCAGATAAAACAGGGTGAAGAAGTAGTTGGTAACCATTGCCGGGTTAAAGTTGTCAAAAACAAGATTGCGCCGCCGTTTAGGCAGGCCGAATTCGACATTATGTATAACAAGGGTATTAGCCGGTCGGGCGATGTTATTGATCTTGGTGTGCAATATGACATAGTAGAAAAATCTGGCGCATGGTTTGCCTATAATGGTGGCAAAATTGGGCAGGGAAGAGAAGCAGCCAAGAAATACCTCGACGACAATCCAAAAGTCATGGAAGAAGTTGCCAAAAAAGTTACCGAAGCTGCTAACAAGGAAGTGTAGCCCTTAAAATGACCACCAAATATATCCTCGCAGGTGGCTTAGATAGGGCGCATCCCGAGTATTGGGATAATCTAGGCAAGGAGCTTGACATTGAAAAGCCTATACGCCTCTTGTCATGTTTCTTTTCCCAGCCAAAAGATGACTGGAAAGACAAATTTAAAGGGTTTGAACCGTTTTTTAAACGGGCATTTGGTGACGATGTGGTTTGCATGCTGGCAGGTGTGGAAGATTTTCTTGAACAGGTTAAAAAATGCGATGTGCTTTATCTTCACGGTGGTAGCTCACATAGATTAAAAAGTGTCTTGATACACTATGGCGACCTCAGACCTCACTTTAAGGATAAAGTTGTAATTGGAAGTTCAGCCGGAGCAAACTATCTTAGCAAGATTGGTTGGTCGCCATCGTTGCATGAGCCAATCCAGGGTTCCGGCACTGTGCCATTAAATGTAGTTGTTCACTATGGGTCAACTTTTGCGGATGAGGATACTTTGGGCGCTGTTGATTGGGGTAAAGCACAAGAGCAAGTACAGAACTTGGCAGGTAAGGACGAGACCGTAACATTACTGCGTGAAGGCAAGTTCGTCGTTATAGAACAATGAAGATAACTGATATTAAGCAGCAAGTTAAGCGGGCAGATCGCTACTCTATATACGTCGATAACAAGTACTCGTTTAGCTTGTCCGAGGGTGAACTATTGGCTCAGCATATAAAAATTGGCCAAGAGTTTGATAAAACAGAGTTTGATGCAGTTCAGCAAACAGCAGTAGAGGATAAAGCCTACATGCGTTCGTTAGATTTACTGGCTCGACGGCCAAGGAGTGTTTGGGAAATGGAACAATACCTCAAGAGAAAAGGTTATGAAAACAACACAGTAACTAAAATACTTAACAAGCTAAGTAATAGGGGACTGCTAGACGATAAGAAATTTGCATTAGCCTGGGTGCGTGACCGAAGGGTACTGAAACCTGTTAGTAAAAGGCGCCTATTGCAAGAATTACAACAAAAAAAGATTTCTCAAAAAATAATTTCTGAAGTTTTAGAGCAAGATGAGACAAACGAGCAAGATGTACTACGTGATGTTATTGCAAAAAAGCGTACGCAATCTCGTTACCAAGATAATCAGAAGCTTATCGCCTACCTTTTGAGGCAGGGCTTCAGGTATGACGATGTCAAACAGTTACTAAAGGCGAGCGATGTTTAAGCCACTGCCGGCATAGGTACAGTATCTTCGGCAGTTGCTTCCCTGACTACGATTTTCTTATTGTTAATCTCGACAATTTGTGAGCGATCAATCATGAGCGCACCACCGGTAAAGCTTTTTATTATTGATTGGCCGACTTGCAGTTTTTGGACCATGAATATGTCTTTGTCAAAAGCATAATCAGCGACCTTACCAATTCGCCTACGCCGATCAGACACTACGGATTTATCTTGTAATGTAAAATGATACGACAGGATATCTCTAAGACGAACAAGTTCATCGGGGCTCGTAAGTGCATCGTGATCATTTACCACAAACCCCTGGGGGATGATATCACGAACATCTTGCGAAAGCAGAATGGCACGTTTTTTATCGCCAAGGTCGGTTGCATGCCAGCCCTCAATCTTTAGATTATTGGGGTTAATGATTACTTCATTAGTAACCCCAATTGGTCTACCGGTACGTAGACTCATGATTTTTTTACCAATTAGATGTTGCCCAAGTATAAGCATCAGCTTTATTATAAACTAAACGTATGAAGCATGTGGAGTTAGTGAGTAAGACTGTCGAGCAAACGATTGAGATTGCGACAATAATTGGTAAAAACCTCGAGGGTGGCGAGGTGGTAGAACTAGTATCTGATGTTGGAGGTGGAAAAACAACGTTTGTGCGTGGCCTTGCTAAAGGTGCTGGCAGCAAGAGTCATGTCTCGAGCCCAACGTTTACGATCAGCAAGGTATACAAAACTCCAGATTTTGAGATTGTGCACTTTGATTTTTACCGGCTGGACGAAGCAGGGTTAATTGAATATGAAATTCAAGAAGCTGTTTTTGACCCAAAGACTGTTATTGTTGTTGAATGGTCAGACGTGGTTAAGCACGTGTTACCGCAAGACAGGTTAATCATTAACATAACGAACGGGCATGACGAAAAAAGGGTTTTTAACCTCTCTTTCCCTACCGAAATGGAATATCTGGTTGATGGCATTTCTGAAGATTAGTTATGCTATACTTTCGATAAATATAAGCATAAGCAAGTAGGAAATGATATGCCACCAAACAACACCGATCAACAGCCAACACAAAATCCACAACCACAACAACCAGTCCCGTTGTCTACCCTGCCCGCTCAGCCGCTCCCTCAGCAACCAATAGTTCAGGCAGACGGGTCACAACCAAAAAAGAGCAATAAAAAATTGATTATAGGTATAATTATCGGTGTTTTTGTGCTATTTGTCTTACCTATAATTTTATTAATTATATTTTTGACAATATCAGCCTTGCAGGGAGGGGGTGCGCAAACCGCAAAGGCATCATCGGCATTTATGACCGCCATGACCAAAGGTGACGTCACAACGGCATTAACATATACTGATGGCAGTTCAGAATCAAAGCAATTTTTAGAAGGTATGGCGCCTGGCGTGAAGGCTTCAAGTTTTGAAAAAAAAGATTCTACTCAAAAATCAGAAAAATGGTATTACCTCTATACCCTTGAGGGGGCAACGAACAATACTGCAAGGACTGAACTTGAGAAAGATAAGGATAGTGGCAAGTGGTATATAAGTGGGTTTTATTCTGGTGATAACCTTGCACTGGTAGCGGCTGGATCAACAGATGATGGTGCTACTCCTGCTTCAGATAGTGGTCAGTGCTTGGTTCAGTCGGATTTCGATAATTGGTATAAAAATAACGGTGGGCTTGGTAAGACAGCCACGGAGTATGGATTTAAGTTCCACGATCCAACATACATGTTCACCAACAATGTTCATTTCCCTGCCGACTCACTTGATTATAAGTCAACCGATAATACGGGCGGAGTTGAAGTGATGGCAAACTTGGCCAACGACCCATCTGTTAAAGGCAAACAGTTTGCTATACATCTGTACGGAGGCGTCGGAACATCACAAGCAGATAGCGACTTTGCTAACAAGCGTGCGGAAGTGGTAAAGGAGGATCTTATTGCTGCTGGTGTTCCTGCCGATAAAATCGTAATCGATCCGCCTCAGTCAGCAACTGATTACGAGAGCAATCCTGATGAAGTGAGTAAGGGTATGACACGTGTAGTCGTGCTTAAATTTGATCCGACATGTTCGTCCTAAGATGGCATAAAGTCGCGTATGATATTAACGATTAGAACTGATAATCCAGAGGCAGAGGTTGGGCTATTTTTTGATACCGCCCAAAAACGTCAATACAAAAAGTGGCAGGCGCACCGTCAATTGGCTGAGTCTATCCACAAAGAAATAAATGAGCTACTAAAGGCAGAAAATAAAAACTGGAAAGATATATCGGGAATCGTTTGTTACAAGGGCCCCGGTAGTTTTACGGGGCTTAGGATAGGTCTTACAGTTGCAAATACATTAGCTTATAGCCTGAATGTGCCGATTGTTGGCACCAGTGGAGAAGAATGGCAAAATAAGGGCCTGAAATTAATTGCCGATGGAGTGGACGACAAGATCGTCGTGCCTGAGTACGGTGCAGAGCCACACATCACCAAACAGAAAAAATAGATTGTTGTAAGTAAATCAACGCATTGTCAAAAAGCGCTTGACAAAAAAACAGGTTAACCATAAGCTGTAACCAACGTACTTTAAACAACGAAGGAAGAGGAAACAAAAATGAAAATAAACAAACTTTTACTTGCTATTGGCGCATTTAGCGTGACGCTTTTGGCTGCATTAACAATTACCACAGGTGATGCTTTTGCAGCCGTAAAAAACCTGGGATGGTGGTGGCTCTGATGATAATCTTGCTACCGCTGCTAATTGGGATGCAGATACTGCTCCTGTAAGTGGTGATAGTATTGCGTTGCCACTAGATGTAATATTCTCTGGCTGCACTGACGGTACAGGCGTTGCTCTCACTAATGATCTTAATGCTTCAAGCGTAACACTGGCTGGCATTGCTTTAACCGGTGCTAAACCGCAAGACTGTTATGGGGTTTTATCGATATCGGGTAATGAGGTTAAATTATCTGGGGACATCACTCGCTCAGGCGGAGGTTATGAGTCTTTGGCAATCAAAGCAGATATTACGCTAACTCAAGATGCTGAATTTGCAGCGACGGTAAGTTTCGGTGATTCAGCAACCACTACTTTAAACATCAGTAACCATACACTTACGTTAACGGGCTCGTTAAGTACAAATTTGCAAGCCGAACTGAGTGGTAGTGGTCAAATTGTCACCACGGGAGAGTATTCAAGTATTGGTTTGTACGGGGAATCCTCTAGTCCTAATTTTACGGGTACAATTAACGCAAGTGGTGCAAAAAATGGTATTGGTGGCTACGCTGGAGCACTTCAGCTTGGATCAGGAGCAAGTATTGTTATAGGCGCACAGGCAACACTCGTTGTAGAGAACAATGAGACTGACGCAACATTGACTACGCCAATAACACTTCAGGGTTCAGGTTATGATTACGAAGGGCAAGATGGTACCATCTACCGCGCAGCCGCGTTTTCTGTTTCGAGCTACACAGATGAATCGACTGCCGAGCTAACTATTAGCAATGTTGTACTAGAGGCAGATGCAAATTATGACAGTACTATGAACGCAGATGACCTGGTAACTATAGACAGTTTTACTGCAAACGGACACACACTATCGCGCATTGATGGGTCACAAGGTCGCCTTGTGGTTGCCGGCTCTGAATACTCGTCTGGGTATAAGACTGTAGAACTTGATGAAGACAATGAATATGATTATGGGTATACCGTTGGTGATAAGAGGAGGGTGGTTGTTACTGCAAACTGGTCTTCACATCCATTCACTGTTAATAAGGGTGGTATCTTGGCTGGTACTGCACAAGTGGGTGAAGTTACGGTTAAAGCAGGTGGCAAAGTTGCGCCTGGCTTAAGCCCGGGAACATTGACGACCACGAATATTGAATGGGAAGAAGGTGGCGTGTACGAGTTTGAAATCGGATCAGAAGGTGGAGATAAGATCATTGCCAACGGTACCGTAACACTAGGTAATGGAACACTAAGTGTGGTTCGTTACCAAGATTACGCTCCTAAAGCAGGAGATATCTACACACTAGTAGAGAATGATGGCTCCGATGCTGTAAGCGGCACATTTAAGGACTTGCCGGAAGGTGCAACTTTCTCAACCAGTGATTCAGCTGTGTATCGTGTGAACTATGGTGGTGGTGATGGTAACGATGTAACTTTGACGGTTGTAACTGCTCCAAAAGTTCCAAACACAGGTTTTAATATGCTTAAGAATAACCCAGTTTTGACACTATTGATTACAACTGGTGCAGCTATGTTAATTGCAACGGTTGCACGACGACGCACTTTGAACCAAGCGTAGCGATAAAACAAAAAAGTCCAGATGTTTCTGGATAAAATAAAAACGGACCAAACAAAATGCTAAAACTTGACGCTCTTGAACTGTCTGACCGCATGAGAACATACAATGCGAAGCCGGTTCGGCGTGTCGAGCCGCGCAGCTACGCTAGTCACCTCAGTAAGCGGGTTGGTATGGAAGTGTGGGAACCGGCAACCCAAAATGTAGGCTTGGACCAACAGAAACAGACATCGCAAATTACTCAGACTACAGACAACGTAAGGGCCACGGAGACATCTAGTAGATCAGAGACTTTCATCAGGCCAGCCTTACATAGAAAGCCAGTAGTTCAATCAGTCGAGCACAAGCCAAAAGTTGTAAACAATGCAAGGGACGAGAAGCTGCACTCTATTAACTTTGCTGCGTCAGCACATGAGTGGAAGAAGCAGAAAAAGTCAAAGCGAGGCCTACGTGTGCCCAATTTTACACTGTCCAATATCAAAAATTATGCACTGTATGGAATGGCTGTAATAGTCTTCCTAATAGGGGTTGTGGCGGCTGTGCGCTCACTGATGGTTGACCAGCAAATTTCACAAACTGTTTCTGCTCAGGCAGCTGACGGTGAAACCGACGAAAGTAAGCCTTCTGATGAAGATATTAGATCATACAGTGTTTCGCCTGATATGCCAAAGACAATTTCTATACCAAAACTCAACGTATTGGCACGCGTGAGGCAGCTAGAGGTTAAAGGCGATGGCTCACTTGATGCTCCGCACAATGTGCATGATGCCGGTTGGTATAAAGATAGTACAAAGCCAGGCAGCCCGGGCGGCGCATCACTGATTGACGGCCATGTTTCTGGTCCAACTCAGAAAGGTGTTTTTTATAGAATTGAAACACTCCAAAAGGGTGACATAGTTACGATTGAGCGTGGTGATGGCACCAAGCTAGAGTACGGTGTTATTAAGACTGAGGTTGTTAAGGCAAATGAAGTCGATATGTCAAAATTGCTTGTACCAGTAACTGCTGGCAAGCATGGGTTAAATTTAATAACTTGTACTGGCAAGTTTGACTCATCAACCAAGACATACGAAGACCGCGCACTTGTCTATACACAATTTATAAAAGCCTATTAGGCTAAACGAAAAATCTGCAGTATAATGCGCTTAGGATTAGAGTTTTTTGGGAACAAATCCACTGAATTTATTGATTTTATTCTAGACGCAATTGACTAATGAAGTGATAGTGAATGTCGTTGCGCTAGATTGCATAGAAAGGAAACACCATGGAACCAATTACCATAGTATTAGCTGTGGCTGGTCTTGCTATTGGTTTTGGCGGTAGCACGGCAATTAGTCGACAAAAATCTGGCAAAGCAGAAGAAGCGGCCAAAAAGGAACTTGAAAAATCTAAAAAAGAAGGTCGTAAAATCGTACAGGATGCGCGGGATGACGCTGCAAAAATTGCGGATGAAGCACGCAGAGAAGAGCAAGCACGTCGTAAGGAACTGAAGGATATTGAAAAACGTCTACTTGACAGGGAAGAGACTCTTGATAAAAAACTTGATCAGCTGGACAAGCGTAACGAATCTTTGCGCAAAAGTGAGGATGAAGTTGAAGAACTGAAGGACGAAATCCGCAAAATCCGCACCAAACAGCAAGAAAAACTTGAGAAAGTCGCAAAGCTTAGCAAAGCAGATGCAGCTGAAAAGCTGATGCAAATGACAGAGCGGGATATTAAGGGTGACCTAACTGGCTTAGTTGCCAAGTTGCAGAATGAAGCTCAAGAACAAGCTGAGGAAAAAGCAGGGGTTATTATTGTCAGTGCTATGGAGCGCATGGCTAGTGAAGTTACGGCTGAGCGCACGATTACGAGTGTCAAGCTTGAGGATGAGGAAATGAAAGGCCGCATCATCGGTAAGGAAGGTCGTAATATTCAATCACTCCAGCGTGCAACCGGAGTTGATATTATGGTTGATGATACGCCTGGTTATATTGTGCTTTCGAGTTTTGATCCAGTACGGCGTGAAGTTGCTCGTCAGGCAGTTGAGATGCTTCTAAAGGATGGTCGTGTACATCCTGGGCGTATTGAAGAGGTTGTAGAAAAAGCCCAAAAGAATGTCCAAAAGGACGTTATGCGTGCAGGTGAAGATGCTGCGCGAGAAGTCGGCATTATTGGAATGCCAAAAGAGGTACTACAGATTTTAGGTGAGCTTAAGTATCGTACGTCATATGGCCAGAACGTACTGAAGCACAGTACGGAAATGGCTCATATTGCGGGCATAATTGCAGAAGAAGTTGGGGCAGATGTTAAGACGGCCAAGTATGCAGCTTTGGTTCATGATATTGGCAAGGCCTTAACCCATAAAGTTGAAGGTAAACACCATCATATTAGTGGAGAAATCTTACGAAAATATGGTGCGCCGGAGGAAGTTGCATTGGCTGCCGAACAGCATCATGATGACGTAGAGGCAACAACCACAGAGGCTCTAATCGTGCGTGTTGTTGATGCAATTAGCGCGGCTCGCCCTGGTGCGCGCAATATTAGTGCAGAAAACTTTGCGGAAAGAATGAAAGAACTTGAAAATGTCGCCAATAGCTTTAGTGGCATTGAAAAATCATATGCTATTAGTGCTGGGCGCGAAGTCCGCGTGTTTGTAAAACCACAGAGTATTGATGATCTATCAGCAATCAAACTTGCCCGCGATATCGCTACCAAGATTGAATCGACTATGCAGTATCCGGGTACAATCAAAGTTAATGTCATACGTGAAACTCGCGCCATAGAATTTGCTAAGTAATCGTAAGCTTTTTAGTTTATAATACGCGGTGAGTGAAAACTATACTGCTTAGCAAAATCCGTCTTTCGTGGTACTTTGGATTCTTCTTTCTGGTTTATTGTTTGTTGCTTGCAGTTCTGCCTAGGTTTAAGTTCGAGGCAGCAGCATTAACACTGTTCTCTGTGAACTCATTCTTGTATGGATTTTATATATCGCCTATTTTGTCTGCGCAAAAGGCACGAATAGAAGAGTTACACAAAATTGTCAGGGCTGAGTCAAACGCAATATTTACAATTATCCTTGCTACAAAAAAATTAAAAAAACCGCTTAGGAACAATCTACAATCGAAGTTCTCTTTATATCTAGCACAAAGTAAGCACGGTCTCAGAACAGCTGCAGAAAAAACCTATGAAGAAATAATAAGCTTTTGCTTGGATTACGAAGGCAAAGATAAAGACAATCTTGATAAGCTTCTTGAAAAAATTGTTGCTAATCAGCAAAATAGGACAAATCTTAGCATGCAACTATCCAATCGTGTGTATAGCAACGAATGGATGATAATGATGGTGTTGTTTTCTATAACGTTGTCATTTATCTTGCTACTTGATACTGGTGGTGGCCTGGTTTTGCGCATCGTTACTGCCTTGTTATGCACGAGCTTAACAATGTTAGTTTTGATTCTCGTCAAACTAAGTACATTAACTCATAAGAAAGCAAAGCAGATGTGGGAGCCATTCCAGTCGCTGCTTTCAACGCATTTTTACCGCATAGATAAAAGTACTGCCGACTAGTATTCTGTTTGAAGCAGAGCTATAATTATCCTCATGGCACACAACAGGAGGGAATTAATCGGTATTATTTTGTGGTGGGCTGAGGGTACAAAATCTAGACGAGATACAAGATGGAAGAATGCGGTTAGTTACCCTGTTGAGATTACCAATACAAATGAAGCAATAATTAAAATATTTGTAGACTTTTTAGTAGAAGACCTGTGTGTTCCCGTAGAAAAACTAAGAGTTCAAATACAGATACATGAGGGTGACAATAGGGTTACGTTAGAAAAATATTGGTCTAATATCACTGGCGTTCCTGTCACGCAGTTCAACAAGACTATTGTTAGACCGCCAGGTAAGAAAGTTGGTAAAAGTAAGGGAACGTGTAAAGTCAGATTTGCTGATAAATTAGTCTATAGGCAACTTGAGCAAAGGCTAATGGATGCCTTGGTCGGGGTTTATGATTCGGGGGAGATTTTAAGAGTGTACGACCCTAGTAAAAGGGAGAATATATTGCTATAATGGCTTAGCTCACGCCGGGGTTTGGCGCAGTTGGCTAGCGCGTACGGTTTGGGACCGTAAGGTCACAGGTTCGAGTCCTGTAACCCCGACCAGTTGATACTTTAGGTATATTTGTCAATAGATCGTATGGTTTATTTAAGGTGATAACAGATACAGAATCGTCTCCAGCACGGAGGTTCGAGACTATCTCACGACAAATAGCATCTTGTTCTACTAAATCGTCAGAATTAACGAACCGTTCCAGATAGGACTGCACAAGTTCGAGAAATTCTTTCTCAGTAGGTAAAGGAGCACTCAGTTTATCGAGTGCTTTTTTATTTTTCTCGATAGAGTTCTTGCTAATCTCAATCTTGGCTTCAAGCTGATCTAACTTACCAGCATGATGTTTGTCGTAGTCTTTTGGGTGTTCAACTTGAAACTTCTGATACTTCATATACTCGTGTTCTACACGATCTAGGTCGGCTTTTGCTGATTTTAGCTTTCGTTTGGCGATTGCTTTGTCTTGGGCAAGTTTACTTTCAATTTCGGCAATGTGAAGCCTATATGCTTCTTTGCTTTTGATAGTAAAGCTCCTGAGAGTCCATTCAATAGCTGCTTTTACGAATATAGCACGTATACTCTTCTTGATTTTGATGCCTAGCTTCTTTTGCTCTTCTTTATTATGGCGTAGGCAATTCTCAAAGTTCCGACAGTAGTAGCTTATCAGCCATTTCCCTTCATTTTTACCTCTTTTAATCTGTTGAGTCTGAAATTCCATAATGCTATCACAATAGTCACAGATTACTTTATTTCTCAAAAGCCCAAATTCTAGACGCTTTACCTGAGCAGATTTACCAGCGTACTTCTTGTCGAAGGCTTCTGACATCTTTTTGTTGAGTTGAATGTATTCGTCTGGCGTCATAAGTGGGAGGAAGTCGTACTGCTCATTTAGTAATGCCAATCTCTCGCCGTATTTGTACAGCCCAAAATAGAACGAGTCTTCGAAAATATTACCTACCATTTGTTTGCTAACTTTAACGAGGGTGTACTCATCATCTTCAAAGGATCGCTTACTAAAGCTATTGTCATTTAGAAAATTTGCGACATCAATATTTGTATAGCCTTTGTAAAGTCGAAGGCTCACAGCCTCTCTCAGTAAATCCCAGTTATGGGCATCTGGTATGAAGTATCCAGTTTCTTTGTCTACGTAGTACCCCTTTTTATGTGCACCAGTGTACTTGCCGTCCTTAATATTTCCAGTTATCCCACGAGCCACATCAACTGCAAGCTTGTCGGAATATTGTTTCGAAGTTGCAAACAATATACCTAGCATCATTTTTCCGTTTGGTGTGTTCTCAAATTGATAAGTCTTAAACCTTAAATCTTGAATCAATTCAAGATCGATCAGTTCAATAATTTCACCAGCTTCTTTCATATTCCTGGACAACCTGTCAGGTGACCATGATATCAGTCCGTGATATTTTCCATTCTCGAAGCCTTGCATGATTTTGTCAAAAATTGGACGATTGCCTGATTTTTTTGCAGATGCAGACTCTTCGAATACTTTGATTTGATCATCTCTGATTTTTAGGTCTTCTGCCAGCCTGAGACATTCATACTTTTGATCTTCCAAAGATCTTACTTGTTTAAGTTCGTCGTCTGTAGATTTTCTTAAATAGACTACATATTGACGTTTTTCTTTTGGAAGAATCTGATTAATTCCCTTTTCCACGCTCTTCATGAAGTCCATTAGGTTCTCAGCAGTCCTTCGGCTTTCGGGGAGCATGTATAACTTAGAATTATTCTTTTTTCTCGCCTCTAGACTACGAATGGTCCGTTCTTTTTGGCTATCGGAGAGGGGTATCTTTTTGATTTTATGCTTCTTAGTTTCCTCTGGCATGGTATTGATATATTAGTGAACTTTTACGAAAAAGTCTCCTACGAGTTTAAGGGTAAACAATATGATTCATGGTGATTCCTTGTTTTCTAAAAGCTGGCTCAAGGATAGTATGACGATGACACTTCTTATAATCTGCTTCTGAACAAAGTAGGGCAATGTTCATACGATCACTCATACTCGATAGTTCAACTATCGTTTCCTCGAATTTTGTGTTCTCTCCGAGTCCTCCAAGATTGTTGCCCCTAAAGTCGTAGACTATCCCATACCATTCAAGAGTGTTTTCAAGGTGTTGTTTATTATAGTGAGGGAAAAAACGTGAGTACGGTCTTGTACGCACGTCTACAACCCTATTTATTTCGAATACTAGCAGTCTTGCGACAAACGCTTCTATTGGACGATTACTATGACCAATAGAGTGGATCACCATAACCTTAGTATAGCACAGTTACACCATAAACATAAGAAAAAGCAACCCTACTACATGTTGTGCATTTTAGACTTTTGCTCGTGCTCGTACAGGGGTTGAAGCCTTTCGAACTTTTTAACTAGTCGTTCGTATCTGCGTGCGTGTAAAGATGGGTTTTGGCTTGTGCCTAGATCGTACTGCTTATTGAGGATGTGCTTCATTTTAAACACTGTACTATAGAAAAGTCTGGTTTTCTTTCTGGAGTATTGTGAGACATATTTGAGCTTTAAGCACTCTCTGCATGAGAGATCCATATCCTGCAATTTGTGGTTATAGGAGGCGTAAAGTTTCTGTCTACGAGAATTACATCGTTCACATACCATCAATTTTCTAAAGCCACGCCTCATTTTAATCGAGGTTAGCTGAACATATCTGACACACTGATATGGATAGGGTACGTAGACTCTTAGAAGACCGTTATAAGCAAATGGATAGTTTCTCCAACATTCATCAATATCGATTTCAGTATAGTAATTATCAAACATTTTCCTTACCTAACGTCTAAATCGTGTTGACACGCACGCAGTCATTTACCCCTGTTATTATACCAAAATATCGTGATCATTACCATTCGGCTAACAGGGGTGGCAAACTACTGTATTTGCACAACAGCACGGTCAGATTTCCATGCGTTTGGCTTCCAGATGATGTATTGTGGAGCGTTTTCTATAGGAGCTTCAAAGACTATATTGCCAGTAACTTTACCACCAGCTACGAGGTCACCTGAATTTAAGGCAGGTTCTTGATTCTCAAACGACGGATCAAGTACTTGTCCTCCGTTCGTTTGAATACGGAAGTCAAACACGTTGTATGGTTTTGACTCCTTTGAAGTGTTTTCAATAGTTACATTCGCAACTATAAATGTTTTACCACTAGTTGCATTTGAGAACTCCCCAAGAGTAGCAGTCTTTTTTGCTTGGCTAACAGTGAGCTTTAAGCTATCAACAGTTGCAGATTCTCCAACTACTATCTCAGCATCACCTTCTTGTTTGTCGGCTCTCTCATTAAATCGGTATCCATCTTTCTTGCTAACTGCTGTTTGCTCACCGTTTGCGTTAGAGGTAGTGGTTTTTTCAGGTGTTTCTCCGAAAATCACACTAGTCATCACTAGTAACAGTATGACTCCGAGTACTATTGTTAGTACTTTATGTCTTTTGAACCAGTTCTTATCAGTTCCATTCTTTGACATTATAAATCTCCTTTAGTTAATGATTAATTATTAGCAGATTAACAGATGCAATTCAATAAGTTTGTCGACCATCGTCGATAGACTTAAAGTCGACAAGTTGACATGGTTTATGCATGGCAAGACTGAGTACACAACAGAAGATTGGGAAAAAAGTGAAGACTTTACGTACTCAGAACAGGTGGACTCAAGAGAAATTGGGTGAATACACAGGACTAGATAGAACTTATATTTCGGATATAGAGAGAGGTGTCAGAAACCCATCAGTAAAAAGCCTAGAAAAGATTGCTAAGGCGCTCAAAGTCAAAATATCTGAAATTATTGACCCCTAACGCCTACCTGGCAAAGACGCAAAAGCATGGAAATGTGGTATTGTATGTCCATAAGCGAGAGATGTTATGGATGAACAGATTAAAAGATTGGCGGACTTGGATATCGAAAATATCTTACTGCCAAACGATCCGCATTATAATTTGGGCGTATTAAGCAAGAGTCTGGATTTACTAAAGCAGGGGGCTAAAAAGCTCATTGAGTATCCTGACTACTGGGAAGAGCTTCCTTCGCCAGTTCAAGAACTGATAGTTAACGAGTGCAGAACTATCATGCGTGTAATCGATGAAATAGCTGGCACTAAAGAGAACGCTGAATGGCTAAGTGCGAATCTAGAAGATCGAAAACGCTCCATTGTGGCTTTGTATGACAGACTCTACCCTTATTTGGTTATAGGAGTACGCCAGTATGAGAACAATCTTGATAGTGCACGGAAGCAAGTCAAAGAGCTCATATCGGAGATAAAGAGTACTCAGAAATCTGTAGACGATGCCAGCGAAAAAGCTGAAAGTGCCGCCAGCTTTGCGCAAGATGCCGCCAACATAGCTGCTACCGTGAAGTTATCGGAATACTTTGATACCCTTGCAAACGGCGACCAGGTTGAGATTAAGGCTCTAAAGAAAGACCATAAAAAGACTTGGTTGATTCGCAGCATATTCACTTCTGGTTACAAGATGGCATCCGTCAGGTGGTTGATGTCCATTTTGTTTTTTATTGTATTGACTGGTGGAATAGCTATTTGGGCAATCGATGACCTACAGAACGTAAAGTTAGAACAAGTCCTTGCTAAAGCCCTAATCTTAGCAGCACCTGCATACGGTATTAAGTTCTCTGCAAGAAACTACAGAGAGAATAAATCTCTCCAGGCAGCAAATAATCACAGAGCCGTAGTAATGAAAACTCTCCTTGCATTTATGGCTAGAGATACAATCGATGTGCCCACAAAGAATATCATCATTACAGAAGCTGCCTCGCAAGCTTTTAAGCTCAGCTCTTATGATGGCGCAACGAACACCGAAGGCGAGACAGTGCTAGAGTTCCCCTCGATAAAAGTTAAGTGATAACATGTCTCTACAAAAATTCTTAAACGCAAAAATATCGTTTGCTCCTGCAATAAAAAATTACCCAAATAGTATTACTGCAATATCAGGAGTGATCGGATTTGTAATTTTCTACCTATGGGCAAGACAGGCAAGCGGCATTAATCAAGACCTACTTATAAACTTAGCTGCTAGCTCACTAGTTATTTGCGCTACAGTCTTGATAGTAGAAAAGATCAAAGAAAGGCACCGCCGACTTACGCTTGAAGGGGCTGCCGTATCGGGGGTCAGTAAAATCCAGATGTCTAACTTTGACATCATTCACATGCTAGGCAATTTTCACTATAACGATTTGAATAAATTACAGACAGAATATATAAAAGCAATTAGTAAGACAGCTAAAGTTCCAAAAAAGAACTACACAGACGACTATATAGATAAGATGTTAAAAATTGATATTGCAGAACAGTTGAAAGGTATGGATAAAAGGACTCTAACTAGATTGCTGAAATACTTCGGACGTACAGAAGATGTTTGTAGCTCAGTTGCCTTGACCTATTCATATGCGCTTAGTAATAGCGCAAGAGAGAGTTTAATCAAGCTTAACGAAACGCTTGGAATGACTACTGCGACTTTGGCAAATCTGGTTGACTTAAACTCAGAAGCAAACGAGCTTTCAGCATCATATTGTATCTGGCTCTACTTGAACGATTTTCGAAAGTTTCAGGTGATAAAGAAATACTAGTTCTGCGGTCGAGGGGCTTTGAATTACGTAGGTTCGAGGGAATTTTGGTTAGTACTTATTCCGCAACTATTATCTTGTCAATTGATTGATCCATTTCAATAATCACTCGTCTTTCAGGGGTAAAAGTAGTCTTGTCTTTCCAATTTGATATATCACTTGGTCCTTTTTGAGTGGGAACTTTAGGCTTTGGCGTCGATTTAATTAAAGACTTCTTGTCGGACATAAGGCTATTATAGCAAGGCTTAGTGTTGCTCGTGATCAACTGCGCCTTCAAGCTCAACTTCCACTGTCGAGTGAGCAAACCCAAACTTATCATCAAGTAGCCTCTTGGCATCATCAACAGCTTTGCGGCTATTGGTATATTGCTTCTCGTTCACAATTAAGTGACAACTAAAGGCATAGTAATCTTCGTCAATCATCCAGGCATGGATGTCATCAACATCAACGACATGATCAATTTTCATCAACGAGTGCTTTACTACTCGAAGATCTACGCCATCAGGTACGCCTTCGAGCAAGATATGAACAGCATCCTTGATAATGCCGAAGGTTGCAATGAGTAACATGCCTGCAATAGCTATACCAACGACACTATCGAGCCAGTTCCAGCCAAAGGCTGCAACGGCAAGACCTGCAAGCAAAGCACCGACCGAACTTAATGTGTCATATAACATGTTGGTGTAGGCACTTTTAGCGTTGAGGTTGCGTCGCTGTTTGCTTAGCAGATAAGCAATGCTGCCGTTAATAATGATGCCGATGAGAGCCACAGCCGCAATAGCTAGTCCTGGTACTTCTGCTGGCTCACCGAGACGCTGTATGGCTTCGTAGCCAATAAAGGCGGAAATAGCCACGAGGATACCTGCGTTTAGTAGGGAAGCGATGATCTTGGCTCGTCCATAGCCGTATGACTGTCGTTCATTTGCGCCTTTCTGACTGATTCGTTCTGCAATGTAGGCAATCGCAAGCGTCAGACTGTCTGTTAGGTTGTGGCTCGCATCAGCAATTAAAGCTAGGCTGCCAGTCACAATGCCAGCAGCCATTTCAAATAGAGTAAATGCCGTGTTAAGAATGAGTCCCACTTTAAATACATTAGTGTTCTGTTTTTTGTGATCGTGTGACATAGTCCTATATTACTCCGTGATTAGCTTTATTATCTAGTTTTGTCCTGCTTCTGCTAGTGCATCATCCAATATCTTTTTGAGTGCTTCATAGTCCTGACCAGGATTATCGATCTTCTTGCCATTCAACACAAAGGTAGGCGTACCGCTCGCACCGATTTCTTTGGTGTCAGCTAAATCCTTATTAATGACTGCCGCAACCTCGCTACTGTTTCGGTCAGTTTTGAACTTCTCCATATCTAGACCAATCGACTGAGCATAGCCCTCAAAAATACTGCCAGGGTCTTGTGTTTGCTCCCATGTTTTCTGTCCTTCAAAGATTTTATCGTGCATCTCCCAGAACTTATTCTGTCGTGCAGCAGCTTCGGCAGCACGAGCTGCCTGGAAGGCAAACTGGTGACCAGATGTTATGGGGAAGTTGCGAACCTGAAATTTAACACGATCGCCATACTCGGCTTTGAGCTGCTTAACACTTGGGTAGTAGGCATAGCACGCCTCACATTGGAAGTCGACAAACTCTACGAGTGTGACTGGACTATCCATCTTGCCATAAAAGTTCTGCGATCCAACACTAGAAACCGAATCACCTTCGCCCATGTTGCCTTGTTTGCTAAACATCAGGAAGCCAATAAAGCCCACAAATAGTACCAATAAAATTAACAAAAACCGTCTGTCCATAGAACTCCTTCGTTCACTAGTTAGTAAAGTGAGTGATTGAGCTATGAACTAGAATCTGAGATGGGTCGATAAAAGAAATTCTTTGAGCCGAAAACCGAGTAGACCTATTACTATAACTGGTGCGATATAAAGCGTGAGTGAGTTGATTGAACCTTGCCATGCATAGAATGGCGGAGTAGGCTCTTTGTCATCTTCGTCGATCTGGTGTTGAACACCCTGGCTCGTGACCTGAAAGTGCGGTGTGCATGATGAACCACATGATCGGGTTTGCCTATTTGATTCGGTGGCATGAGCTGAGAATGTCGTCAGGGAACAGATAGTCAGGAAGCTACCTACAAGTGCAACCGCTGACAGTACCCTAAACCAATTGGAGATGCGACCTTTCATCTGAATCTGATTGTACCATTTACTAAAGTATAAACACTTCGCTTCGTACAGTGTTTAGCTTCTTGAACTCTTTTAACCCTGATATATAGTCCGATCTTTTTTGAACAAGGGAATGAAACTCAAGCAAAAGGTTATAAATAGGTTCGATTAAAGTAAGTTTTTGTCGACCAAGTAAAGGGCCCGTCTTTTGACGGGTTTTTTACTTGGTCGACAATCATAACTTGCTATCAGTTTACCCTTATGCTTAAATGGTGCAAATGGGCATGGAAGTACAAAGAGCAAACGGGATTAAACTATTTGGTTTCACGGCTGTCTTATTGGCGGCTTTTTTATTTTCTCCGGTAAAGCTCATGCTGCAACTTTTAACGTAGTTGCTGGCAATGATAGCGTTGAAAATAATGATGATATTTGCCAACTTTCTGAAGCAATATATAACATCAACGACCAAGCCACTACATATGATGATTGTGTGCCCATAGGCTCATATGGTTCTGACGATACGATTAATCTGCCGGCTGGGACGATAACCTTAACGAATGACCTGCCAAGCATAAGTGAATCTATTTCCATCCAAGGTCAAGGTATGGGGCAAAGCGTGATTGACGGGGACCAATCATATCGATTGTTTCGTAGAAACAGCGCTGAAGGAAGTTTTACTCTACAGGGCGTAACTCTCCAGTCATTTACTCAATTTGCAGTCTATACAACAGGCGGTGATGTTAGTTTGTCCAATATTGAAATGGACGGAACGAACAGTGACCCAGGCGATTCCGTAATTGCTATACGTCAAGGTTCGGGTACACACGATGTTAATGCAACGAATATCTACATACACGATGCATCCGTACCAAACGACGGAGAAGGTATCTTTAGAATAGTTAACGGTGATGGATCAGAGGCTAGTGGTGAGATGAATGTTAACCTTCAGAATATTACCATGGCAAATTTATCATCAGATAACGAATTTATTGGTGCTGGCCTAACCATAAGGTCAGGTAACGCGAATAGTACTAACAGTATAATTACAAACGCTCACCTGGGAAATATTACTATTGACGGTTTTACAACCGGCTCAGAATCATTAACTGCTAGTATGTTGACTATTACTGCCATGACGGATTCTGGCGTTTCCGACATAACTGCGGACGTTAGTAATGTAACTCTCCAAGGGCTGTCTGCCGGTAGTGGTATGTTCGGCCCGGGTGGCGTATTTGCAACTGCTGGCTGGGCAGTAGGTGAAGGTGGCGTAAGCACTGTCAATGTTGATATCAAAAATGCATTATTTGCAAACAACAATCTATTGCCATCTGGTCATAGCAGTTGTCTAGCGGCCAACATAAACGATCTCTTCGGTGGCGCCGGCACCGTCTCCACCTCTCTAACAAGTAACGGCGGCAACATCTCCGATGACTCCTCTTGCAATGACTACTTCATAGACTCTACTGACCAAACAGAAGTTGACCCAGCTGATCTCCACCTCGGTACTCTCGGTGACTATGGTGGCAGTGTTCCCACCATCCCCCTTGAATCAGGTAGCATAGCTATAGATAGCGGTGTAGACGTAGAAGACCTCACTACAGACGCAAGAGGCGTAACCCGTCCTCAATGCTCAGCCTATGACTCAGGAGCCTACGAATACGATGGTACTTGCCCAACCCCAAGTAGTAACGTCCTCACCACCCCCTCACTAACTCCACCACTTCCTACCTCGTTCTCCCAGAAGGTGTATCTAACGCTTCTTTCTCTACCACAGACTCTACTAGCATTCCTACTGACACAGGCTACTACTTCCCAACCAGTCTAG
>CAZOUW010000020.1:0-21624 GCA_964583075.1 uncultured Candidatus Saccharibacteria bacterium | reverse complement strand
CAGGACACCCTGCTTAAGAGGCAGGTGCTCTAACCAACTGAGCTAATGGCCCGTAACAGGGGGTAATTGTAACAGATAAGGCGAAATTTGTAAATTACACAGAAACTTCATAATAAACTGAAAATAGGCTTAAAACTGTGTATAAGTGTTTTCAAGACAACTGATTAAGCATATAATCAGGCCTATAAATAATAGGCATAGGAGGGGAATATGCTTGAAGTTTTAGCACAAACGTATACACATACAACGTATACTACGACAACCAATGAGAATACAGGCCTTGCAGTACTTTTTGGAGGCTTCTTCTTATTTGTGTGGTTGGCAGTCTTCATTGTGGCTGTTGTAGCAATGTGGAAGATTTTTGAAAAGGCCGGAGTAGAGGGCTGGAAGGCAATCATACCAGTTTACAATGGTTGGGTATTGGCAGAAATTGCCGGTAAACCGGGCTGGTGGCGATTGTTGGCGTAGGTGGTGTTATTCCAATTCTTGGTTTTGTATTTAGTATCGCAGCACTAGTGTTGTATGTACTTATAGCACTTGAGTTGGCCAAAAAGTTTGGAAAAGATACAACTTTTGCAGTGTTATGGCTGATTATATTCTCATTAGTGGGAATATTAATTCTTGGCTTTGGTGATGCGAAGTACAATGGCGCAAAACCAGCAAAAACAGCGTCAGCATAGTAAATCAAAAAAGTGTAAAGGAGGACGACCAACAAAGGTCGTTCTCTGTTTTGTGGTAAAATAAGCGCTTGAAGATGAAATTACTAAATGGTAAAGAACTGGGCGAGTTTATAAAAGAACGTCAGGCAAAGCAAGTGCGTGGTTTGAAGCAAGCGCATGGTATAAGCCCTAAGCTTGCTATTATTCGTACTAACCCAGACCCTGTCGTTGATAGCTACATGAAGCTTAAGAAGGGTTACGGTAACGATATTGGGATTGAGGTTGATGTTCATACAATCGACCAAGCAGATGCCATAAAATGCATAAAAAGGCTAAATAGTGACGTCAGCGTTCACGGTATTATCGTGCAAATTCCATTACCGGATCACTCTCAAACGGACGAGGTCCTAAACTCAGTTGCTCCTGAGAAAGATGCAGATGCGCTTGGTAAAAACGCTCTGTATGATCCAGCTACCCCCATGGCCATAAATTGGTTGTTGGCGGGTTATAATATTGACTTAAAGGATAAAAGTATTGTTATCGTTGGTCACGGGCGTCTGGTGGGTAAGCCTCTGGCTAAAATATGGCGGAATTCAGGTTTGAAAGTTAAGACAGTAGACAAAACTACTCAAAATCTTGCAGAGGAAGTTGAACACGCAGATATACTTGTGTGCGCAACGGGTGTCCCCGGGTTAATTACAAAAGATATGATCAAAGAAGGGGCAGTTATTGTAGACGCTGGCGTCGCAACCGATAGTAATGGCCTGATTGGCGATGTTGCGGAAGAAGTTCGTGAATTGTCAGATATAACGATTACACCCGTCAAAGGTGGCGTAGGTCCTCTCACGGTTTGTGCCTTATTCGAGAATGTTATACGCGCGGCCCAAGCAACAACAATCAAAGAGCTTTGATTAGAATATCGTGAATTTCATTCGGCATACTATGATTCGCTAATGTTTTGTAGCTGTAATCCGCAGGGATTTCAAACTGATATTTTTGGCCTAGCTCCGGGTAGTTCTTCGTAGCTAAGCGCATTGCTTCGCGTGACTCTTTGATCTCGCCGACACAATCGAGTGGTTTATCTCCATCGATGCCAAGCAGACTTTTGTAAGTTGTTTCTAACTGAGCGTGACGCAGGAGGTTTTTGCCGTGAAAAAGACTTTCTAGCTCCCCGCGCGGTATAAACGGTGTAAGGGCCAAGAATATAAAAGCACATTTTGCACATTCACCACACCAAAACATACTATTTTGGTCTTGTGTGAAAGCCCTGTTGCATGAACTAAATACTTCTTTATATTTCGTGAATCCAATTCGTGCGAATATCTCGGCAATATGGACTTCACTTAATGGGCGCAAAAAAGAGTAGTAGCGGATAGAGTCGCCAAAGCTGTGTTTAAGGTAACCCTGAAAACCCTTCTCATACTTCAGGGACTTAGAGTACTGGTGGTTTATCTCTACGCCCTGATACGTAAGGGTTGGCTCGTTAGCAGAACTTTCATTAGAAACTACAACGTCTTGATAGCCTGTAAGAATAGCAACGATAACACCTACGCAGCTCAGTATGGCGGATATCGGAACGTGGCCATTAAGTGCACCTTCACTGTTTAATTGAATGAGTTGTTGGTCTATTTTCCGCTCGACCCAGAAGTGTGGCAAGCCAATTTTCGCTACAAGAGGTTCTAGTTGCGACCTGTGTCCTACGCTCCAAGTAGCGGTTTTTGCGTGATCCCTCAGTATTTCGATACTAACAAGAGAGTCTTTGCCGCCACCAATACCAACTAACAGTCCGTTGCTCTCTGGGATTACATCTGGTTCTAGCTTATGACTGTTGGCAAAGAATTGGACGGATGTTTTCGGGTCAAGACTATTAGTATAAAAGAATTCTCCAAGACCTCGTTCATAAGTCTTTGAAAAAAAGCTGGCTCCTTCACTGTCAAGCAGGCCGGCTTTTATCACAATCTCTTCTGCCAGGAATGCCTTATAGTAAGATACTCCGGCCATGAAGAAAAGTGACTGAAGGGCACGATCGAGCGCTTGTAGGTTGTAATCAGGCTGAAAATCAAAATCAAATTTATATGACTCAATAAACGTAATCTCGCCCGACTGATATAGCAAGTCAAGTTGTTTAGAGTTAGAATCAAACTTATACGAATCAAAAATGAATTGTTTTTTCATAGAGCCCTAACACTCTCCCTAAATTGATTACCGCGATCCTCAAAATTCTTAAACATGTCAAAGCTAGCAAAGCCTGGCGACAATACAACAGCATCGCCACTTGCTGCTAAGCTCGTTGCTTCACTTACAATTGCGTTCATAGTTTTTGCTTCGCTGATCTGAAAATTTGCAAACCCCGCCGCCTTACAGGCTTCAGCAACTCGTTGAGCTGATTCACCTATTAATAACACTTTTCTAATATCGTTGGTATGGTCAACTAACGCCTCGGTCATTTCAGTCAAATTTAGCATACGATCAAACCCGCCAACAATTAAAACTTTCGGTACCGTCTTGAGAGCATCAAGTCCTGCAACTAAAGCGCCGGGAGCACTCGCGAAAGAATCGTTATAAAAACTCATTCCGCTTTTTACTTCTACTAGCTCAAGCCTGTTTGGAAGCCCAGAAAAGTTTTTGATTACCTTTTTGATTATATTAGTGTTATGGTCGATCAGGTCCCAAGTCGCGGCAATGGCAGCACAGACGTTCTGTAGATTATGGCGTCCCAGTAGCTTAACGTCTTGCACTGATATAACGTTTTTGCCTCGTATTTTTATATGGTCACCATCTACGTATACGCCGTCTGTAAATTCAACTGGCTCGCTTACATCGTTAGGAGCATCGTAGCTAATCTTTATGTGTGCCGGCGAAGCTGTTGCAATCTCAGTTGAATATGTATTTTTGGCGTTGTAAACAGCGGTGTCACCAGGTTTCTGGTGGGCAAAAATCTGTTGCTTAGCGTGTATATATTCGTACATGTCGGCGTGCCAATTAAGGTGCTCTTCTGCAATCATCAAGCAAACCGCAACGTGGGGGCTGTGCTTCATGTCTATAAGTTGAAAGTTTGCTAGCTCAAGCACCACGTAGTCGTCTTCTGCAATCGTGTTTTTAAGCAGATCCAGAGGCGGCGTGCCAATATTGCCACCAACATGTACCTTTCTGCCGGATTCCTCCAATATCCTTGCGATTAGTGTCGATGTTGTACCCTTGCCTTTGGTGCCAGTTACGCCGATTATGGGCGCTTTACAAACGTTAAAAAACTCCTCGGTGTTAGAGGTGATCTTGTTAATAATATCGGGATGGTCAGGGTTAGCTTCTATGATTGTCTTTGGGTGTACGGATGGACTGCGTACAATCAAATCGAACTGATGCAAATTTTCCAAATAACCAACACCAAGCTTATCAATTGCTCCGGGTGGTAGCTCAAGGTCTGAATTTTGATCACAAACAACTACTACGTTAGCCTGGCCAAACCAATAGTCAAAAGATGACCGTCCTTGTTCGCCATAACCTACAATTGCTACGTTCATTATTTTATTATCTGATAGATGTGGGTTCTAGCCAAGTTGTTTTTTGACCAAGTCTGCAACTTGGCGGGGCGTCATATCTGCTTTAAGAATAACGGCCGTAACGCCAAGTTTTTTAACATTTTCTGGGATTTCTTGTTCACCCATATTAGTAAGAATGATAACTTTGATATCTTTGCCCCATGCGGTTGCGCGTAGCTTGGCAAGCATTTCGTCCCCGCTCATCTCTGGCATCATTAAGTCTAGAAGAATTACGTCAGGCTTCATGCTTTCGGTGAGTGCGAGGCCAAGTTTTCCATTCTCCGCTGTGTCAACGGTGAAGCCTTCTGCCTCAAATTTAATACGATACATCTGTGCAATTGCTTGGTCATCTTCAACTATTGCAACTTTTCCTGTCATATAGACGTATGGTACGGCAAAAAAAGTGTAGAAACAAGTTAGTTAATTATTTCTTCTACAATTTCTAATACTTGAGCAGGAGTATGGTGAGCCTTAACTATGTATCGATCAATATGTAAAAACTGCAAGTTTTTTGGCGCTTCATCACGGCTAATATTTGTTAGCACAATGACGCGAATCTCTGCACCCCAATCAGTCTCACGTAGCTTGGCAAGCATTTCGTCCCCGCTCATTACAGGCATCTTAAGGTCAAGTAAAATCAGTTCAGGTTTAAACGCTTCAAGCAGTTGCAAGCCTTCTTGGCCATTTTGGGCAGTTTTAACTTCGTAGCCAGCATGGCTTAGCTTCATGCGATACATCTCGCAGATGCTTGCTTCATCTTCAATAACAGCAATTTTTTTTGCTTGGATCATTTTGCCAAGTATAGCAAAAATTTAGATTTTAGCTAAAGTAGAGCACGGATTTTGCTTACGACTTCTGTTGGGGTTAATTGGGCCTTCGTCAAAATATCAAGTACACCTAGGTCGCGAACTTTTTCGGCCATTTTTGCCTCACCAACGTTTGTTAGAACAACAACTTTGATATCTGCACCCCAGTCAGTTTCACGTAGCTTGGCAAGCATTTCGTCACCCCTCATTATCGGCATCATTAGGTCTAGCAAAACTATGTCGGGCTTGGTATTTTTACAAAGCACTAAGCCTTCTTCGCCGTTATCAGCGGTTACCACACTAAAACCTTCTGCCTCAAACTTAAGGCGATACATATGTGCTATTGCTTGATCATCTTCAATAATTGCTATCTTGGTGGCCATATTTCCTCCAAACAAAAACGGCGCCTCGAAACTAGTCGAAACACCGTTAATCTTCTAATGTACACCTAAAGTTATAGTCCTGTGGTTTCCTATTGTCAAGCCATGATTTTAAGTACTGAGCGATGTCAAGGACACTCTTATTAATATTGCTAAAAATAAAAAAGTATGCTATAATATAGATTGTTAACCTGCTCGACATTTCGACGAAAGGATACGCGCATGGTGAACACATCAGAGGTGCGACACCGGTCGCGTCTTCGAACCTTGTACTATTGGTCGATACTCTTCATCTTTATGGTGTTGGTCGACGACCTGGTGTTCGGTTGGATATTCTGGGGAATTGCCCAGTGGAGTCCTGTTGCTTCAGCTGCTATCGGATTTTTTGCTTCTTGGTCAGTGAGCTTCTGGCTTGTGGTTCAGGGAGTGAACGAGAATCCTGGCAAACTTGCGACTCATTTGCTAAAGAGTCTCGAGCTGGAGAGGAGCAATCCGGAGCTGCGGATGCGTGAGGACAGTGTCAAGAACAAGATTACTTCCGTAGGAGTGGCAATTCCAATGTGTCTCCTTTTCGGTGGTATCGTTCCAACACTTTGGCTCTGGAAGCGTGACGTGGTCTCTCACGCCAGCGCCCTTAGGGTCGGGTTTCTGCTCTGCGGATTTTATGCCGTGGAGTTTGCACTCGTTCATGGGCTGGGCATCGGAGGCTCAATCTTCTTTGTCCGACAATAGTGCAATGGGGATGGGAGCCTGTTTGAGCGGTCGCTCACAACTCCCATCCCCTAGAATAGCTACTTTTCTAGATTGATTGCATCAGTTTCATTGTAGTATAATGCGAGTAGTACATTTTAAGATTGATGCCCTTGTGTTTCTCTTGTCAGAGACGCGTGGGCTTTTATTATTAAAGGAATAAGTTAATGAAGATTAAGTTGAGTTCAGGAATTGGTCTAGGTCCTACGCAGTTGTCTGCTTTTGATTCGGCGTTAAACCACGCTGGCGTTGCAAACTTTAACCTCATAAAATTAAGTTCGGTTATACCCCCGAGCTCTACAATTGAGAATAGTGAAGAACCACTAAAAGGCTTGCCTGGCGAATGGGGTGATCGACTCTATGTGGTGATGGCAGAAGAAAGAACTAACGTTCCAAATGAAGAGGCTTGGGCAGGTATTGGTTGGGTCCAAGACCTAGATACAGGAAAAGGATTATTTGTTGAACACGAAGGTAATAGTGAGAAGTCCGTTCGCGACGATATAACTCAAAGCCTTCAGGCTTTGATGGCAACTAGGAATGTGAATTTTGGCGAAATCCAAATGAAAGTAGTCGGTACTACATGTAAGCATCTTCCAGTTTGCGCACTGGTAGTGGCTGTTTATCAGGCAAGTGACTGGCAAAACGGAGCACATCTGGGGTGATTAGCTATAATGATTGCGCACTTTCCTGATTTTACCCCGTTAAGACTCGAGCATAAATCTGAAATTGAGAAGATAACTAACGAATTTGAGCCGTATTCTGATTTTAACTTCGTTAGTCTTTTTAGTTGGGATACCAACGATAATACACAAGTATCGACATTACACGGGAATCTCGTTATAAAGCTCAAAGACTACACTTCTGATAAAACGATATACAGCCTGATTGGAAAGACAAAGATCCACGAGTCGGTTGAAGCATTGCTTGAGATGACGGGTGAGCTTAATCTGGTGCCTGAGATTGTTGCGGATCAGGTCCCATCAAGCGGGTACTTGATGGATGAAGAAGAGGACAACTTTGATTACATTTATAAACTAGTCGATCTTGCCGAACTAAACGGTAATGGTTACAAAAAGAAACGGAACAAAATCAATCAGTTTACAAACGAGCTTCAAGAGGTTGTCACTGTCGAGACGTTGACGGATATTGATGAGGGTCTGTTGGAGGAGATTGAGGGCGTGTTCGTTCAGTGGTGTTTTGAAGGTGGCAAACCTCCTAAAACTACTGTTGATGAAGGTGTGGCGATCCTGCGAGCTTGCCGCAACCTAAAAGAGCTAGATCTTCACATCACAACAGTGAGAATCAAGGGCAAGCTAAAGGCTTTCTCAGTGAATGAAATGGTGGGTGATAACTATGCGGTCTGCCACTTCGAAAAAACAGTTATGGCACACAATAATATCGGACCATTTATTGTTCAACAGGTCGCACAATACCTGGTGAAGAAGGGGTGCATTTATGTGAACTGGGAACAAGATCTTGGGATTGCGGGGTTACGGCAAATTAAGCGATCATACTTGCACAGCTCATTTCTTAAGAAGTATAGGCTTGTAAAAGCTGCGCAGAACGCCTAGGCTAGGTTGTAAGGATGATAGATACTGTTAACTCGCAAGCAGAAATGAGGCCATACGATGGCTTGTCTATCCATGGTGTTTCGAGGGTGGAAGATCTCACTGTCGAACCAGATTATACAATGTCGATGCAGGTCTATGATGCGTATCGTGGCGATAGTGACGGCGCCATAAAGATGGGACTTTATGGGGATGATCTTGCGACAGCACTGGAGGAAGACGATACTTCTGTAATTATTGCAGAAAACAAAGAAGGCAATCTACTGGCAATGCCACTATTTGTTCCAGCTGAGAAACTTGAGTGGTACAACATGGATTTCTTGTGTCAGACTTATGGAGATGCAGAGATACTATACTATGCTCATCCTCCGGTTGATGCTTTGCCCACTGCCCGTCAACTTGTAATTGAAGAAGTAAAACGCAAAATTGATGATGGTGCAATTGTTTTCTTTGATGAATATCGTGACGAGGACTCCCCAGGCGATTGGCTTGGTGAAGCGCTTTCTGCTGGAGATGATGGTTCGGAGTATACAATCGACACAATGGGCGGCGGTGAAGTCCAACGAAAGGTTGATATCTTTGTAGGTAGTGTTTCGGTTCTGGGCGATGAGGGTACGGTTAGGACTGCACCTTCCTTCGTTGATGTATACAATGCAGGTGTTGAGAGCGGACTTTACGAAACAGATGTCATGGACGGAGTTAGCATTGTTGATAAAATTGATGGCGATGAAGCAGAGCGCATATGGGATATTTATGAAAATCCTTTTAACGAGTTAGGAGAAGAGACTCCAACACTAGCAGGGTTTGACAAGCATGGGCTTACCGAAATACTTAACAACCCCAGAATTGCGAAGGTTATCAATAGGGTTGATGGAAAGATAAGCACACTATGTTTCTTTTTAAGTGATTTCTCAGATGCACCATGGTTTAACGATGAGTATTATAAGAAGAATTACCCAGAATACTATGAAACCGAAAACATACTAATGTTTCCGGGAATAGTGTCTGATGAAAATATGAGAGGCAATGATTACGGGCAGGCAGTTATCGATCTTGTCTGTTCTGTGGCGGCCAAGCGAGGTTCTGATTTTTTGGTAACATTTGAGTGCACAGAGATAAGTACAGCCTATATCCCTAAGATTGTGCAGGCTGCCGTAACCCATAATGGTCTTCTAGGTATTAAGGGGCTTGATCAGCCGGTGTCCATAATGGAATACAAAGCAATACGCAGAGAAGCTGCCTAGATATCTAGTGTAGTGCTTATGATATAATTCGAAAATATAGATGCTATTCAAGTTTATTTCTTACGTTCCTGCATTGATAGGGTTGCTCATAACAGGCTCTTTCGTATTTCTTAATAACCCTAGAAGTACAAAAAACAGAGTCTTCGCATTGCTCAACCTTTTTATAGCGCTTTGGCTGTTTTTTTTGTTTATGGCCGATACGGCAACAACGACCACATCAGCACTTTGGTACCTAAGATTTAGCCTCTTTTTTGGCGAGATAATGTTCTTAATGTTTTATTACTTTGCCTTGGTTTTCCCGTTTACATCAAAGTCTGCGAAAACTCAGACTATAGTAGTTTCGCTGCCTATCTTATTGCTCGCATTTCTTTTATTAACACCTCTTGGCGTGGAGTCTGTGTCGATTAAAGATTTTGGTGTTCAGCCAGAAACAATAGGGCCTCTATATGCCCTATCAGATATAGTAGGAATAGTTTATTTGCTAGCAGGTTTTGGCATAATTTTAGCTAAGTATAGGCGATCAAATAAAGATGAAAAAAGCCAAATAAAGCTTGTACTAGCGGGGCTGACTGTAGCTCTCGTGGGGAATGTATTTACTGGTATTTTACTGACATTGCTTAAGATAGAAACCGAATTTATTTTATTCGGCGGTGTGTCACTGTTTATTTTTTCACTCTTTGTCGCATATGCGATTATTAAGCATAGATTCTTTGATGTGCGGCTTGTTGTGGCCAGGACGTTGGGATATGTTTCTTCAATAGGTGCTCTCGCAATTATGTACGGTGTTATCTCATTTGGAATTATCAACGTTATTTTGCCAGAGGATGCAAGTGTCAGCTTACAGCGTATAACCTATACTATTTTGGCTGTGGTATTGGCATTTACATTTCAACCTCTAAAAAGGTTCTTTGACAGGTGGAGTAATAAAATATTTTATCGTGACGCATACGACTCCCAAGAGTTACTAGACGGTCTAAACAAAATCTTAGTATCAACCATAGATCTTAACAAACTACTCAAAAATAGCGCAGAAGTGATCAATCAGTCAATCAAAGCAGAGTTTGTAGTTTTTGGTATTAAAAAAATCGAAGATTCTCCCCAGCGAATCATCGGTACTAGCGATAGGCAATTTGCGCAGGAAGACATAGAGCAAGTTAGACGGATGACTCCAAAAACTCAGCAAAAAAGCATTGTAGTTGATGAGCTTTACGACAAAGAATCAAAACTACGTGATCTATTACGCAAAAATGATGTTGCGATGATGGTCCGTCTAACTGACACTCCAAACAAAAATCAAGAGGGTATTGGTTATATTGCGCTTGGTGCAAAAAAGAGGGGCAGCCCATATTCACGACAGGACATCAAGGTGCTTGAAATCATTGCTGATGAGTTAGTGATTGCGATTCAAAATGCACTACGCTTTGAGGAAATACAGAACTTTAATGTAACCTTGCAGGATAAAGTTGATGATGCAACCAAAAAATTACGGGCTGCCAATCATCGCTTGGTTGAACTTGATCAAACCAAGGATGACTTTATCAGTATGGCCTCTCATCAGTTGCGTACACCGCTAACTAGTATTAAGGGTTATGTGAGTATGGTAATGGAAGGTGATGCTGGCAAAATCAGCAAAAAACAAGCAGAACTACTTGACCAGGCATTTGTGAGCTCCCAGCGCATGGTATATTTGATCGCAGATTTATTGAATGTATCACGCTTGCGTACGGGCAAGTTTATCATTGAGCCAAAAGAAACAAACCTTGCAGACGTGATTGAGGGTGAGATTGCACAGCTTAAAGAAACAGCTAAAAGCCGTGACTTAGAGCTTGTCTATACAAAACCGGCCAACTTCCCCGATCTTATGTTGGATGAAACCAAAACTCGCCAGGTTATCATGAACTTTGCCGATAACGCAATTTACTACACACCGAGCGGCGGCCATATTAAGGTTGGGCTTGAAGATAAGGGTGAGACAATCGAATTTACGGTTACGGACGATGGTATTGGTGTACCAAAAGCAGAGCAGCATCATTTGTTTAACAAGTTTTACCGTGCTGGTAACGCCAAGAAGGCTCGCCCAGATGGTACAGGATTAGGGCTGTTTATGGCCAAAAAAGTTGTAGTTGCACAGGGTGGATCAATCATCTTTAAAACCCAAGAAAATAAAGGCAGTACCTTTGGTTTTGCTTTTACAAAAAAACCGATACTCCCAGAAAATTTCAAAGGCGTTGTCGTATCTAAAGAGACTAAATAGTATGTATTAACATATTTGTGTACTCGTAGACTGTTTTTTGTTATTATAAGCGTAAGTTAAAAAGGCCAAAAATATGCCAAATCAAGAGTTAAGAAAATTTGTCGCCAGTATCATTGAAGAAAAAAAACTAACAGGCGTAGAACAAGAGATCAAAGATAAGTTGATTGATGATCTAACAGTTAGGCTCGAGGAGCAGATCAACCGTGCGCTCATTGATTCATTAAATGATAATCAATTTGCCGAATTTGAACAGTTAGTTAATGCAGAAGACACACAAAAGCTAGGCACTTTCTTTACAGACAACAAAGTACCGGTTCAAGAGATTACCGCTAGAGTCTTAACAAAATTTAGGATTTCATACCTCGGATCTTAAGGTAAATTATGAGCGAAACAGGAACATTACCGGGTCCCGTTGACGAGGAAGATATTATGAATAGCGTACAGGCGCGGGCAGTGCCAGGTGCCCCAGATACGCTTCCAATGACTGATGAAGAGCGTGCTACGGAGATTGCTGATCTTGAAGCTCAGTTTAACGCGCCAGATGCTATAAGAGAATCAGAATCAGTTGCTAATATTCCGGCCGAAGAAGACACTCCAGATGTTGAACCAAGAGAGCCTGATGAGCCAAGGCCAGAAGAGCCTGTTCGCATAGCAATCGGTAATCTTGATAAAAGTGTTGACGCGGTGTCACGGGATAGGAGTGACGCTCGTATAGCCGAAGAAACCCAGGGGCGCGGCGTTCGTGGCTTTATACGTAAGCTCTGGAAAGGTGGAAGTTTTAGGGAGCTTCATTTTCAAAGATATAGGCGTGAGGCGCGTGATGAGATCTTAGAATCGGGTAACCTGCATATTCATCAAACGGACGATGCTGATGCGCAAGGACGTACAACTCAATCTGTTATCGAAAAACTTACCCACCGTAATGTCGATGAGTTAATTAGTGAGGGCAGTGGAGAAACCCACAGAAGAATAGAAGAAGATACCGATCCTGAGGCCCAGGCCATAAAGGGTGCTGTCATGGACTTGATTGATCGGTACGCTCGGGGTGATCTGGACGATGATAACTTTGAAGAAGAGAAGAACCGGGTACTCCATGAGCTAGCCCAAGATAACCCAGACCTAATGGGTGAAGGCCGTTTATTTGCCGACAATCTTCTTCAGGTTGCGCAAAATGTAAGCGCGATGGTTCGACATGATAGAGGTGTGCAAGACATCTTAGCAGATGCGGTTATTGATATTGGTCAAATCCGTACTGATGCCAAAACGGAGGCTCGCTATTCAAAAACCGACGCCATGATAGAAAAAATCCAGAAAACTGGGCTTGGCAAATGGCTTAACGAATCGACTATCATCACTGCTGTTTCGGCAGTATCATCGGTAACTAAATTGGCCGTTCAATCTGGTATTGCAAAAGCTGCAGCTCTTACTGGAGTGCTTGGTGTTGGTGGTGCGGTTATTGCCGGAAAGCGTCAATCCAAGATTGTTAAAGAAGAGCGCAGGGAACACTCGCGCGAATCTGCGGCTGGGGAAACTTTTGAAGCTGGATCCAAACGCCGCGAGAAAATGGAGACTGCTCGTTACGAGACTATATCGGCTACCGATGCCACAGCGGCCTTGCAAGTACTGTTTGAAGATAGTGACGAAGAAGGCATGCGCAAGGTTAGAGAGCTAACGCAACAAGGTTTTTTCGAAGCGGCAATGTTAGTTGCGCAGCTTAGAACGCGCGATCGGCTCTCGGACCAAGATAGTATAGACTTATTTCATTTTTCATCTGCGGAAGCCATTTCTGATGAGCGTCTTCAGATGCAACTGACTGCCATATATGCCGAGGCAGCTCTTGGTGAATACCTAGAAGAAAAAGGTGGTATTGACTGGCTAAGAGAAGAAGGCCTAAATGTAGAAATTGAATCCTATGATCAGCTCATGTCTTTGGGGGTTGCGGTAACAGAAGCAGAAGTCCAAGCGGATATGACTGCCAAAGATGAAGCATTTAAGAAAATTCACAGGAGCGAAGTAATGCGCGCAGCTTTGATTGGTGGTGCGGTTGGCGTTACGGTTGGACTCGCCGCACAAGAAGCTATGGCACACTTGCCGGGTGTGGGTGACCACCTTTATGGCTTGGGTGAAAGCAAGGCACCTCCAGGTGGCAGGAACACCTTGTTGGGTGGAATCTTCAATCACGATCAGGTAGGTTTTACGGGGAATGTGACTGAACTGGGCGGTTCAAGCAAGTTTGCTGACATCGAAGGTTATACGACACAACAAGATAAAGCAGGCCATTGGTTTATTGAGCAAACCTCAACTGGCAAGAAGATACCACTTGATTATGATTCAAATGGTTTACTAACTGGGGCAGCTAAAGATAGGTTGACCGAAGCTGGTTTTGACGTCCATAGCAAAATTGACGTTGTTACCTTGTCGGGCAAGACGCAAGAATTTACTATTGGCAATAATAAGGTTATCTTGCCAGAGGGCTTTAAGTTTCACGAAGTATCCCCTGGTAACTGGGAAATACTTAACCCTGACGGCACAAAGGCTCAAGATGTAGCTCTTAATTTTGACGGTAGCTTTAATCAACAGACACTTGCGAGCATGCAAGCAAATGGTATTGGTGTTACGGCCACGCCACACGTTATTACAGAAACCGTTACAGTTGATGGCCGTGGCGCTAATGACATAATTCAGAATCATCTTGCTGATACTACAAAAGTTCATAGAACACTTTGGTATGGCAATGATACACCAGCACCTAATTTTGACCTTAACGAGTTACGTTTGCATGCAGGTGGGGTTAATGGTAGTTGGTTCGATGATCAGGGAAATGTAGTCCTTGATGCCAGCTCAATGAAGGCAAATTGGTCATTCCAGGGCGGTCAGTCGGTTAATCCATTCGAGGCAACAGGCCAGGGGCGGCTTAGTATGGCAATTTCTGCTTCAAGAGACACGCAAGGCAATATCTTTGATTTTCAGTTTCATACAACACCAGACGGTAGAACCATCGCTACCATCCCACCGTCTAGCCCGGTACATCAATTGTTTCAGATGCAGGGTGGCAAAAGAGTGTTCAATGGCGCATTTGCAGAGGTTATGGAGCACACCAATCAACAAGCTCCTACAAGTGCAGAAAATGTTAAAATCTTGGCAACCTATGTCGGTAAAAATAACCCAGGCAATCTGACAGATCAGATAACAACTACTCGAACAATATATGACACAGTTGTCGATATTAAGCCGGGTCCAGAGCACGTTGAGGTTATAACTTTCAACGGTAGCTCACCTGTTGAAGCAGCGCCGGTGATTCCTTTCTACGCACGCCGTGGCCTCGAGAATCTTAAGGTTAGGCAAGGAACGCCGTATGAATACGGCAATTATGGGCCACAAAGCCCCGAAGAGATCGACAGGCTTATTGATGATATTGCCCCTGGCCTTCGGGATGATCCGAGAGCACGTATACCTATTGGTGAGGCAGTTGACTGGTATGATGACCTCGTACGTCGCCGTCACGGTGAAGGTTACGTTGATGAGGTACGGGATATAGTAGAGAGCAGCCCAGAGCTTGTGCAAATCGATAATGGTACAAAAGCAATTATTGCTATCCCAGTTGCAGCTATTTCAGAAGCAGATAACGTCTACAAGACATTAAGCTTATATGGTCAGCAATCTGAGGATGACCAGGCTTCAAGTACGATACTGCTACATGTTAACTGGCCAGCTGATCGTGCGCGTACGCGGGAAGCCCAAGATGCAATCCAGCGTACACGAGACGAGATTGAACGTGCTCGCGTAGACTTTCCTGGGCTTAAGATTGCAACTATGGAGACTGAGTGGACGTCAGAACAAATGAATGGTGGTGTTATTGGTAAAGTTGTGCGCAAACTTTTTGACACGGCCATTCTTAGCACTAAGCAGGCTATTGATGACGGAAGAATGTCACCAGATCATGAAGTTGTATTAATACGTAATGATATAGACGCTAAAGGTATGTCACCCGGGTACATTACTCATATGGTTGATGCAGTAACTGATGATGATACTGATGCCGCCGGTGGTAGGATACGTTGGGGCATAGAACAGGTCTCAGATCTTCCGGGCCTCTCGGTGGTTATGCAAGTATACGAAGGTATACGAGGTTCAGCTGAACGCGCACAAAAAAAAGGTATTAGCGCTGGAGTGTCAACGGTGGGGATAAACACGGGCGTTCGCATATCTACACTGGCGGCAGTTGGCAGCATCGGCTTTGGTGCGTTTACGGGTGCAGGCTCAGATGATCTGACGGTTGGCGATCGTATCAAGGCGGTGCGAAGATCTTCTTCCCCAACAAACCAGGAGCTATACCGTCGGAGGAATCGTGGTAGACTTCGCGGTTTGTTTAAAGGTCGGGCATCGAGTACTGGCTATGATCAGGTTGAAGGTGACGATGATGACAGCACTGTCACAGTTGCGAGCGGTGCCTCAATAGATAGTGATGTATCGAGGCTTGAAGGTCAGTACCGTCGCGGAGAGGCTGTTACTGCAGCCTGGGGAGACTTTGATGCGGGCGGACATAAAACTCGTGTGAGCGGTATCCCGGCAGATACAACCAAAGAATCCTTGGATGATTTTGATACGGTTGCCGAGCGCATACAGTTTCAGATTAACAGTATCGTTAACGACTTTCATATTGACCCTAGGCATGCAGCAATGGAGTTTCGCAGAATGTTCCCGAGCAATAGAGAGGATGAAGACCCAATGTATGAGTTTGAGGCCCAACCAGACGGTACGTTTAAATTTGCATTTACTGAGTCTGGCAAAGAGCTTCTTAAGAAACGTTTACAAAGAAACAATCGAGGTCAGTTTGATCCGGTTGGCAGTAGGCGCCAGCGCCTTAATTACGGCATTGGAACACGCCGGCGTAAGTTTCCAGCAGGACGCACGCCACGATTAATTAAGGGATTAAGCTAATCAATAAAAAGAGGAGATAATGTGGGTGATTTAACAAAACTCAAGAACGAAGTGCTCGACGAACTTATTAAGGTCACTGATGAAGAAGGGCTTGAACCTCAAGAGAAGTTTGAGCTTTTGCTTTCTCGCTATGTTAATGATGGTGATCAAGCTCTTTTGTCTGATGCGCTTACTGCTGCCAAAGCTATAGAAGATGTCACTGTAAAAGGGCAGGCGTTAATGCAGTTACTCGAAGAGATTGATATTGCGCAGCTCGATGCAGCTTCAGAACAAGCTGTGAAAGACGAGGCCGGTACAGTCCCAAGCACAAGCGTTGACAACTAGTCAAATATAAGCATAAATATATTGACAAAAACCACAGTTTGTGATAATATTTAAGCATCCTGTTACAGATGTGAGGTGAGAACATCATCCGTAAAGGGAAGTAATTTTTACAGAGGTGGACAGACGCAACAGATAAGACTATCTGTTGTTTTTTGCCGTCTTAAGATTACTCTTCTCAAGTCCAGTACAAGGAGAAACTTAACAAGTCAGATCATTACAGTTCATATCTGTTAAACAGGCTGAGAACAGGCCATCGAATACTAGTGGTAAGCGCTAGTAATTGGCGGTCTGTTCTCGGGTAGAGAAGTATTATATTTCTCCCTGATTGAGCAGAAAAGAATTGTGACTATGCAAAACAGAAACTTGTTGTAAAAGACAGGTTTCAAAACACACTAAAAGTTAACTTCTTTTCCATTAAGGAGTGGCGCGAGGGTGACCAAATATTTGGTTATCGCCGCGCTGCTCCTTCACCGGGGAGATCAGCCATGTGTGCGGATGTACCGTGCCATGATTCTGTCCCCTCGGGGAGAGGAGGTGCCCAATGTTGCGCCGCAGCTTGGGTTTCGTTCTGACCGTCATCGCGTTGCTCTACGCCGGCTACCAGCTGGCCTGGCATCGTGAGGAGATCGACAAGTTGGGTGGCCTTTCGGGGTTGCTCGGCGCCGTTGGTCTGGTGGCCTTCGGGTTGCTCGCCGTTTTCTGGCGAGACGCCTGGGGTACCACTGGTCGACGGTGGGTGACCGCCGGGGCACTGGTGAGCTTCCTCTTCGGAGGTGAGTTCATCCGGAACGCTCTGGAGGAAGCTCCGGTCGTGACGGTGGCCTGGGTCGTGGGTATCGCTGTGGTCCTGGGGGTCTTGTACTTCCTGACCGTGGTGGACACCACGCCCGAGTGGGTCAACCGCCTCCGGGCGCGCTTGGCTCCAGCCACGCCGTAGCGGCAGAACGAGAACCACAGTGAGTCTGTTGGACTAGCCTGCTTGCAGGTGGCTTGGTAGCCTTAATGAGTCTTCTACCCTCCAGTGTCGAGCACTGCATCTCTTCGAACGACTTGTGGAAGTCGCGGTAACCAATCCGACAGTCATCCGTGTCCGCACGGCTGATAGTAAATCCTCTAGTACCCAACTACGTCATGGGGAGGTACGGAGTGCGCCTCGGAAGGTCCGAAAGCACCAAGAGCCACACCCGGGAGGTGTAACATGCGAAAGCATTGGCTCATCATCGTCATCGCCAGCCTCCTGGCGGTGGCCGGTCTGAGTGCCTGCGGAGTCGCAGACGCCAAGACCGAGGTGGTATCCTGTGACGGAAACGTCGCCAAGGAGATCACCGACACGGAGGCCGAGCTGGAAGACGCGAAGTCTGACGCGAATGACACGGAGGGTACGCCCGCCGAGTCTGCCGCGAACGACCGCGTTGACGAGCTCGAGTCCAAGCTGGAAGATCTGCGTGCTTGCGCGCAGCCGGCTGAGACCACAACCACGATTCCGGCTCCGGCTGGAACCAATGTGGTGGTTGACCCTGCCTCGTTGGCGGCGGTGTTCGAGGGCTCGGTTGATCCGGCCACCGAGCTCGCCTTCGGCGAACAGGCAACTGCCACGTTGGCAACCGCTCCCCAGGAGCGAGGGTCAGCGGCGCACTCCGCCGAAACCCTGGCGTCCCCTCAGGACGTTGTTGCGTGGTTCAACTCCGGCGATGCCAAGGCTGTGGTTGTCCGTGATCGTGTGCTGTTCAGCGTCACCGCCGCGTGTGGTGCCGAGGATGCAGCGCGCATCATGGCCGGGGAAGGTTGGTTGACGATGGTGGTTCTGCCGCCGTCTCAGATCACCGGCACGTCCTACTTCAAGGACGGGCAGATGGTCTTCGCCAGCACTCCGCGCCAGACGGGCGAGAAGGACGGGTATCACGTACCTGTCTGCCTGACTGGCGAGCACGCCGGGTATGTGGTGCCGAACGCGATGGTCCGAGCGGACTGTGGAAACGGGAGCGAAGCCCCCAAGATCCGCATCAACCGCCCGGATACGCCGCCGGCACCACCCGTGGAGCAGCCGCCCACACCGGAGCAGCCGCCCCGGCCGACGCCGAAGTGCCCCAGTGGTCAGCCGATCCCACCGAGCGGGTTGTGTCCCAAGGATCCGTCCAAGGACATCAACAACAACCCCTGGGTGCCGGATCAGGTCACCAAGGACCACCCGTCGGACGACAACCAGGACCGAATCGATGCGGGCCCAACAACCCCTGTCGACACGCCTTCGGGCTGTCCCGGTCCATGTCCGACGACAACGACGTCTCCGCCTTCGGGTGGTGGCGGCGGTCCGACAACGACGGTTCCCGTCTCTCACGGTGGCAACACTGGAGTGACGGCTTCGCCGACGACGGCGCCACCTGTGGCACCACCCGTCACGTCGTCTCCGACGACACCGGTCACTTCGCCGTGATCTGATGGGTTCTAGAGCTATGTCTCGTGATTGCTCACCTCTGACCGCTCTTGGTCAACACCCTTCCCGGTGGACAGAGGAAAATCGAGATAGGTCCGTGGGAACCTGGTTCGGCTTCAGGCTGATTAATCAAGTGGCAACACTTGGACAAACCCACACGTTCGCACATGCTAGCGACCACTCTGAGCTTTTTGCTCGTGCTCGTTAGCCAAGGTTGTTGGTTAAGCCGCTCGTGTAAGACGAGAAAAACCAACACGGGTGTGTTAAAGATTGAGCCCCACAAGGTTCTCTTGACGCATAGTCACACGCGCGAGCAGTATCGAGATTGATCTTCACGATCGAACTCTACTGCTCGCACAACCCCAAAATGGATACGCAATATAACGAAAGGGAAAAGAGCAGCCCGACAAATTTTCACACAAATTTGCCGGCGCGATGAGAAAAACCGTAGGTTTGTCTCATATTTGTGACCTGTAATGATTTGACTTACTTACTTATTTGATAGGTGAGTGGATCAAGTCCTTTAATAACTTAGATAAGCATAAACATAATATTGACATAAAGCCATACTTGTGATAAAATAAGATCAACTGGGAGGTGGGCCCTTGCGCATGTAAGGACCTCTTACAGTTTTGGTCTTTAACAGTTTAGAGCGGAAGTAGGCAATTTTTGTTTGCATTCTAATATAGTTAGTTAAAGATCTACCTTTAAGGAGGTACAAGATGAAGCGATTCATTCCTCGTATGTCTAAGAAAGTACTTGCTGGTCTTGCTGTTGCCGTTGCTACACTTGGTGTAGTTGGTGCAGTGAGCGCATGGTACCCTGAACGACCTACGTATACAGTCGAGAATCCGGCACCTCATGTGACGTTTAACTCGATTACAAACAACCCGAATGAGGGTGATGAGCGTGCATTTTTTGAAGTAAAAGATGCTGCCAACACACAATCAAACGGTTTTGCCGGTAAGGCAGAAGTAAAAGACGGTCAAGAACTGTTGCTACGTGTGTATGTGCACAACAACGCAGCTGATAACTTGAACGGTCAGAATTTTGATGGCGTTGGTGTCGCCAAAAACACTAAGGTTCGTATCCACCTTCCAACAGATACAGCACAAGCATTGCGTGCTAATGCATATGTAAGTGCAGACAACGCACAGCCTAAAGAGGTTGCAGACACAATTGATCTTATGGGTCAAAACGGTAGCAACTTTAAGGTTGAATATGTTCCTGGTTCAGCTATTCAATATACAAACGCAGTACCAAACGGTATTAAGCTAAGTGACAGCATTGTTACTTCTGGCGCGCCAATTGGCTACAAAGCTGCTGATGGTATTGTTCCTGGCTGTTTCCAGTACACAAGTATTGTAACCATTAAGGTTAAAGTCAAGGCTCCTAGCTACTCAATTCAGAAGTCAGTTCGTCATGAAGGTGAAACTTCTAACGACTGGAAAGAATCAATCAAAGCTGAGGCAGGTAAAAATGTCGAGTGGAGAATTGAATTTAAGAACATCGGTAGCACAGAGCTAAAACAAGTTAAAGTTGTTGATCAGGTTCCTGCTGGTATGACAGTGGTTCCTGGAAGCGTTAAGCTTTACAACGGAAACTACCCGAGCGGTTACACATTCCCAGATTCTGCAATCCAATCAAACGGTAAGCAGATCAATGTAAACATTGGTAACTACAACCCTGGTATTAACGCTTTTGTAATCTTTAAGACTGCAGTTCCTAAAGCTGACGATCTTGATTGTGGCGTTAACAAGTTTGCAAACATTGCGTATGCAACTCCAGAAGGTTTCGGTGCTGTTAATGACGGCGCTGACGTTACTGTTGACGGTAAAGAATGTAAGCCTACAAAACCATCATATAGCTGTGATCTAGTAACTCTAGAACAACTTGGTGGCCGTAAGGTTAAGGCAACTGTTAAAGCAACCGCTATTAACGGCGCGAGCATAAAAAACTACGTTTACGACTTTGGCGATGGTTCAGATAAGCTTGTTACTGACAAGACTTCGGCTGAACACACATACGCCCAAGATGGTAGCTACGTAGTACGTGTTGCTGTGCACATTACTGTTGACGGCAAAGATCAACTTGTAGAAAGCGACAAATGTGCTGCTCCTATCAAGTTTGAGTCTGGTAAGCCAGTTACTCCAGTTACGCCTACAAACCCAACAACTCCTACCACACTACCTAATACGGGTGCTGGTGAAGTGTTTGGTATCGTAGCTGCAGTTTCTGCTGCTGGTGCAGTGAGCCACAATGTTGTGTCTCGCCGACGCCGAAGCTAATCAGTTATTGCAAAGCTGTGGATAAGCACTAGCCAAATTGTAAAATTTGTGCTATGCTTTCCACTAAGTAGAAGCATTGACTGACCGCTCTAACTCATAGCAAAACCCCTAAGGATTCGTCCAAAGGGGTTTTGTTTTTAGGATAAAAATGCTACAATACCCCAGTTAATTTACCTCATTAAACAAATATGGGGTCCCCAAAAAGAGGGGATTCTTTTTGGGGTAAAGGAGCCGACTGTTTATGTTGCATACTGGCTCTTCGGAAGCTTTTGCTTGCGAAAGCCTTAGGCAACATAAACTTACGCGGCGACGTGGCCTCATCTTCTAACGGTTAGGAATCCGGGTTTTCATCCCGGCAATAGGGGTTCGATTCCCCTTGAGGTCACCAAACAAAGTGCCCGAGCTTGTCTCGGGTTTTTTGTTTGGTGACCTCAAGG
>CAZOUW010000019.1:17604-22343 GCA_964583075.1 uncultured Candidatus Saccharibacteria bacterium | reverse complement strand
GCAAACTCAGAATCCGGCCGATAAAACATAATCACTTTCATACTGTAATTTTACCAGAATTATAATGACTGCATATACTTACTAATCATCTCTACCCTTTGGCTTACATCGATAGCAGGAAGATCAATTAATGGCAGTCTTGAATCTCGGTATGTCTCAAGAAGGCTATTGTGTATGTCTTTAGCTTCGCTACTATTTTCTCTACGCACCTCAGTTATTGCATGGCTACCAACAGGTTCACAAAAGAACACGGCCGTGTAGCCCATGTTGTTTGCAAGCTTCCAGGTCTCGTCTTGATAATCAGTTATATGGTTTAGTCGAAGATAAGCTATGGTATCTATCAAAGACCTGTCTTGAAAAATAGTTTCTGTTTCTAGTGGAATGTTTTGCTCTAGCCTAACAGCCTCTTCGAAAACTAAGGGCGCAAAAAGTTTGTAATCATACCATGGCACTTTGGGCACATAATCAGATCTGACCTGCTGTTTTGCTAATTCCCGAGTGATAACTTCTGTCGCAGGCTCAGGTATAAAGTATGCGTCCGGGAATTCAGCTTCAAGTACTTTGAGTAATGTACTCTTACCTGCATGTGGGCCACCAGACAGAATATATCTACGCATACTTTGCACTAATTCTACCTCACTTTATAAAAATTGTGCCTGTCATTTGTTACTGAGCAACATGTAAACCAAGCTCAATGGAGGCAAATCTGGGTATGCAGCATAAGGAAGAAATGAAGCACGCAATGAAACGTATATAGAATACATTGAATGAGTACTGCAATTCCTGACGCAAAATACCCCCTCAAAAGCAATCACTTGTTTATTGCAGTTGAGGGGGTATGGTGCTGTATCCTAGACTTTGTCTCTAGGAGCAGCCAGTGGTGGAGCCACAGCTAGTACATACGTAGCAGCTCCCTGAACGTTGCGTTTGGTTGCCACAGTTGTAGCACAACGGCGCATTGTCATCCTTCTGAGTTGCCTTCTTAGCTGAAGTACTGCTCGTTTTAGCTTCAACCTTTTGCTCAGTAACCTTCTCAGCTGGCTTTTCCGCAGGCTCTTCGATGAGTGTCGTCTGAGCTTCTGGCATGTCGTCAATAGACGCTAGCCCCAGTTCAAGCCGATCATCAAACGGCAGATAATCAAGCGCTAGCCGCCGCACGATGTAGTCTGTAATAGACGTTGCTGTGCGGATATCTTTGTCATCGGTTATGCCCGACGGAGCAAAGCTTGTGCCTCGTAGTGACCCTACATAGCTCTTTAGCGGTACACCGTACTGTAAGCCATGGCTCATTGAAATTGCAAATGAGTCCATAAGTCCAGATAGTGTTGAGCCCTGTTTTGATATATTTACAAATATCTCACCTGGCGTACCGTCATCATATTCACCAACCGTAAAGTAGCCATCCAGATCTGCAAGCTCAAAGTGATATGTCTTACTGCTGCGTACACGTGGTAATTTACGACGAACCGCACCCTTCACAACAATCTTGTCTTCAAGTGTAGCAACTGTGGTTGGTTCTTCGCTTTTGTCACCTTCCTTTTTAGCCATAGAAAGTGGCTGTGCGACCTTACAGTTATCTCGGTAGATCGCAACTGCTTTAAGCCCCAACTTCCATGACTCAATGTGAAGTTGCTCAACATCTTCGACACTTACCTCTTCTGGCATATTAACTGTCTTACTAATGGCGCCAGAGATAAACGGTTGTACTGCGCCCATCATCTTAACGTGACCCATATAGTGAATGGAGTTATCTCCCATTGAGCAGGCAAACACCGGCAAGTGCTCACTCTTAAGATGAGGAGCACCAATAATAGTCTTCTCCACATCAATGTAATCAACAATGGCATCAATTTGCGCCTTATTGTAACCAAGTGCTTTTAGCGCACGTGGCACTGTTTGGTTCACTATGTGCATGGTACCACCACCAACTAACTTCTTGACCTTAACCAGGCCGAGATCTGGCTCAATACCAGTTGTGTCGCAGTCCATCATCAAACCAATGGTGCCCGTTGGCGCCAATACGCTTGCTTGAGAGTTACGCACACCAAACATCGTACCAAGCTCAACCGCATCATCCCATGACTCTGCTGCTGCGCTAAGAAGTTCTTCTGATACAAGGCTTGCATCAATGTCAGACACTTCCTCGCGGTGCATCTTTAGAACATTCAACATACCTTCTCGGTCCTTATGGAAGCCACTGAACGGTCCAACACGTCGTGCAATCTTTGCGCTTGTTGCGTAAGCATGCCCGGTCATCAGCGCTGTAATAGCGGCAGCCTGGGCACGACCTTCTGCTGAATCATATGGCAAACCTTGTGCCATTAAAAGTGCGCCAAGGTTAGCATACCCAAGGCCAAGTTCACGATAGGCACGTGCGTTTTTGGCAATGCTCTCTGTTGGGTATTCAGAGTAACCGACAAGGATTTCTTGTGATGTAAACATCACCTCTACCGTGTGCTTATAGGCAGGGATATCGAAGGTCCCATCATCTTTAAGATATTTCAATAGGTTAATAGACGCCAAGTTACAGGCTGAGTTATCAAGATGCATGTACTCACTACATGGGTTAGATGCATTAATACGCCCTGCGTTCGGTGCCGTGTGCCACTTATTAATTGTAGTATCGAACTGCATACCAGGATCTGCGCATTCCCACGCTGCATCCGCAAATTGACGGAAAAGCTTGCGCGCTTTAATGGTTTTTACAGTCTCGCCAGTCTTAACCGCCTTGAGATCCCAGTCAGCATCATCAACAACTGCCTGCATAAAATCGTCCGTTACGCGAACCGAGTTATTGGCATTTTGGTACTGTACTGAGAACGAGTCTTTGCCATCAAGGCTCATATCAAAGCCAGCCTCTTGTAATACTCGAGCTTTGCGTTCTTCGATTGCCTTACACCAAATGAACTCTTCTATGTCTGGATGATCAGCGTTTAAGATAACCATCTTGGCTGCACGGCGTGTTTTACCACCACTCTTGATTGCTCCCGCTGATGCATCTGCTCCACGCATAAAACTCAAGGGACCAGAGGCTGTGCCAGCACTTTTACCTAGCTTTTCAACCGATGAACGAATTGGGCTCATATTAATTCCAGAGCCTGAGCCGCCCTTGAATATCATGCCCTCTTCTTTGTACCAGTTAAGAATTGCTGGCATAGTGTCTTCAATACCTAAAATGAAACATGCGCTGGCTTGTTGAGACCGTGAGGGTGCCCCGATATTAAACCAGACTGGGGAGTTAAATGCTGCGCGCTGAGTAGCCAGGATATATTTAAGCTCTTGCTTAAAATCCTCAGCTTCTTCCTTTGTTTCAAAGTAATCTTCTTGCAAACCTTGACGCACAATCGTGTCGGCCACACGATTAATAAGATCACGCAAGGACGTTTCGCGCTCGTCCGTACCGGGCGTTCCCGTAAAATACTTCTGCGCCACAATATTTATTGCGTTTAGTGACCACCCCTCTGGAAAATCAACGTCTCGTTGTTCAAAGACGTATTCGTTCGTCATTGGGTTTTTAATAATTGAGTCTCTTTTGACCCATTTTAGTTGGTCATACGCCTTCTGCTTGGGCTTCGTAAAGAAGCGACCAACCCCTAATGTAGTAGTTTGTCCCATAGTACCCTCACTTATATTGTTATTTTGATTTTTTATTTAGAGTTCTTGTTCGTGTGCAAGAATTCTCCCCTAGAAATCTTATCACACCGACACGTGAGCTCCCCACGATTCTTGAATAACTTCAAGAACCCTGGGGAGCTTACTAAAACCCTGCGGTTAGGCTTTAGCTTGCTCTATTTGGTGTTTGCGTATTTGTGATAGCTCCCGCTCAAAACTAGCAATGTCCTTGAAGCGCCGATATACGCTCGCAAAACGAACATAAGCAACTTCATTGATATCTGCTAGTTTATCCATAACAAGCTCACCAATCTTTGAAGAAGATATCTCTGAATCTCCACAGGCATACAACTGCTGTTCTATGTCAGAAACAATCTTTTCAAGCTGAACACTTGTTATAGTAGTCTTTTCGCATGCCCTGTAGAGACCGCTTAGTAGCTTATCGCGACTAAAAAGCTCTCTTGTCCCATTGTGCTTAATCACTACTAACTGAGGTCGCTCAATGCGCTCATACGTAGTAAACCGATTATTGCACTTAGGACACGAGCGGCGCCGGCGAATTGATTCGCCCTCGGCAACATCACGCGACTCGATCACCTTCGTATCATCATGTTGACACTGGTTGCATCGCATTATGCGCTCCTCCTTGTCAGTAAACTAAATGTACTATAGCTACAATTACTATATATAGCGTCTATGCTTACTAGCATAGCCCCATGTATAGCGTTTTTCAAGCTTTTTTGTGCTGTATTATTTATCACGTTTGCGCACGCTTACTGATGTTCCTCATCTGTTGGCTTTGAGTTGCTGCGCTTACGAAAACGTCTTAAAAATGATGGTTTTTCTAATTCGTCATCATGCTGTTCTGCCTGAGGTGCCTGATTAGTTGTGTCGGCACTAGAGCTATTACTGTCATGTTCGTGATCAAGCGCCCATATGTTCGGCATTGGATTATCATTGTGAAAGTCGCCTAGGTCATGGGATGGTTCAGGCTTGTCTTCTAGATCCATGTTGATACTAGCAATCTCTTCGTCTTCTTTTGGCGAAGACTTATCTTTGGCTGGTTTTGACTCCACAGTATCTGCCTTACGATTTGTGAAATATGAATCATCAAAGCCAGTTGCAAC
>CAZOUW010000019.1:0-17504 GCA_964583075.1 uncultured Candidatus Saccharibacteria bacterium | reverse complement strand
AGGTCTGATATTCCCTGAACACCTTGACGAAGCACATCGTCAGCAACTTTGAATGCCTCCATGAGTGGTGTTTGTCTGTCGATTGTTTGAAGTAGTCTATCGTTAGGAATGATGATTAATGTATCGACAGAACCTCGTAAATTGTCGATTGCCGCTTCCGCGTTACGACGCCGCTTTTCACCCTCAAATGCAAAAGGCTTAGTTGCAAAACCAACCACAAGTGCATTTTCTGCCTTTGCCGCCTTAGCAACAATGTGTCCTGCTCCACTTCCAGTTCCACCCCCAGCACCGATCGTCACAAAAACCATATCAGCACCCTGAAGTGCTTGCTTAATTTCGTCTAGGGATTCTTGCGCAGCCTTTTCGCCAACTGCCGGATCAGCACCCGCACCAAGACCACGAGTAGCTTCTTTACCTATGTGAATCTTTTTAGTTGCGTTTGAATGATGTAGTGCCTGCGCATCTGTGTTGACCGCGATGAATTCTACCCCGTCAACACCGGCTTCAACCATTCGATTAATAGCCGCGCCACCAGCGCCACCTACCCCGACTACTTTTATGCTTGCAAACGTTTCAATTGCTGGTTCTACCTGAGGCATTATTACTTCCCTCTACTTATTCTTGCTTACGTAAATTTAGTATACGTGAGTGACTGAACAACTGCAATGCTACAAACAAAATTTACTTTTTTACATGTGAATAAGTTATGTACTTGTTGTTAGTTGCGCTTAAATTTGTGCCAAACCCCTCCTAGGGCGCCGAACACATTTACATTACCACTCTTTGAACTATGCCCATGACTCCCTGATGGTATAAGTAGCATATCTAGTAGCATCAACCCAACACTAGTTGCAAAAGATGGGTCTGCGACTGTATCAATCAAACCGCCAACTGGTTGTAACTTTCCAATACGAGCAGCTAGCTGCAACTTATCCCGTGCAAAATCAGCAATACCTGGTAACTTTGCCATGCCACCAACGATCACCACCCCACCTGGAAGCTTTTGTGATTTATGGATTTTTTTCAATTCTTTATCAACAAGCTCAAATAGCTCTTCAACCCTTGCTTCAGTTATCATGGCTACTTCTTCAGCATCAAAGCTATAACTCTTTTTCTGAATACTAACACTAACTGTCCCAATTTTTGCCTGGTCACCCAACCCAGCGTGCTGAATTTTTACAGCTTCTGCTATATCTAAATCTGTTTTAAGCCCGATTGCTAAATCGTTAGTCAGGAAGTTACTGCCCACTGGCACAACACCCACATATTCAACTTCTCCGTCTTCGACAACAACTATATTAGTTGTACCGGCACCAATATCTAATAATAGTGTTCCCGATTCCTTTTGCTGACGAGTAAGAACTGCTTCAGCTGATGCCAGACTTGACACAGTATAGTGACTTGGATGAATGTGTGACTTCTCGAGAACTACATCGATATTTCTTAAGTTTGATCCGATTGCGGTAACAATGTGCGTGTCAACTTCAAGACGTATGCCCTGCATACCAACAGGATCCTTTATATTATCTTGACCGTCGATTCTATAATTCTTGGCAAAAACCTGAATAATCTCTCTGTTTGGTGGCAATTTTATTATAGTTGCTGCCTCCTCGACTCGTGCTCGGTCAGATTCCGTAATTTCCTTGTTAGCAGTACTAATTGCAACTACCCCACGTGAGTTGATACCAGATATATGGGTACCATTAACATTAACTGTTGCCTGTTGGATATGTACACCAGATACTTGTTCTGCCTGATTGACTGCCTTAATAATTGCGTCCGTTACATCGTCAATGTGTGCCACCACACCTTTTCTCATACCGAGATTCTGAGCAACACCATGACCAATCACTGATACCTTAGTGCCATCCTGTTGATCAACAATACCAACCACACACCTAACGGTACTGGTACCGATATCTAAGCCCACAAAGTGCGGAGTTTGTTCGCGCATGCAAGCAGTATAGCGCTTATACTCTAATTACATCAAGTTGATAAAATATTTGTTCAGTTTAACCGGGTGAGAATCTCAAACCCGTCGTCGGTTACTAGTATAGTATCTTCAAAATGAGCTGCGAGTGAACCATCAGTAGTAGTAACGGTCCAATCGTCATCCTCTATATATACGCCTTCACCCCCCAGGGTAGCCATAGGTTCAATAGCTACGGTCATACCCGCTTCAAGAATCGGCCCTGTCCCTGCTTTGCCATAGTTTGGAATGTTTGGCTCTTCATGGAGTTCATGCCCAACTCCATGACCGACATACTCACGCACAATTCCAAGCTTTGCCTGACGTAAAATTTTTTCAATCTCTGATGAGATTGTTCCAACTCGTGTTGAATTTTTAACAACTTCAATCCCCGCAAAAAGTGCTTGTTCAGTTTTATCTATAAGAAGTTTCTTTGATGAGTTTGTTTTTCCTACAACGAAAGTTCTAGCCGCATCTGTAATCATGCCCTTGTAATTAACGCCAAAATCAACGCTTACTACATCACCATCATCTATGATGATACTATCCTTTGGCACTCCGTGTATAACTTGACTATTAACCGAAACACAGAGCACATGAGGAAACCCATGATAGTTTAAGAATGCTGGCTTTGCCTTGTTATATTCTTTGAGCTGTAATGCTGCTAAGTCTGCAAGATCTTTTGTTGACATGCCGGGCTTGGCTGAACGAATAATAAAATCGACTACCTCCGCTAATATGAGGCCACTACGACGTATATTATCAATTTCTTTTGGGGTCTTGACTTGAGTTTGCATACAAAATTTATAATTCCTGGCCCACGGCCATACGTATACTATTCTGTACTACATCAACTGACCGCTCTGCATCAATATCATGAACGGGTATGCCCGCAGCCTTGAAGTGTTCAAGTATGGGTAAAATTGTTTCAGAGTACTCTGTAAACCTTTCTTTTATAGCTGTGTCTGTGTCATCCTGCCTTCCCCGCTTTAGTAGTCGCTGCTTTACCGCAGTCTCGGTTGCCTTTAAGTGAACAACTCCAGTTATCGCTAGCTGCCCATGCTTAACTTGGTTAAGTAGCCAGTCTGCTTGGGCAACTGTTCTGGGAAAACCATCAAGAATAAATTCATGTTTTGTGTCAATAACATTAAAGATTCGCTGAACGAGCGCAATGATTTCTTTGTCTCCCAATAGCTTTCCAGCAAGCATGTCTTTACGACGCTCGCCAGATATTAACATACGCAGGAACTCTCCAGTCGACAACCATGGCAGTCCTAGATGATCTGCTAGCATCTTGCCCTGTACACTCTTACCCGATCCTGCAACCCCAGTAAAGATAATCAATTGACTCTCCTCCTTTTCAGCTTAGTTTAGCTTTTACGAGCTTTGCGATAATAGCACCGTCAGCAGCACCGTTACTTGCTTTTTTTACCTCGCCAATTACTATGCCCATTGTTTGCCCGGTTACGTTACCATGCTTTTGAATTGCTTGGTCTATCAGTACCTCGATATCTGCTTCGGACATTGCTGGCGGTAGATATGCTTCAATTATCTTCTTCTCGGCTAGTTCTTTGTCCGCACGTTCAGCCGAGCCAGCTTTTTGGTACAGATCAGCTGCCTCTTGTCGTTTCTTAGTCTCTTTCTTTAGGCAAGCAATTATTTCTTCGTCTGCCAGACCTTTATCGCGTTGATTTTTGGCTATTTCCTCGTTGAGAATCACACTCTTAACAACACGGATCGTATCCGATTTTAGTCTATCACCACTGAGTAAAGCTTGCTTTAGATCCTGATCTAACGTCTGCTTTAGACTCATTAACGCTGACTTAACCTTACGCGCTTACCTTTTTGGTTTTTGCGCTCGTTACGAATAATGGCGCGTTCTCGCCGATCACGCTTGCTCATTGGTTTTTCAAAATACTGATTTTGCTTTGCAACCGCCAAAACACTAGACTGCTGAACCTTACGGGTAAAGCGACGTAGCAGATTTTCGGTTGACTCTTTTGCGTCTTTACGTGTTACTTGAATCATAGGTTTACATTGTACACTAACAGATTGAAATCCGCAAGTAATGGCTACGGTTGCTTGCGAGATTGAGCAGCTCTTTGGGATTTAAGAACAATGCTTTGTAGCTCTTTAAAGATAATGAAATGCTTATTTGTGTAATAGACTTTTGTGTTGCCCTGCTTTTCTGAGATAAGGAAACCAATTTTTTCTAGCTTTTTCAGCTCTCTTTGAATATTGCCTGCGTCCTCTTTGATAAGTTTTGCAAGGCCTCGAACATGCGTCTTGAAGTCCGGGTACTTTGCGTACACGACAACAATCTTTCTCCTCACTCGTGATGTTATAAACGTATCTAGCATAAGCTGTATATTGTTATTAGAACAACGTCGTATATGTAGTATATCTATTTGCTAAAGATTTTCAAGCCTCTATCCTATTATCTCTTATAATATAGTCATGTACTCTTATGAGGTCTGGGTTCGCAGCCAACAATACCACGGTAAGTTGCCATTAACTTATACGTCAATCAAAAAATTGGCGCCTGGCTTCGTTGTAAAAATTGACTTACGCAAGCAGCCTACGATTGGAATCATCCGTCGTGAAGCACCAGCGCCAAGGGGCGTTGCCATGAAGCCGATAGATGACGTTCTTTTTGATGGCAAGTATACCTTACCCCCTGAAAGTCTCAAGTTACTAAACTGGATTCTTCTGTACTACCCGGCACCAAGTGGTGCTATAACCCAACTTTTCTTGCCCGGTTCTTGGCCGCAGCTCATAGATAACCCCATAAGAACGCAGGGAGCATATAATCCCATAAACTTACCGCGGTTAACTCCCGAGCAATCACGTGGCCTTAAAACTATCAGGTCTAAAGAAGGTAGCTTTCTATTACACGGGGAAACAGGTTCAGGCAAAACCCGTGTGTACACTGAGCTCATAAAAGATAGCCTGAAACGTGGTCAATCAAGTCTAGTACTGGTACCAGAGATTGGTCTTGTTCCGCACCTACAGGCGGAACTGCAAAAAGTTTTTGATCCATCAATTATAAAAGTCTTTCATTCGGGCCTAACAGCTAGTGAACGCAAGTTAATCTGGACAGAAATACTAATATCAAACGACCCGTTGATAGTTATTGGTCCACGTTCCGCATTATTTTCTCCCCTCAAGAAAATAGGACTTATTGTGGTTGACGAATGTCACGATGATGGCTACAAGCAAGACAGTTCACCTCATTATCATGGCTTAAGAGTCGCTTCGCAACTTGCCAGGCTCCACAACTCGACCCTCATATTTGGCTCAGCAACGCCCTCTATAAACGATGTGTTTATCGCAAATGAAAAACAAATCCCAATCATACGCTTAAAAGAAGTTGCGATCAAACACGACAACGCCAAACCAAAAACAGTAATTGTTAACAAACAAGATCGAAGCGATTTTACCCGCTCAAACTTGCTTAGCACTACTCTGATTAATGAAATTCACTACCAGTTACAACAAGAACAACAATCTCTTCTCTTTCTAAATCGTCGAGGTAGCGCAAAAGTAATCGCTTGTGGCCTATGTGGCTGGCGTTCCCTTTGCCCCAACTGCGACCTCCCGCTCACCTTTCACGAAGACAATTTTAGCGTACGCTGTCACACATGCGGATACACCAAGAAGGCACCGACTAACTGCCCAGATTGCGGTAATCCAGATATTGTATTCCTCGGGCCAGGCACTAAAGGCCTAGAAAAAGAGATCGTAAGGCTGTTCCCTGATACTCGAGTTGCTCGCTTTGATAGCGATAATCTTACAAACGACAGATTAGACAAGAATCTCTCGCGCATACAAAGTGGGGAGATTGATATTATTGTCGGTACGCAAATACTGGTTAAAGGTTTCGACATCCCTAAGCTTGGTCTGGTCGGTGTTGTTGATGCAGATGCGAGCCTAACCTTCCCCGACTTTGCAACCGAAGAAAAAACTTACCAACTTATCACCCAAGCTAGTGGCCGCGTAGGTCGAGGTCATGTGCCAGGAGTGGTAGTTGCTCAGAGCATCCAACCAAATAGCCCAGTTCTTCAGCAAGCGCTTACTAAAAACTGGGAAGATTTTTATAACTCTCAGATCCGACAACGTAGAATACACAATTTTCCACCCTTTACATTTTTGCTGAAGCTAGAGTGCACTAGAAAACGACAACAGTCGGCAGCCGAGTCAGCACAGAAGCTCAAGTCCATAATAGAAGCCAGCAATTCTGGTTTATCTGTGCTTGGCCCCACGCCAGCCTTTAAAGAGAAGCATGGCAATCAGTACACCTGGCAACTTATTGTGAAATCACCAAGACGATCAGTATTGTTAAATATTATCGAGAATCTACCGAGCGGTTGGCGTTACGATATTGACCCGACTCATCTGTTATAAATGTGGGTTCTAGGTTATACTCTCAAGGATAATGAGCGACAAACTAATCACCTTACCCAATAAGCACTTGCGTCAACGATCCAAAAAAGTCGGTATTATTGGTGACCAAGTCAAGCAAATCATAGTTGATATGAAACAGGCTACTCTCGATTGGGAGGATAGCCGCGAACATGAAGTTGGAGTCGCGTTGGCAGGCGTACAGATAGATCAGCTTCTACGTATTGTAATAATCCGAGAAGACACCGAACACAAGGACAATAAGAACTTCGTGGTATTCATTAACCCAGAGATTACGAAATATGAGGGTGACATTGTTGAAGACTACGAGGGCTGTCTAAGTATCAAAGATGTGTACGGCAAAGTACCCCGACATAACAAAGTACGTGTTAAAGCACTGGACGAAAACGGCAAACCATTTCGCGTTACCGCCGAAGGCTTTTTGGCGCGCATTTTTCAGCATGAAATTGATCACACTAATGGCATAGTATTCATTGACCATATCAAGGATAAAGAAAACGCCTTCTTTAGACTAGAGGAAGATGGTAAATTAAAGGGCCTCGATTATGAAAAAGATATCAAAAACAATCGTATTCTTTGGTAACGAAAAACTCGCTACTGGCCTGCCGCAAGCTGAACCCGTTATCCGCCAAGCGGTTGAGTCAGCTGGCTTTACTATTGAGCAAGTCGTTACTGGCAAATTATCTGAACTAAAACCCCACAAATCCAAACTCGCTGTCCTAGCCGCATATGGCCAGATAATCCCTCAACGTGTTTTGGATGAGTTTCCGCTAGGCATTATTAACGTTCACCCATCCCTCCTGCCCCAATACCGTGGCCCTACCCCCATCGAGCAAGCCATTCTCGATGGAGTACCCAAAACAGGAGTGTCAATTATGCGCCTGAGTGCAGGAATGGATGAGGGGCCCCTGTATAAGCAAAAAACCGCTCACCTTAGCGGCACAGAAACGAAGGCAAACCTAACTAAAAAGCTGCAAAAACATGGCAGTGACTTGCTTGTAGACATACTACCTGCGATTGCTGACGGCAGCCTGCAGCCCCGTCAACAACCACACCCAGATCGCGCCACCTATTCTCGCAAACTTACAAAAACAGACAGCATTATCGATTGGGAAAAGCCGGCCGAAGTTCTGGAGCGAGAAATTCGTGCTTTTGCTGGTTGGCCAGGAAGCCGAACGACACTATTTAATAAAGACGTCATCGTCACCGAGGCGCACGCCATTCTCTCTACAGCTCCAAATGCCAAACCCGGTGACATTACAGTCGTCAAAGACGCAGGAGAAATTGGTGTTACCACCAAAAATGGAACACTCTGGATTACAAAGCTCAAACCTGCCGGCAAAAAAGAGATGACCGCCAAAGAATTTACCACCGGCTATTACAGAAACTAGGCTGCTGGTGCTTGACCAGGTATTTGCTGCTGTTCTTGGCTGGCAGCGACAATTTGAGGAGCTGCCTGTTTAACTTCACCCTTCAGCTTTTCAAGTTCCTCTGCAACTACTTGCTTATAGTTTGGAAAGTTTGTTTCAAGCCATGTAAGCGCATCTTTCTCTTTTTGAGCCTTAGCCTCATTACTATCTTCTGGGCGAGGCATAAGTTGCTCAAATTCATCTAGCTGTTCATTGGTCATGCGTTCGGCAAGCTTCATGCCAACTCGTAGCTCGAGTGTTTCATAAATATGCCTTAGCATCATATTTTTTTCCTGCGGGGGTAAAACACCCAAGCCCAATTCTTCTAATAATGCGTTATCTAACTTAAACATAACTTCCCCGTTTCAAGTTTTATTGTAGCAAGCATACCATTAATTCAGCAAACTCCAGACAAAAACAATAATACCCAATGATACTAGCACTATAATACCAGCCACTACTCCTTGTGTCGCTGCTTGTTTGTAGGCCTGCTGAGTTCTTGCAGCTTCTCGCTGCTTTTGCTCTATCTGTGCTATCCGTTTTTCCGACCCGATTGAAGTTTGCTGGAGCTGATGTTGATTTATTAGACCCAAACTCACCCCTGTTTGTCCAGTGCTATTTGTGGGAACATCCTTTACCTCATGTCTACGCTCGAAATAGCGTTCCAAGGCAATATTGTGCTCAGCCGCCTGTTCAACCTGCTGTAGTACCACGTGGTCAATTTCTGGCGTGGTTTTACGCTCAGCAACGTCTTTGTGCTCAGTTTCTCGTCTTATATTCGGTTTTGGTATCGAATCTACAGATTGTTCAGGGTGATTATACGGCCGTGCGTTGTGAGTTTCTGGCTGCTTTGAGGTATAAATTACGTTCTGTTCATCAACTATTGGTATTTCTGGCCTATTTTGAGGCTGCTCAGCGCTTGTTGTGCGCTTAGCGCGTAATTGGTCAGCTTGCTCCTGACTTTTAGCTCGTAAACGCTCTATATTGTATGCATCCCGTTCTTCTGCTTTCTGGAGACCCTCCACCTTCTTTTCAAGCTCTTTTGCTTCAGCCTGAATCTTTCGGTCACGTGACTTACTTAATCTATTCGCCACGACCGCACCAAGTAATGCCGCACCGGCACCACCTCGTTTTTCAATAATGGTTTCTCGCTCTTTGATAATTGGCTCGTTACGCTCTTGATCTATATGCTCATTAGTACTGCGATCAGGCAAAGCGTCCTCACGATCTCGGGTAAGATCACGATCTTGGATCTGATGAGCTACCTGGAGCTCGTACGCTTGTTCATCAGAAATGGCTTGATATTCTGCCTCGGGTAGCGATACATCTGGAGGTACAGCCACTTCTTGTTCTACGGGCAACTCATCGATGTCGATAGTCTCTCTTACCTGTTCTGTATAGGAATGCTCGTTAAAATCGAGCTGCTCTTCAGTCTCAAGTACGTTAGTCGTAGGTTCAGTATCGGCACTTTCTTCATCAGCTGATTCGGCACTTATGCCCAAAAATGGAAAACGAATATCATTACCTCTGTCGACATCAACATCTTCGGGATCTTCAGCCTCTGCTATCTCGTCCTGTTCTACTTCTGCGGTTTTTCTGAAAAACGCACCAAATGCCTCTAGGAAACTTTTTTGTTCTTCTTTTGGCTGATCAGTTTCTTTATTGAATAACTTATTCCACAGTTCTGATACTACGTTCTTCTTTTTCTTCTTTGAAGATTCAACCGTAGTATCTTCTTCGGTCTCTTGATCTGGAGCTTTGAATTCTGCTCCACCGGTGTAGAATGGGGATTTATCTTCCATGGCAACAACCTTTGCCTATAGTGTACGCGCTACCTCTTGACGAGTATAGACTTCTATACGATCACCTTCTTGTAGATCTAGTTTTGTAAGTGTTGCAAGCTGAATCCCGCACATCTCGCCTTCAAGAACCTCTTTGGTATCAGTTGGGCCGCGCTTCAGCCCTGTCACTTCGACGTCAGCCAACTTCTCTCCGTCTCTATAAACACGTGCGAGTGCTGGCGCAATCAGCTTGCCTTTTGTAACCTCTCCACCGGCGATAATGTCAGTTTTGGTCGTCTTGAATACACCTTTTACAACCAGGCGACCCATGTCAGTCTCTGTGATCTCGGGGCTTAGTAACTTGGTCAGCTCTTCTTTGACATCATCGATTAACTCATAAATCACTCTATATAAGCGAACGCTAACTTTATCACGAGATGCAATCTGGCGAAGACCATTAGATAAATCAACGTTAAAGCCATAAATAACAGCATTACTGGTGGCAGCAAGCTGTAGATCATTATCAGTAATATTGCCAACTCCGCTACCTACAACCCGAACACTTACCTCTTCGTTCTCTAGTGTTTTTAGGCTATCAACAACTGAGGTAAGCGAACCCTGAACATCAGCCTTAACAATGACATTAAAATCACTGACCTCAATATTGCGGTTAATCATGCGTAGCAGTTGACTACTCGTACTTACATTGGTTTTAGAAGAGTTACTGCTCTGACGATTGCGATCTTCGGCTAGCTTCTTGGCCTCTTTTTCGTTGCTTACAGTGGTAAACTCTTCGCCAAATTCAGGCAGATTCCTAAAGCCCGTCAAAATCACCGGCGTCGATGGCCCAGCTTGTTTAATTGCTTCTCCCAGTGTTGTCTCTAGATTGCGAATTTTACCATAGGTTGAACCCACGACTACCGCTGAACCATTCTTGAGTGTTCCGGTTTCGATAAGTGCAATCGCTACTGGCCCCCGCCCCTTCTCCATATGTGATTCAATGATAAGACCTTTCGCCGGAACATCTACATCGGCTTTTAATTCTTCTACATCGGCCACCAATAGTATCATGTCGAGCAGTTCAGGGATACCGTTACCCGTCTTAGCTGAAACTGGCACAATAATAGTGTCCCCGCCCCAATCCTCGGGCACCATGTTTTGTTCTGCAAGCTGCTGCTTAACGCGATCTGGATTCGCCTCAGGCTTATCCATCTTGTTAAGGGCAAAAACCATCTTAACACCCGCTTTTTGAGCAAAACGGATTGCTTCTAGCGTTTGGGGTTTAATGCCATCATCTGCAGCAATTACAATTATTGCCAAATCAGTTAACTGGGCACCGTGTTCACGCAAAGCAGCAAACGCTTCGTGTCCAGGTGTGTCAAGAAATGTAATCTTACGATCACCATGCTTAATCTGATAGGCAGAAATATGCTGTGTAATTCCGCCAGCTTCTTGCTTGACCACCTCCGCACCGCGCACGGCGTCAAGCAATGACGTCTTGCCATGATCAACGTGACCCATAACAGCCACCACTGGTGGTCGTGTTTCTGCCGCTTCACTCACAGCGTGGACACGCTTGCCGGAGCCATCCTGCTCTTCAACCTGCTTACGCGTTAATTCAATGTCTGGGAGCTTAAGCTCTTCAGCAATAATCTGTGCAGTATCAAAATCAATGCGCTCGTTAACGGTCACCATAATGCCGTTCTTCATTAGCTCACCAATCAACTTGGTAACTGGAATCATAAGCTTGTCGGCGAGGTCGCCAACTGTAATCATGTCATCAATCTCTATGGTTGCTCGTGGCATACTCTCTCCTTTCTTATGATTATTTACTACATCGGAAAACTATTTTTTACCGTCTTTGAGGCTCAACGCGATCTTGCGACCTTCGGTATCAATATCAATCACTTTGAACTGCTTCTTCTCGTTTAGCTGGAAAAGCTTCTCTGGATCTATGCTCTCGTCGTCACCCATCTCAGAAACATGAACAAGTGCTTCTACTGCTGGGCTTAATTGAACGAATGCACCAAATGGCGTAATGCGAGTAATCTTACCTTCTACGGTATCACCCTTCTTAAATGCCTTTACTTCTTTCAGCCATGGGTCTTCCGTAGTTTGCTTTAGACTTAGGCTTAGACGATCTTTATCAATGCCAATTATCTTTGCTTCAATGGTTTGGCCAACCTTAACGTAGTCTTTCGGATTTTCCACACGCTCCCATGAAATTTCAGAAATGTGAATCAAACCTTCAATGCCATCTACGTTTACGAACGCACCAAAGTCAATAACGCCAGTGATGACACCTTCTACAGAGTCACCAATTTTGAGCTTAGCAAAACGGTTTTGTAATTCATCTCTGACCGCTTCTTTTTCCGATACAATCAGCTTGTTATCCTTCTTGCTAACATCAAGAACACGAACCTTAATTGGCTTGTTGGTCAGTGAGTTAAGCTTTTGCAGGATTTCATCCTTATCAGCACCAGAAACCCGTGGATAATGACCGGCAGCTAATTGGCTTACTGGCAAGAAACCACGTATACCTTCTGCTTCAATCAAGAGTCCACCTCTGTTTGCATCATATGGATAGATCTCAATAATTTCTTGAGCTTCTTGTAGTCTCTTGAGCTCATCCCAACCTCGATCCTTAGCAGCACGACGCATACTAAGCAGCACGTAGCCGTCTTCAAGCTCTGGCTCAAGCACACTTACTGTGACTTTCGCATCCATTTCAAGCTTTTGCGCGCCACTTATTTCTCTGCGCAATACCACGCCAACACCGTTAGCGCCAAGATCAATCCAGATCTCTTGTTTTTTAATGCCGGTTATAACGCCTTCAATAACGTCACCTGCTTTTAATTGTTTTACGTCGGATGATTCTAAAAGTTCATCCATTGTTATGGTTTTAGACACGTCTAAAAACCTCCTTATAAATGTATTTTCCGCCAAGATAGACTACTTAGAGGTAGTAACCGCTAAGTTTTTACCCTGAAAGATTCCTCTTATTATATCTGTTAAAACACTATAAGTAAAGTGTTAGCAAACACTACCTAATACATAGCTCTCCGTGCTAAAATTGAATAGAAATGTTGAGGGTATTTTAGAGCTATGTTTTTAGCAATAGACGTTGGTGGCACCAAGACACTTGTTGCCGCCTTTAATAATGACGGCAAGGTTACTAAATCAATCAAATTTAAAACCCCAAAAGACTACAAAAAATTTTTGAGTGTTCTAGGGGCAACTTTTATTCGTTTTGACGAGTACAAGTTTATGGCTAGCTGTATTGCAATTCCTGGCAAGATCGATAGAAAGAAAGGCATCGGGCTGGATTTTGGCAACCTAAAATGGCACAACGTGCCTATTAAAAAAGATATTAAAGCACTTATTAAGTGCCCTCTTTTTATTGAAAACGACGCTAATTTAGCTGGATTATCAGAAGCTAGATATATCATGGATGATTATAAAAAGGTGCTCTACCTAACCATTAGCACTGGTATTGGTTCTGGAGTAACCATTAACGGTATCATTGATCCGGATCTCGCTGATAGCGAAGCAGGACATATGATGATTCAGTACGGCGACAAAATCCAGCCCTGGGAACGTATCGCTTCTGGCAGCGCAATTAAAAGAAAATACGGTAAGATCGCTGCAGAAATTAACGACCGAGCCACCTGGAAAGAAATCAGTCATCGTTTTGCAATAGGAATGAGTAGCCTGATTGCGACTATCCAGCCAGACGCAATTGTCATTGGCGGTGGTGTTGGTACCCATTTTAAAAAATATCGAGTACCTTTAAATAGCGAGCTAAAAAAACTGAGCACCCCTCTTACGCCAGTACCCCCAATTTTACAGGCAAAAAAACCTGAAGAAGCAGTGATTTACGGTTGTTATGAAATGGCAAAGGATGAGTATGAAAAATCTCATAAGTAAACTACGCGTAGATTACCCTATGCTTGAGTTTATCAATGGTGAGCAGTTTCATTGGTCGCCTGAGAAGCAGCAGGTCTGTTTCCTAAAGAATTTTCCTGATAATAATAGAGGCAAGTGGACAATTCTCCATGAGCTTGGGCACGCCCTTTGTGGCCACAAAGGCTACACATACGACTTAGAGCTACTAGAAATGGAAGCAGAAGCCTGGGAAAAGGCCCAAGAGGTCGCTGAAAGCTATAACGTGATCATAGATAACAATCATATTCAGGACTGTCTTGATACTTATAGAGATTGGATACACTTGCGAAGCACTTGCCCACGTTGTGCATTTATCAGCACCCAAAAGGACGGACATAATTATCAATGCTTCAACTGTGGCCACACCTGGCGCGTCACATCCTCAAGACTGAGTCGCCCATATCGTCTCTCTGTCGATAAAAAAACAACGCCTGCTCAAAAAGAACAAGCGTTGTTTGTATAATCTCTCTGCTAAAAACAATTACGCCTTTTTAGTACGACGAGAGATACGGCCACCTTTTGCACCAGCTTCTCGAGCTAGCTCACGGTTTGCAAAAAAGCCACCTGTGCGACCTTTTTTGCCACCTGCAGCACCGATCTTTGCATAAAAATCAGCGCCATACTTGGCCTTGTTTGTTGCGGCAGCAGCTTTGCCGCCAGCTTTAGTTCCAGACATAGTGTGAAACCTCCCACTATTTTGATTTATAGTCTCCCACCACAATTTTTACCCTAAAGAAAACAAAAAGAGTCCCATTGGACCCTCATGTCTTCCTTCGAATGCGCTTATGATAACATTTACAAGTGCTTATGTCAATACTTAATCTTGGTCTCTGTGAAGTGGAGGCGTGTTGTTAGCAAAGTCTATAGGACTGTCATCTGGTGATGATGGCTGTCCTGTTTCGTGCAGATGACTTACTAGATTAATAGCCTCTCCCATCTCTACGCTACCACCACGCAGACCTACGCGCCCTAACACGGCACGTACACCAAACTCAACCCGAGACAAGCCAAACCTGCTATCACCACTAGATATGCGATCGTAGAGTTCAGAATCTTCCGCGACCTGCCGCCCCACCACTATACGCTCCGCTTCCTCGCGATGCGCTCGATTCAGAGCTGCACGTTGTTCCTTATCAGTCATCTCTCCAAGACCGGTCGGAATGCGACTTGCATCAACGACAGAGGTACCACGACGCATGGCTAGCGCCGCACCAAGCACCTCTGGGCTTAAACCTGCTTCATCGTCTTTTGACCATTTCTGTTTTATCATAACGGCGTTTATTATATACCACTTATGCTTAAAAGTCAATGGTATTTTTGTAGAAACTCATCGTATACTAGAGCTATGCGAATGCAAAATTACAAAGATATTGACGAATATATTGCCAACTTCCCTGCAGATGTACAGAAAAACCTACAAAAAATTAGAAAAACCATTCAAAAGGTTGCCCCAGATGCAACCGAGAAAATCAGCTACGGTATTCCAACTTTTGTACACCATGGTAATCTCGTGCATTTTGCAGCCTACGACACACATTATGCGCTTTATCCTGGGGTTGCCCCCATTAAGGAACTCAGCGAAGAACTAGCATCATACGAAACCTCTAAGGGAACCATCCGCTTTCCGCTCGACAAACCACTACCTTTTAATCTAATCAAAAAAATTACCCTGCTAGCAGTCAAACGAAATTTAAAGGGAAAAAATTAGTTATAAACTCGGACGTAATCGATCAGCATTGAGGTTGGTAGATCATTTGGGCTAAGCAGGCCACGTGGTGGGTCAACGGCACCATACTGAAAAGTGATCAAAATACGGTGCTGACCGGTATCAAACGGCCATAGTTTACCGGACGGTGTATCACTCTTATCGATGCGCCAAGAGTTAACACCATCTACCATGAATTGAATATAACCATTGCGCCATTCAATGGCATAGACGTGAAAATTGTCACAGAATCGTTCTCCACTTGGCAACAAGTAGTATCCACCATCTTTCCAGTATCCCGAACCCGAATCCGCACCAGCATGCACAGTGTGTTTGATACGTTTTAAGTTCCCATCCATGGTTTCCCAGATATCAATCTCACCTTGTGTTGGCCATGGGGCAGTCGCCCCCGAAGTCCAGATTGAGCCCCAGACACCCGTAGCACAAGATAACTTGGCCCGGATTTCAAACTTGCCTTGATTAGTTACGAAACGTCCGCCACCCGTATCCATTCCGGCACTGGCAATTTTTGATTGTTTGCCATAGTAATCCGTACACAGCACAGAACCGGTATCAAACATACTCATCTTCAAGACGCCTTGGCCGTCCATTGAAATAGTCTCAGGAGATTTTCTCCAGCAATGCGAGCCCCAGCTTGAACCTGACTGGAACACATTCCATTTTGCATTATCTGGATAGGTTCCTGCTGCCCCATCAAAGTCATCACAAAACTTTAAATTCGTTAACTGGGAACACTTTTTGCTAACCCCTAGCGGGTCACTACTGGTAGCAGTACCAAACTGGGTCGCACTCCCAGCACTTGCCAGTGAATCGGTTATAGGAGTCACCCCTACTTTTGTACCATTTTCAGCCTCAAATCCCACAGAAAATGTTGCTGCCCGTGAGGAGACGAGAAATGTAGCACCTAAAACCACGATAGCAAACACCACAACACTGCGCCTGTTGATTTTTACTCTCTTAAACCGCTTCAACACCTTTTTAACGGCCATAATGTTTATGATTATAGCGCCTACCCGTCAAGTTACAAAAGCAATTCTATTGTGGCCGCTAAGAACAGACTAGTAAGAGTTAAAATTATCTTCTATGGTTTGCCACATTGATTGAGACCTATTATATGGAACTGCATCTTGATAATAATACCACCAGAAATACCCACCAACATAACGTGCTCCAAGCGCCGTCTTTAATGCATTGTGCATACCATAATATCTATTGGCTATGGTTTGCTTTTCACTTAAACTAGGGTTCGTCGGCAATCCATCATCCTTGCCTTGTGCCCCAACCTCACCCATACCAATTTTCGCATTTGGGAATATGGTTTTTAACCTGTTAAAGATAGTAATGAACTGCTGATCGGTCGGTTTCGCCCTTGGGTCACAGGCCGTCTCGTAAAAACTGAGTAATACATAGTCAACTCCATTCTTTATCTCTGTGGACAACGAGTTGGCGAACGTCTCAGTATCTTCCCACGAGTTACTATAACAATCAGAGCTTGGCCAATAATTTAGCGTGATCGCTGAGCGTAAATTAAGGCTCGCATTCTCCTTCTCCACAACGTCGTACGCAGCCTGAGCTTTAGCTCTGATATCTGCAGGCTGGCCTACCCATTCACCATTTAATTCATTACCGATTTCCCAAACATCAACTTTTCCAGAAAAGGCATTTACAAAATTTTGGGCCCTGGTTTTATAGTTTGCTGTACTTATTCCCTCTAGACCCGTTGAATCAAGGATCTCACCCATAATATAGCTCTTTGGATATATCTGATTTACCGCGTTTGTGTAATCTGATACGTTAGTCCCATCTTGAAACACAATCCTGGTCGTCGGCATTTTAGTATGCCTATCAAGCGAATCAACCAACGAACTCAGTTGTTCAACAGATTCCGTCGTTACACCATATATCGTATCTGGGAAGGCTCTAAGGCCACCTGTTTGAGTTGCCGTGCCAAATTGGAGCGCTTTTGCGCCTGACGCAGTTGAATCATTAATAACAAGATTACTCGACGCGTTTGTTTCAGGCTCGATTGAGATTGAAAACGTCGCGGCATTTGTTACAAAAAGAGCCAACACGCCAAGTATGCCAAAAGCACCAAAAAACAGATAGGGTTTATGGCCCTTGGCAATGCGCTCTATATGCTCCTTGGTTTTTTTCATAAACTTTAAGCTTATTTACTTTTAGTGTATCACGACCTACCGTCAGCTAGAGTTCCCAGCAGGCGTACGATATGCGCATATCCACTGGATCATACT
>CAZOUW010000018.1:0-23939 GCA_964583075.1 uncultured Candidatus Saccharibacteria bacterium | reverse complement strand
GTAAACGAGCTGTTCAAGTTGAAGACTGCTTTCCAATCCACGTATGGTGACCTCAAGGGGAATCGAACCCCTATTACCAGGATGAGAACCTGATGTCCTAACCGTTAGACGATGAGGCCTTAACAGGGGTAAATAGTACCACGAAAGGCAGATTAATTCAAGTTGCAATCCTTTGACAAAACAGAGATACTAGTAAGGATAAGCAATAAGGTGGGAACCCCTCGTTCATGCAACATCTTCCTGAAAAGTGGCTCAAGGTTATCAATACACTCTATGTAAGTGTGGCTTCTTTATTAGTTATAAGTTATGGATACGTTGCGTATAGCCAACAACAGCTAATCATAACTGGAGAGAACGCTGTTGGCACAAATATTGCCAGCGCTGCTTTTGCAGCTTGCTGTATTATCTATAGTTTACTGTTGCTGCGATTTGTAAGAAAGTGGAGTGTTTGGGTAGGATATCTCATCAGCGGCATCTTGATTTTGCTTGCCAATAATGCCGCCATCGAAAGCTCTCTTGGCAATACTGCGTCATATATTTATCTAGGAATTAATTATGTATTAGTGCTGACACTAGCTGCCTTTGGACCAATAGCTGTTTTTACTGCCATAACTATAAGTGGTCTATTCATCGCCATGGAAATTGCTGGAACACTAGAACCCACCAAACTTGGCACAACCTGGGACGTTATCAGCTTTATCGCACGCTCTGTGGCACTTATATTCTTTCTGTTTTTACTCCGTAACAAATACAGTACGTCATCCGACCGACAGAACTACATAGAGCGATACTTTGTAACTAATGAGGTAGTCAGCCTATTGACCGATAGCCTTAGTGACGGAGTTATTATTATAGATCAAGATGAGATTATTAGATCCATTAACCCCGCTGCCCTTAAGCTCCTGGGCCAAAACGAAAAAGATGTTATGGACCTGAATTACCGCAGTGTACTTAAATTAAAAAACACTAACGAGACAGCTGTTGAGGAAACAAACGAGCCAGTTATGCAGGCACTCAAAACTGGAAAATCAGCAAATAAAGAGTTCTTGCTTTCTGTTCCGGAAAAACAAGAAATTTTTATTGATATTGCCGTTTCGGTCATCTCAGAGCCACAGACCCACGAAAAATACGGTGCCGTCATTATTTTGCGAGACGTTAGCCAAAAAAAGCGGGAAGAGACTGCCCGTAGCGAATTTATCAGTACTGCCTCTCACGAGATGCGTACACCAATTGCTGCAATTGAAGGATTTATAGAGCTGGCATTAAACGAAAAGGTTAGTACAGTTGATGAACGCGCACGCAAATACCTAGATAAAGCACGATCAAGCACGCAACATCTTGGCCGTTTATTCCAAGATCTTTTAGTAAGTGCAAAGGCAGAAGACGGACGCATCAGCAATCATCCTGCAATATTAGAACTCGGTGAGTTACTGGAACAACAAGCTGAAGTTTCAAGAATGGTAGCACAGCAGAAGGGGCTACAACTAGAATTTGTTATAAATTCAAGTGAGCAGTCAACTGGACATGAAGTTCACAATAAAATCAGACCCCTCTACTACACAATCGCTGATCCCGATCGTATTCGCGAAGTTGCAACTAATCTAATTGATAATTCCATGAAGTACACCCCGTCAGGTAAGGTTACTGTTGGCGTTACCGGTAACGAAGAAGTCGTGCAATTTTTTATCCGTGATACGGGGGTAGGTATTGCACAAGATGATGTTCCACACCTATTCCAAAAATTTTACCGTGTAGATAGTTCAGATACCCGGACTACTGGCGGTACAGGGCTAGGTTTGTTTATTTGTAAGAAGATTGTGGAGCTTTACCAGGGCAGAATTTGGGTTGAAAGTGAGAAGGGAAAGGGCACCACATTTTACGTAAATCTACCCCGAACTAGCTCCGCACAAGCTGAAGCAATGAAGCCAAAATCATCAATCCAAGCGTTAAACACAGACAAAACTGGATGACGAAAGTTCTTATGGTACAATTATGTTAATTAGTCTCATGAAAGAAGGGCACTAGAAGAATATGGCAAAAGTAATGTTGGTCGAGGACGACAACAATCTGCGTGAAATTTATGAAGCACGTCTAGCGGCTGAGGGTTACGAAATCATATCTGCAGCTGATGGCGAAGCGGCACTGGCACTGGCCATAAAGGAAAAACCAGATCTTATCATTTCAGATATTATGATGCCTAAAGTTAGTGGTTTTGATATGCTTGATATTTTGCGTAGCACCACCGAGACTAAGAACACGAAGATTATTATGATGACTGCTTTAAACCAAGCGGAAGACAAAGCAAAGGCAGAGAAGTTGGGAGCAGATCTTTACTTGGTAAAGTCGCAGGTTACACTTGAAGACGTTGTACGCTCGGCCAAAGGTCTGCTAGGCGAAGAGACTCCACTCAGTGTTGGAGGAGTGCCCGTACAAACGCCTGTGCCAACATCAAAGCCTATAACCAACACGACTACATCCCTGTCAGCAAATGCACCCACAATAGCAACACCAACTCCCGCGGCTACTATGCAGCCCGCACCTCAGCCAGCTCCCGCCGTAGCAGCAGTTACTACAGCTCCGATACCTCCTCAAGTGTCAACAAGCACTGCTCCGTCGCAGCCCGCACCTGTACCGACAACACCACCAACACCCGTTGCGACTTCAAATAAAGTTGAAGAGATGCCCATTACAGCAAACACCACAGAAGATGAAGAAGCAGCACTTCAGAAACAAATAGAACAATACATATCTGATGATAGCGCAAAGGTACCTGATAGTACTGCGCCTATACCTACAGCCATCTCACAACAGCCAACCAACACCCCAAGTCCAAGTACCATGGCCAGCACGCCGACACCTCAGCCTGTACCGGTACCTGTCCCTGCAGCAACAGTGGAGACCCAAGCTCCGATAGCCCAACCAGTTCCAGCCCCGACAGTAACACCACAAGCAGTCCCAATCCCAGAAGTTCCTTCAGTACCTGCCACACCAAGTAGTATGGCTCAGCCGCCAAGCTCGTTAGAAGCAAATACCCCAGCAGCTGGCGACCCAAATGCCGATAGACCCGCCGGCGAACAGATTCTTGTCAAAAGTGCGTCTGCCGACACAACCACAACCGAACCAGGCATTGATGCATCTGTTAGTGGTAGAAAAAAGGTAATCGAGCCTATTAACGATGTATTCGCAAAAGGACCAGATCTTGCAGCACTTGCGGACCGAGAAGGTGATGGCGCAACACCAGAGATGAACACCGTAATTACACCTGAAGGCACAACATTATCAGCAATAAATGGCACGCCAACCATGAACGATATTGTTGCACCAAACCCCGCACAAGCTACACAAGACATCACAACTCCCCAACAACCGTTGCCACCCCCCGTCGCGTAGTACAATAGCTTCATAATGAGAATTAATAAATTTTTGGCTCTAGCTACCGGGCACTCACGAAGAGCCATCGATGTCTTAATCAAAACGGAGGATGTCCGCGTGAATGGCCAAGTAGCTGCAATGGGGCAAAACATCGAAACAACAGATGATATCACTATTAACAACAAGCCAGTTAAGGCACCAGAGATTACGACTATCATACTTAACAAACCAGTGGGTTACGTATGTTCACGGGACGGGCAGGGGAGCCAAACTGTTTACGATCTACTACCCGAGCAGTATCACCACCTTAAACCAGTCGGTCGACTCGATAAAGACTCAAGCGGCTTATTGTTGCTCACGAACGATGGCGACTTGGCATATCAACTTACCCACCCATCATTCGAAAAAGAAAAAGTATACCTCGTATCCGTAAAACCGAGCCTGTTAGAAAGGGATAAGCAAAAGATTGAGACTGGCGTAAAACTAGACGATGGAATCAGCAAATTGACACTGTTAAAACGCGAAGGCAAATGGCAAGTCATTATGCATGAGGGTAGAAACAGACAAATCCGACGCACGTTTGCAGCGCTCAACTATGACGTAACCGACTTGCATCGAACAAAATTTGGCCAATATAAACTCGAAGATTTACCAAGTGCCTCCTACAAAGAAATCCGTTAGATTTTTTCACACATTTATGTTATAATTTATCTATATGAGCACAAAAAATAGGGTGCCGATTATAGCAATCGTAGGCCGGGCGAACGTTGGTAAGTCTAGCCTTTTTAACGCTGTTCTGAAGCGGCGCGAGGCGATTATTGCCGATGAGCCTGGCACAACGCGTGATAGCATCTACGCAAAAGCAGAGTGGCGTGGCCAAAACTTCTGGCTAATTGACACTGCGGGCATTAAAGACCCGGAGGACGATTTTGAATTTACAATTCAAGAGCAAATCCTTCAAGCTGCTGACAGCGCTGATGTCATTTGGGTTGTCATTGAGGCGACTGCGGCCATCAGTGAAGAAGACCGGCGAGTTGCAAAACTAGCGTTAAAAACTAGAAAACCCGTTTTCTTGTTAGTAAACAAAGCAGACAAAACACCTCGGGCAATACCCGCAGACTTTCAAAAACTCGGCATAAAAGACATCCACCTCACGAGTGCCACACAAAATATAGGAATTTCTGGCACTCTTGACAATACTATTCGTCAAATCCCAAAAGCAACGTTCCAGGAAAACCCAGATGTTATTCACGTTGCCTTACTTGGCAGGCCAAACGTTGGCAAATCATATTTATTCAACTCTCTGGGCAAAAAACAACAAGCAATTGTTGCTGACCGCGCTGGAACAACCAGAGATATCAACAGAGCGACCATTCGTTACAACGGTAAAGAAATTGAGCTTATGGATACGGCCGGCATTCGCCGCAGTGGCAAGATAGAGAAGGGTATAGAGAAGTTCAGTGTTATTCGCTCAATCAGCGCGATTGAGCAAGCGGATGTTTGCTTGCTGCTTATGGACGCCAACGAGCTTAACACACAGCTCGATCAAAAAATCGCTGGCATGATTAAAGAAGCTGGCAAAGGCTTAATTTTAGTTGTCAGTAAATGGGATAGCCTTGCAAAACGCGCAGAAGAAGCGCCAGAACGACCCGAACAAGAACCAGAGCCCACCAAACTCACCAAAGAAGAGAAGAAAAAGCTGGCCCGCTCAGGTGGCCAAAATGTTGAAGACATTAAATACAAAGACTCTTTTACTCGTGATGCTATCGCTCCACAGATCTCTCACGCTTTCAACTTTGTACCATGGGCACCACTCATTTTTACGAGCGCAGAAACCGGCCAAAATGTCACAAAGCTGTTTGATTTAGTACTCGAAGTCATGAAGGCGCGGCAGAAAAAATACAAAACAACAGAGCTTAACCGCTGGCTCAGGCAAGTAATAGATAGCCACCCACCAGCCGGACTCAAAAACCGCATGCCAAAACTTAATTATATGGTTCACGAAGAGGGCAACCCAGATCCAAGCTTTAAGGTGTTTGGCGCACATACCAAGTTCTTGCACTGGAGTTATAAGCGTTATATGGAACGCAAATTCCGTGAAACCTTTGACGTAAACGGCACACCCATAAAGTTCTGGTTTATAGAGAAGCACGAAGACCGCCACAAATAGACTTTTCCACACCCTCAGCCTCTCCTCAGTTGACAATGGCTGGGACGGTGTTTATGCTTGTGGTATAAACAACAGTTTAAAGATAGAAACAAAGGAATAAAAAATACTATGGCAAAAGCAACAAAAGTAGCACCAAAGCATACTAGTACTTCAAGCAAGAGTAGTGTTGTGAAAAAGAAAGGTTTGTTGGGAAGAAGTTTTAACTTGCAAAGTAGGAGGGTACAGTTCTTTGTGGTTATTTTAATCGTAGCGATACTAGGAGGAGGGTACTTTACTTATAAGAGTTTTGCTGCGACATCCGTACAGTTTACGCCTACCGAAATATACACTAGGATAGGTGGTGGCAACAATGGATACTTAGTGACTGAACTGCAGCAAGGAGCTAAAAAGAATACACAAGTATTTGAATCAGCGTCTAACTTTTCTGCCCAACTACACTCCGATGTTACCCCAAACTACATCCAACGTATGGACCCGGTACTAAGAGCCAGTAAAGGGATGAACGCTAGAATTTGCTTGTATGCCAGAGGTAGTGGTGGGCATACCAGAATACGCGTTAGCAGTAGCGGTTACGCCGATACAAACTTCAGTCAAGAACTAGTGTTTGGCCCTGATGGCTATGTCCTACAATGTACAGCTCCATTTGTCATTAGTCCAAGTCGAATCGACCTTTTCGGAGCAAGAGCAGGGGAGATAAGTCATCAAAAAATTGATGGTGCCAGTTACCGACTTGGATACATATCTTTCGAGGTCTTATAGTCACCACTCACTAAGTGAGTCAGAATCTGACCTTAAGCCTTAACCCCTTTTCATATGTAATGACATATAAATTCTGCTTTGATTTATCTATCGTCTATAATCTAGAGTATGAGTTTGTTCCAGAAAAAGACGGTTGAACACAGCCAGAACTTTACGCTTGGCAGCGCCAAGACGATCGTTATCACTGGCCTAGGTAACATCGGCAAAGATTACGACCTAACACGGCATAATATTGGCTTCGACTGCGTAGACGCCCTGCATGACGCCCAGAGCGAGTTTGATGCCTGGAAGGAAAAGAAAGACCTCTACGCTGCTATCTCGACTGGATCGTTTGGTGATACTAAAGTAATTCTGGTAAAACCAAACACATTTATGAATGATAGCGGCAAAGCTGTCCGGGCGGTACTTGATTTTTATAAACTGCCGGTTAGCGCAGTTACGGTTGTGCACGATGAACTAGACGTTATTTTTGGCCAAGTCCGCACCAGAGTAGGCGGTAGCAGCGCCGGGCATAATGGTATTAAATCAGTCACCACACACATCGAGGACAACTACGGCCGTGTACGCATCGGCATTATGGGCAAAAAACCAGAGCAGATGGATACGGCTGACTATGTACTGGCAAAGTTTTCTGCCGAGGAACAAAAAAACCTCCCGTTACTAAAAAGAGAAGTTCAAAGCATTTTGATCGAACTTGTCTACCGCGGCGAACTATACCCCGACACCCGCAGCTTTACTGCGTAAAATCAATTTCTACGTCTGCCTGATGCAAATCAACCGTATATAAAAACCTTGCTTCAGATGAAACACCTTGGTGATATGTTTGTTGACGCGAAACAGCCTCGCCATTCACTGATCTAATGTACTGAGCCAGTACCATCAGATCACCAACTCCATAGTGCGTTACATATTCTGGAAACTCCGGCCGACTTGGAGTTGCTCCTGCCTCAAAACGGCCATCTGGACCCTTAAATGGTATCAACAACGTGATACCATTACGAGCCGTACTGTCAGCGTGCACACCGGGACGATCAACAAAACCACTAGGGTAGACTGGTACGATATCAATCTGAACATTAGGTAATCGAGCTATGTGAAATACGCTCCATAGTTTATTAAATCTCTCACTTATTTCTGCCGCATCAGCCCGAGAGTGTGGCAGGCCTTTTTCTTGCATATGATTAATTGCTGCTGCATCAAAAAAACGAGCAACCTTAGATGCACCAAACTCAATACAGTGGCCGATTGCCTCTGGCGTGATGTCCTCAAACTCTTGTTTTGAAATCATGATTATACTTCTTGTTCTAAACTAAAAACGGCCTACAGAGGGGGTGGGCACCGCTGTAGACCGATTTCAGGACTCAAGCCCTCACCACTTAAGTCACTGGATACACCCTTCAACCCACCCCAGCAAAACATCAGAGCGCAACTCCACTAGGCGCCTGTGTCTCTGGCTACCGAAGTAGTCAGAACCGTTCAGGCTTGCTTTGAAAAACGGGTTTAGTTAAAGGGGTTAGTCTGTTTTAGAGCGTTTCTGTTAAAAACAGATGTGCCGAACAAGTGGAGGGTAACAACTTGGAGGGCGCGCTCTAAAACAATCTAACGTATTAGTCTAGTCTTACTAGACTGTTAGAATGGGGTATAAGGTACGTAAAATCCATAAAAGGACTTACGGGTTGCTATTTTAGCAAATATGTTACATTATGTCAATACTATTTAATTGATTTGATGTATATGCAAAAAGATTATAATTACCATAAGCTCGTTAAGGACGAAATTCCGCAAAAACTGCGCCAAATTGATGATGTACCCGAACAGTTATTTTACAGAGGCGAAAACCCAAATGCGTTATTGGATAAGCCATCTGTCGCCATCGTAGGATCACGTAAGCCAACCAATTATGGTAGAGAAGTAACCATAATGCTAGCAAGAGAACTCGCTGCAAAAGGGGTAGTAGTAATCAGTGGTCTAGCACTTGGTGTTGACAGTATTGCTCATCAAGCGTGTATTGAAGCCGGTGGTAAAACTATCGCCGTTTTACCATGCGGGCCGGAGATGGTCTACCCAAGTACACATCACGGCCTAGCCGTAAAAATCCTGCAAACTGGCGGCAGTCTGGTTACGGAGTACCCAGAAGGCACACCAGCGCTAAAACAAAACTTTATTGCTCGCAACCGACTCGTTTCTGGTATGGCTGATATTGTTATTGTTACAGAGGCCGCCGAGAAGAGTGGCACACTTCATACTGCCAATTTTGCTTTATCGCAAGGCAAAACTGTAATGGCTGTACCCGGGCCAATAAGCAGTCCACTCAGCAAGGGTACAAATAACTTAATTAAAACTGGTGCCATACCAATAACAGATGTGTCGGACGTAACTTTCAAACTTGGCTTATCAAGCAGCAAAAAACATACAATCAACGCCAGTAATGAGCACGAATACGTCATTCTATCATTGCTATTAGGTGGCACGCGTGACGGACACGAACTTTTAAACTTAAGTGGCCTGGAAGCACATATTTTTAACCAAACCTTAACGATGCTCGAAATAAACGGACAGATTATGGCTCTTGGCAGCAACCAGTGGCAAATTAAATAAACTTGCGCTGGGAGCCAATTTAGCTTATTATCACGCTTTGGTATTTAACAAATATTGGATAAACTAAAGCAATATGAGCAAAAACTTAGTCATTGTAGAGAGCCCAGCCAAAGCTAAAACAATTGAGAAATATCTGGGCAAAGAATTTACCGTAAAAAGCAGTATGGGTCACGTGAGATCACTACCGAGCAAAAACGGTAGTGTTGATGTTGCCAAAAAGTACGCACCAATATTTGAGATTAACGAAGATAAAGTCAAAACTATCAACGAGCTAAAAAAGGCAAGTAAAACCGCCAAAACTGTTTGGCTCGCAAGTGATGAAGACCGCGAAGGCGAGGCTATAGCTTGGCACTTATCAGAGGTGCTTGGTCTCAACCCAAAAACCACCAAGCGTATTGTTTTTCACGAAATCACCCAAACAGCACTTGAGGAGGCCGTAGCAAACCCACGCACCATTGATATGCCGCTAGTAGAAGCTCAGCAAGCACGCCAGTCTCTAGATTACCTGGTTGGATTTGAACTCAGTCCGGTACTATGGAAGAAGGTCCGCCCACAGCTCAGTGCCGGTAGGGTTCAGAGTGTAGCCGTACGTCTAGTTGTTGAGCGCGAACGTGAGCTTGAAGCCCACGAATCAGAATCTACATTTAAGCTCATCGCCACTTTTAAAACTAAAAAGGGTGAAGACGTTAACGCCGAAGCGCCCGTAAAATATAAAGACGCGCCAAAAGTTAAGAAGATACTGGATGATTACGCCAAAAGTACTTTCACCGTTGATGGTGTAGAACAAAAGCCAGGCAAACGCAATCCAAGCGTACCGTTTACTACTAGTACACTCCAGCAAGAGGCCAGCAACAAAATTGGCTACAGTCCGCGCATGACTATGCAGCTAGCACAGCGTCTATATGAAGCTGGTCATATTACCTACATGCGTACCGATTCCCTTAATTTATCCAAAACAGCGCTTGATGCAATGGCTAGCTACATCAAAAAAGAATATGGTGATAAGTACTACGAATTTAGAACTTTCAAAACAAAGAGTGCTGGCGCACAAGAGGCGCACGAGGCGATTCGCCCAACTGATATAACCAAGCTAGAAGCAGGTGCAGATGCCCAACAAAAGAAGTTATATAAGCTCATCTGGCGTCGCACAGTCGCCACTCAAATGGCTCCTGCACAAGTAGAAAAAACTACTGTTATCATCAAGCCAAGCAAGAGTAAGGAGAATCTCGAGGCCAAAGGTGAGATTGTTCTGTTTGATGGCTTTTTGAAAGTAACTGGTCGCAAAGGTGATGACACAATCCTACCGCCACTAGAAAAGGGTAATGAACTCAAGCTAGGGGAAGCAACGGCAACCGAAAGCTTTAGCCGTGGTGCAGCCCGCTATACCGAAGCATCTTTGGTAAAAAAACTAGAGGAAATGGGTATTGGGCGTCCGAGCACCTACGCCAGTACAATTAGCACCATTCAATCCCGTACTTATGTTGAAAGAGGTGATATTGCCGGCACCGAGAAAGAAATTATTATTTTGACTCTTAAGAATAAGAAGATAACTGAAGAAAAACAGACGATTGAGTACGGTAAGGATAGCAATAAACTCTATCCCACAGACACCGGGAAGGTAGTCACTGATTTCTTGGTTAAACACTTTGCCGACGTGATGGACTATGACTTCACCAAAGATATAGAAGACAAACTGGACTTAATAGCTGAAAAGAAGAAAAACCGCGTCGAGGTGCTTGATCACTTCTATAAGCCATTCCATAAGCTCATAGAAGCCAGTGATGACATTTCTAGGGCAGAAGCCACACAAACCCGTAAAATTGGCAAAGACAAAGATGGCACGCCTATATTTGCGCGCTATGGTCGTTTTGGACCTATGCTACAACGCGGCGAACAATCAGACGACCCCAAACCAACGTTTGCACCAATACCAGAGGGCGAGAGCATAGACAGCGTCACGTTAGAACAAGCACTCAAGATGTTCAAACTGCCTCGTACCGTGGGCAAAACTACCGACGGACAAGAGATCATTGCAGATATTGGTCGTTTTGGCCCCTATATTAAGGTAGATAAAACCTTCGTTTCACTCAAAGAACCTCACGATCCGTTCACCATTAAAGAAGAAGCCGCACGCAAGCTTTATAAAGAAAAGCTAGCCCAAATCAAAAAGCGTAATATTGCTGACTTTGGCACTATCAAGGTGCTGCTCGGTCCGTTTGGACCGTACGTAACTGACGGAAAAAAGAACGCTAAAATCCCTAAAGAAACTGACCCTAAGAAGTTAACAGAGAAGCAAGCCCAAAAGCTCCTGGACGAAGCACCAGAAAAAAAGAGTCGTTTCAAGCGAAAAACTATCACAAAATAGTATTGACTCTTGTGTAATTTTCTGCTATAATACTAAGGTTTTGTTGAGGTATTTTTTGCTTCCAAAACGGATTTTGACAAGCAAGGCAATAATTGTTACTAAATGAGATATGAGCTCGCAGAACTACTACGGGTTTGTATCTCATTCAGTGAGGATCAAACTGATACCACGCACTAGCATTCGCTAGGGGCCCCTGTGCCGATGAGAGGAAAGATAGTGAAATGACCACGCTCACCAGCAACATCAAGTTCACCACGTACGCCATCGACACGACCATCCAGATCGCCGATGACGCATCGGACGACATGCACCATGCCGCCGAGCACGCGCTGTCCGAGACGGTGCAGAAGGTCGCGATGGTGCCGTGCCTGATGGGACACCTCATCGAGCGCAACGACGTCGTCGAGGGTCAGGGCACGCGCAATGTGGCGAGCACCAGCCGGATCACGATCGGCGACATCAACGTCGTCGCGACGCTCATGCTGACCACCGACTACGACCTCGACGAGACCATCGTCAAGGAGCTCCGCACCCACCTCGCCGCCATGACCGCCGCCGGTCTGACGCCCCTCAAGCGCCAGATCGACCGCGACATCATCGGGGAGAGCAACGCGCTCACCCACGCGATCATCGCCAACAGCCCCTTCGTGGCCAGCCTCGAGGAGATGCTCCGCGAGCACTTCGGCGACCACGTCGACCTCGACGACGGCACGTTCATGCGCGCCTGACCCGACGGTGGTGAGTCTGGGGACATGAGGTTTCGGCCTCTGGTGAGGACGGCAAGCAGACAAGAGTATAGAACTTTTGGAAGCTTGCGCCCACCCGGTGCTATCATCCTTTTGTTCTATATTGTTGCCTGCTTGTCTTTCTCACTACATAAATGTGTCAAACCTGACAAAGTTATGCTGACGATTCCAAAAGGATGAAAGTGAGACAAAGAAGTGGTTTATTTGACTACATTTTTCCACTTTTTGCACCTCTATTAACTAGTAGTATTGTTATTTCAACAGTGCGCGTAAATGTCTATTTAGTGCTATAATAGTCTTATAAGTTAACAGTACTTGACTTTTAGTTTTTATAGTTTTATAATAATATTATTGAAATTATACAGATCCATCAATTTAACAGGGAAGCGCCAAATGGCACAAGCAGACGAGAAACTACAAGTAGAACAGATCGTAAAGGATATTCTTCAGACGATAGAGAAGGAAAGAGAGCGTGAGATTGTCGCGCGGCGCTACGGACTCTTTGACCGAAAAGAAACCCTAGAACAAATCGGTGAATTACTTGGGATTACCAGGGAGCGTGTTCGTCAGCTTGAAAAGGCAATTGTTGCACGACTCAAAAGCCAAGCGGAGCAGGGTGGTCTGCCGCACGTATCAGATATAGAAACGAAAGTCACAGGCTTACTCAATAAGCGTGGCAATGCCGCACGAGTCAGCGCATTGGCCGAAAAGCTTACCAACAACCCAAGTAAGATTGACCAGGCTCGTGTTGCTTTCTTGGCTGCACTAGCACCAAAACTTATTGTTATTGATGAAAATGACTTTTATTATCAAGGCGTAGCCGTGTCTAGCCAATACAAAGACGCAAAGACAATCACTAAACACGTTGACGGTGTTGTAAAGGCAGTTAAAGAGCTTGGACAACCTTCAGACATTAAGACAGTTACAGAAACGGTAAGTGAGACCGATAAAACCAAAGTAGAGGCGCTTGCTAGCCTTTCTAAATTACTCGCAAGTCTTAATGGGGAGTGGGGCCTTACAAAATGGCCAACCGTTAACCCAAAGAACATTCGTGATAAAATCTACGTTATTCTCAAAGAAAATGGCAAACAGATGCACTTCAGTGATATTGCTAAGAAAATTAAAGCCTCTGATTTTAAGCGCAAAGACGTAACCACTCAGGCTATCCATAACGAGCTCATCAAAGACGACCGCTTTGTACTCGTTGGCCGCGGTATTTACGCCCTCAAAGAATGGGGTTATAAAAAGGGTACCGTATCTGATGTTATCTCAGAGGTACTCAAAAAGGCGAATGAGCCCCTCCACCGCGACGAAATAGTTAAGCGAGTACTAAAAAACCGCTACGTCAAAGAAACGACCATTCTTTTGAACCTACAAGGCAAAAAGCAATTCAAGCGCGTTGCTAAAGCCACCTACGCCCTCGCCGAGGAGTAATTGATGCTCACAACATCCGCAGATAGCGAGCCAGAAGGTAATAGCCCTGAAACCTGGCAACTGAATTATATGAAAGGAACTTTTGCCGAGCCAGAGCAAATGGAAGATATCATAAGAGATTATGCAACCGCGGAAGATCCCAATACACTAGAAAAACCCCACTTAGTACTCCCAACTGGCAAATCACACCTACAACTCCCGCTCAACCGGAGTTTACGTAGCGAACGTGATAGTGAAACATACCTTGAGCTTAGTGATTGCACATTTGTAGTCAAATCTGTTCTTGAAGCTAGACACCACCACGAAGAAACGGCCGGCTTTAGAATCTTCCACACAACGGACTATCGTAAAGCGCGCCTTGAACGAGAAATCTCCATACGCTCGGACGAAATTCAAATAGATCACACTAACTCCTCTGATTCATTTACGTTTTCTGCACTCGGGTCATTGTGCCTACCCGAGGCATTACAAGGGCAGGTGATAGCAAATGCCACTATACCTGAAGAGTTTGATGATACTTTGTTTGTTTACGCAAGATCTCTACCACATGAATATACAGTATACGGTGGTTTTCATAAACCAATCTACGAATAATTATAAAAAGAACATTTTGCGAACATTAGATATATGGATAACAGTCACAGAAAATGTGCATATATTTAATAGTTAAGTGGAGCTAGAGCAAAAGGGACATGCAAGAAAATAAAAATAAAGATTCGCGGGCGAAAATAGCAAAAACATACAAAATAGGGGCTTCCCCGGCCATAGTAATGTTACGTCGCACAATGTATATTTTGCGACTTAATATACACCCCGTAAGATGATAGAGTATACGTCTTTCGCAGGGGAGTACGACAGTAAGAATCAAGAACGAGCTTAAAATAACCTATCTTCACGTATGTTGTTGCGTGCACTCGTTTCTAGGATATCCATGGTTACTGTCCATCGTGTCGCTTTTTGTTGTATTAATAGACTTTTCCACAGGCATTGTTTGATTTTTCACGGTTTTATGCTCTTTTATATTTTTTTTCACGCTGCCCCACTATTTCACGAAATTTGATTTTTTGCGGGTTTGGTTGGTTTGTATAGTTTTTTTATGATCTTGCTAAACTCGCTACATGAACAAAATACGAACATGTGAGGGGAGAAGCGATAGTGGTCTCTATTTATTTAAAGTTATCGGCTTGTCTTTGTATGACTACCTATCGATCATAATGGACATCCAACTCGAAGGCTACTTGTAGTAGACCCGCTCCCCCACCCTTACATCAACATATTCTTTTGGTGTAACTTTGTCCGTATCAAGCTTCTTCTTCAACGCAATAAAACTACCGGCTTGTTGCTTTGGGTCCTCTAGAATATTAAATTTAACAAAGTACGGTACGCCAGAAATCTTAACATGCAGATCATACGGACTCGATGGAATCGTAAGAGACTCGACTATTAGACCTTGCTTCTCCAACTGTTCAACAACTGTACTAATAAACAAAGCTTGTTCTTGTGGCAGTGCGGCTTTGCCTGGCTCAATAGCAACACCCGACTCATCGTTGACAGTCCTCAGGCCAAGGCTGCTCAAGTTCTGCCCATCATGCACATTAAGCAGAGCTATGCCATTTGCACCAACTAAGTAAGCATCTTGCCCCGAAACTAGTATGAAGCCTGGCTGAGTCGTTTGGATTGAAACAACTGGTCTTCTTCCCATAACAGGAAGGGTTACTGTAACAGCCGCAATCTCAGGGAATTGTTGCTTAAGATAGTCTGATAAACCCCGACTATCAAAAAGTACTTTCGAATGATTAACAGCAGAGTCATTTATGAACTGAGTCGCTGCTTGTTGATAGACGGCCGGATCACGTAGTGTTGTATTTTTGTCATCTTTTGTTATTAAGCGGACCCGCGCATCCACCGTCGAAAGATAGACTATGCTGGCAATGATAAGTATCACCAAAAGAAGTGCCGGTATATGATGTACAACCTTTCTCTTCTCTCTAACTTGTTTCTTCTCTGCTATTTCATCGGGTCTACGACTTAACTGATCGCTACGCTCGGAGCGTTTACTGTAATATGAATATACGCTTTTATTAGAACGTGGTGTTCGTGCACGCACAGGTTGTGTGGTTTTTTTTCTAGTAAATAACCCCACCGAAGCTCCCTACTCTGCCATCCTAATTAAAACTTCAGTAATTTTGTCGGCCGCATTAGGTGGATAAACTTTTGCTAGATTTTCCGTAAGCTCCTTCTGTTTATCAGTGTCATTAAGTAAATCCAACAAAGTCGTGAGCAGCTTCTTAGGATCAGCTTTAAGATCTGATTCTTTGAGCACGATGGCAGCATTCGCCTTTTGTAAAATCTCAGCATTCTTGACCTGATGTCCGCCCGCTAGCTGTGGTGCTGGCACGCCTACAACCGCTTTACCCTGCGCAGCAAACTCAGCCATCGTGCTACCTGTTCGCGACAGAATCACATCGGCTGCTCCACTGTAACAATATAGATTAGCCAAATACTCAACTGTCCTGTATTGGTCATTATCGACTGGTAGATCAGGTGATATATAACGACCCGTCTGGTGAATAACGTAAATATCTTTTTCAGCAATGAGTGAATGACTGATACACGAGATGATATCGTTGAGACTTTGTGCACCTTGACTACCACCTGTGACAAAGATCAATTTTGCACTAGCAGGTACACCTATTTCTTTTCTGTAAGCCTTTTTCAGCTCACGAGTGACATTTTTGAACTCAACGGCCGTTGGAATGCCAACTTGGATTGTTTTGGTGTCAGGATAGCTGTAGAGTGATTTGTCTAGTCCAACTGTGTGCATTCGTGCCCAACGAGCAATAATTTTGTTTGCAAGTCCCGGACTTGCATCAGAGTCGTGAGTCACAAATGGTACCCTATTAAGCCGCGCTGCTATGCCTACTGGCACGCCAACAAAACCGCCTTTTATAAATATGACGTCGGGCTGCTGTTGTCTTAGTAAACCGATAGCCTGAAAAACTCCAGCAATCATACGAAAGCCATCACGTATGTTCAAGACTGTGGTCTTTATATCCAGTATCGTCTCTGTCAGCCCTTGGTTTGGATAACGCCTAAGTTTACCAGCGCTGATTCGCATAACTCTGTCTATATCATTAGAGGACTCGAGCAAGTGCGCAAATCGTGTGGTTTTGTCAATCACAGCAACAATACGAATGTTCTTTTGGTCTTTTTTAAGCTTACGGGCGACGGCTAACAGCGGTAGTATGTGGCCGCCTGTCCCCCCACCGACCAGCATGATGGTCATTACGTGCTCCTCTTGTCTTACTTATCCTAAAGTCAGTATAACGTGAAATATTAAAAACTAGGCCTAGCGCAGCCGATACAAATATGAGACTTGTGCCGCCATAACTGATAAACGGCAATGTTATCCCCTTTAATGGCAATAACCCGAGCATAGCACCGATGTTAATCATCGACTGCACACTAAACCAAGCCAGTACCCCGACCACAATTAAGCGGGTATAGTCATCTGGTGCACGCTCAGCAATCTTAACCAGACGCGCAAACATCGCCACAAACAATGCAAGTAGTCCGGCAGTACCAATAAAGCCAAATTTCTCAGCAAAAATTGCAAAGATAGAGTCGTTAGCAGCCTCCGGTAGATAGCCATATGCCTGCACACTCCGCGCAAGACCAAGTCCAAAGATACCACCAGACCCTACTGCGATCAGTGCCTGACATGTTTGATAACCAGTCGTCTGGCAGTCAGCAGACGGATTAACAAAGGTTTTGAGTCGCTCACGCCTATACGGCGTGGCACTAATCACAAGAACAAGACCAGTTGCCAGTATTGCACCAACTAGCAAAATCCGCTTCATTGGTAGCCCTGCCACAAATGCCATAGACCCCATCATGGCCACCATAACTGCAGTAGAGCCCAAATCGCTCTGCAGCACTGCTACAACAAAACCAATTAGTAACAGTGCACCGATCAGTGGTTTTAAAGTCTTATCAAAGTCACCAATGTTACCATTTTTGATCCTGTCCGCAAAAAAGAATGCAAGCCAAATCAATAATGTAAACTTTATAAGCTCAGCTGGCTGAAAAGACAACCCACCAAGTTGTATCCAACGGTAGGCCCCATTTACCTGCTCACCAAGTAGCCTAACAGCTACGGCAGATACAGCCGAAACAATAATAAGAGGCTTCTCAAACTTTCTCCAGCTATTCAACGGCAATCTACCGACTAAAAAAAACACCACCGCGCTCACAAGCACGGCGATAACTTGACGATTTATAAAATAGTTCTCGGCTACGTTTTTCTGTGCAGCTAACGCTGGGCTGATTGCAAACAAAACTATCAATCCTGCGACCGTTAAGCTAACAGCGAGAATTGGCAGCACATAGTCAGGTCGGTGACGACGCTGAATGGTTTGATCGAATGCCGCCGACGCAACTGAACGTCTGCCTGGCACATACATCAAATATAGCCCCCAACTACAAATATAATGAGGCCAATTACCCCGGCAACTTGGCCTAGAATCCAGAAACGCATTGTAACCTTTGTCTCTGGCCAACCGCTCGCTTCAAAGTGATGGTGTAGTGGTGATACTTTGAATATCTTCTTACCGTTACGTAGTTTCTTTGATGCAATCTGCAAAATAACTGAGCCTGTTTCTGCAACAAACAAAATACCTATGATTGGCAGGAGAGTTACTGTATCTGTTAACATGGTAATAACCCCGAGAGCTGTGCCAAGAGCGAAGGCGCCAATATCCCCCATAAAAAAGCGAGCTGGAAAAACATTAAACCAAGTGTAAGCAAGTAATCCGCCAACTATTGTCATACAAAATCCCGCTATGCCGTAGCGACCCTCTAAGAAGGCAATAAGCGCATAAATACCAAACGCAATCGCCGTTAGGCCACCAGCCAAGCCATCAAGGCCATCAGTAATGTTGACTGCATTAGCTGTTGCAACAACCACAAAAATAAATAGCGGGATAATAACCCAACCAAGCTGCCACTCACCAACAAAAGGAATGTGAATTGCACTGACATCCAGCTTGAAGAAAAAGAACCAACCCCCAATTGCCGCTACAATGGTAGTCAGCAGCAACTTAAGCTTAGATGGCAAGCCAGCAACCCCCTTGCCACTGCCACGTATATTTATGATATCGTCGATTAACCCTATTACCCCTGCCCCCACAAAAGCCGCAAGCGGCAACCAAGTTTCAGTCCGTTCTAGATTAAGCACCAAAGTTACAGCCGTAACAGCGGCGACAAAGATAATTCCCGCCATTGTTGGAATGTGACGTTCGTGTTTTTTAGCATGAAGTTTCGTGAATACCTTTGCTACCTCACCAGTCACGCTCGTAGTACGAGGCTTCTTCCACCACTGCCATTTATAGGCGGCGGTTGTATAGATTGGGGTAAGTATTATGCTGAGCAGGAAGCCAATGAATCCAAGGCCTAATATGCGAATGACTGTACTTGTGTTTACGATGATATCTATTGTTGGTGTCATAATTTATTATCCCTTAGTATACCTTTAATTACTCTTTGGTAACACTCCAAAATTATCGATCAACATGTTAGCTGTTGCGCTAAAAATTGGTCCCGCCGCTTTTGAACCTGCGTAGCCCGGAACATGTGGCTCGTTAACGCGCACCACGACAACATACTGCGGCTTATCGCCACCAACAAAACCCGTAAAACTTCCGTTATAACGATCTTCATAGTAGCCACCGCCTGGCTTAGCAATCTGCGCTGTGCCAGTTTTTCCACCAACCATATATCCAGACCGCAAATTAAACCCATAAACTTTGTGATTTGAATTTATTACATTTTCCATAAACCCCCTAATCGTATCACCAGTTTGCTGACTCACTACATTGGTTTGTACTATATCCGGGTTCTGCTTCTCAACTTTTCCGTCATTATCTATGTATTCATCTACTAGGCGCGGACGATAGTACGTACCACCATTAATTACACTGGCCAACGCAGCCCCCATTTGTATGGGGGTAGCAGTCATACCTTGGCCAAAAGCACTGTTTGCGTAACGTATATTCAGTCCGTAACCATCAGTTGGATCAGGGACCAGGCCGGCTGATTCGTAGCCCTGTTCAATATTTGTATTTTGCGAAAATCTATATTTATTAACCATGTAATCATGCCAGGTATCACGAGCTTTAGCATTAACCTCACCGCCGCCCATTTGCATTAATAGCCATGTGGCACCAGTGTTTAGTGATAACCGCAAGATGTCTGCCATTGTCCTCGTCCCTGGCCCACCAGCTTCTTCTACATTAGTAATCTTAGCGTCATCAAGTTGAACCACACCAGAATCGTAGAAAGTTGAGTTAGCCTGGATTGACCCAGTATTGAGCGCTGCAGCCATCGTCAGCGGTTTCATCACCGAACCCACTTCGTAGGCATCACTGACGTTAGTGTTATTAAACACATTACCATCCTCAACCTTAAAAAACTCAGCTGGATTATATGTTGGATAATTGGCCATGGCTTTAACAGCACCTGTATTAACTTCCATAACAAATACGCTGCCTGATCCAGACTTAGCGTTTTCAAGTCCCGTCTTCAAGACTTCCTCGAGTTGTTGCTGCATTGACATGTCAATCGTTAAAACAACACGTTTTCCATCCTCCGGATCATCAACAACATTATCCTTGTTTGATACAAGCGGCACACCTCGCGCATCAGTAATTGCCTTCAGTTGGCCGGGACTACCCCTAAGACTTTTATCTAGCGCCTGCTCAATGCCGTATTTTCCTTCGCCCTCATCGTTCACAAAGCCAAGAAGACTTGCTGCCATTTGGCCTTGTGGATAGGTTCTGTACGACTGCTCTCTCGTCCCAATCCCTTTTATCTCGAGCTTATCAATTTTTTCTTTTTCGTCTTTACCGAGTTTCTTTGCGAGTACTACGTAGCGCGAATCAGCCTCAAGAGATTTTTCTATATCCTCTGTTTTGCCTCCAACTATGGCCTGAACCTTTTCTGCGGCTTCCCTTTTATCTTTAACGTAAACCGGATCCGCAAACAGTGTATACTTAACTTCGTTCAACACAATTGGCACGCGTTCGCTACCGTTATATGCTTCGATCACACCGCGTTTTGCTGGAACCTCATACTGCTTAAACTGGCCACTTAGTGCTGTGTTCTTATAATAATCGTGGCGTATTACTTGCAAATAGAATAACCGCACTAAAAAGATAGCAACTACAGCAACAATCAACCCATAACCAAGGCGAATACGAAGCAAATGCTGACTTGTGCCCTCTGATAATTGCATACTTATGAATTAGTTCTGGATGGTTGCGCTTGGAGCAACAGACACCAACTGATTAGCAGGCTCGCTTGCCTTAACACGATCGAGTGCCTGCAAACGTGCAGATGCGACTTCTAGCTCATCATGTTCTTGTTGTAGGCTCGTTTGTTCTTTATTGAGCGCATTGAGCTGATAACCAAATGCGTTGGTTTTTGTAACCTGTGTTAAGTATAAAAGGCCCAACAAACATGCTAACACAATTAAAATAATTGTGTTGCTGACTGGCCCAATAGCCTTATCTTTTGATTTGAATGCTGTTACATTTTGGTTGCGGCGCATATACTGACCACGACCAGCTGCTAGTGTACTTGAATATGTCATATATAGTTTTTGTGTTTATGTTTATTTTGGTGCCCCCGTGCCCTATTTTGAGACACAGGGGCGGGCTCATCTTATAAGACTTTTACGCGAATCTTATAAGCTCGGGAGCTACTTTTTACCGTAATTGGCATTTAAGCTCCTTTCTTGTTTTTATTTTTTCACTGCGACACGCAACTTTGCGCTACGTGCACGCGGGTTGAAAACGATTTCCGTGTTGTCGCCAGTTATCGGCTTTTTGGTCAGCAACTTTATGGTTGCATCGTAACGATTGCCACCATACTCCTGAAAGACCTCCTTAACAATTCGATCTTCCAAGCTATGAAAGCTAATAACTGCTATACGTCCACCCGTCTCTAGCATTTCAAGCCAGAGTGGGAGCGCAAATCGTAGCTGAGCTAACTCATCGTTAACAACAATACGAAGCGCCTGAAACGTCTTTGTGGCCGGGTGAGTTTTGTATCTACCTCGCCCGCCATAAACAGTTGCGACAATATTTGCAAGCTCTTGAGTGGTATGAATTGGTCGTTTTGCAGCTATTGCCTCTGCGACCCGTTTTGCTCTTGGCTCATCACCGTAAGCCTTTAGCATATCTGCTAAAGTTTCTACGCTTGAACTGTTCACAATCTCTGCAGCCGTTAAGCCCTTGGAACTATCCATGCGCATGTCGAGTGGCCCATCAAGCTGGAACGAAAACCCTCTACTTGCGTTGTCAAGGTGCGGCGATGATACGCCCAAATCTGCCAAGATGAGATTAAATTTTTTACCAGACAAATTTTGTGTAGCGTGCGCAAAATCGTCGTGCAAAATCTTAACATCCTTACCTTTAAAGCGTGTTTTTAGCTGGTTAATCGCATTCTCGTCACGATCAACCAAAACGCTATGTCGGTCTTGGCTTGTTACATCGAGTATTGCTGCCGCGTGCCCGCCATACCCTGCTGTCACATCTAAGAGCGTATCGCCCTTCTCTGGTGCAAGATATTGCAAAGCTTCTCTGAGCAACACTGGTGTGTGTTGATTTTTTTCTTGGTGAACTTCTAACATTTGTTTTTATTTTACATTTTTGTTTTTGTAAGGTCACCTATTCAGTAGTCAACTTTTTGTTTTTTTTGTTTTTGTTTTTGTTTACCCGCAAAATCTTTGGTGTAGAAAGCTGTAAAACGAGTATGACTATATTTCAAATCATGCCTGTGCTTTTTACTAATTTTGCAGTTTGAGAGACTTTTGTGTGAGGTGGAGTTTTGGGAGGTGTTTTATAGAAAGTACTAAGGTGTTTTGAGTGGTTTATACCTTCAGCCCACTTGTTGACTACCGAATAGCTGACCTCAAATCCCATACCGTGCTTGCCTGCCTGTCAGCACAGCTGACAGCGCTGCAATCACTCTTGGCTACCCTGCTGCGTCAAGCGCTTCGATACTCCTTCGACGTATTTTTATACGTCTCAGTCCGTGTCTTGCACTTTCCTTGCATCGCAAGCCAATTATGGAATTTGCGTGTTTCGAAAGATATTCTTTCTTTAATTGCTATTATTTGTTAAAGATCTGGGTTTACAACCACTACGCAGCTTGGATGCGCCAATAGCGCCCTGCGCGTATCGCTACAACATCACGGCGAATGCCAGCATAGTCCAGCAAGTGCTGCTCTATCGTAACGCGACCCTGCTTTGCATCAATTGCAGCATCTACCTTACCGCTACGGAATTGAACATTAAGATCAGCCACACGTTCATCAAGGATACTTCCCTGTAGCTGCGGTTCAACTTGCTCATCCCATACGCTTTTAGGATAGATGTGCAAATACTGCTTAAACCCTCTGGTTACGACTACCCCGCTTTCAAACTCAGCTCGAAGTTCAGCTGGAATTGTCAGCCGACGCTTGTCGTCAAGTTTTCGCTCAAAGTAGTCCACCATACGGATATGCAGAATCTCTTTATTATTAATATTCTCTCGTGGTTGTTTTTGTTTTTTGGTTTAGGATGGGTTACCCACGTTTACCCACTGACATCAGCATACAACCCACGGCTACCCACATGCAAGTATTTTTTTCACAAAATTCGCCCTGCAAACCCACTTATCCACAGAATAAAAAACTCGCCACTACATCTAGTGTGACGAGTTATACACAAGACACTACAAGCTACTGGTGCTTTGCCATAAAATCAAGCGCTTCATCAGGACTCATAAATTGGGCTGTGCTTACTTCTTCCTCGCCCAACATAAATGTTGCCGAGACATCATCAAAGCTAACTGACCCCACACTGGAAGTTGTGGCACTTTCATCTCTCTCTACAATCGCAAAATTTTCACCATCAGAGTTCTCTTGACCAAAAACTTCTGTTGCAACATAGCCCAAGCGGCCATCTTCTAGCGTTAGCGCAATAAACTGCTTACCACTATCGTTCTCAACGACTACTGGCTTAGACACAACCAACAACTCATCATTATCAACTTTAAGAAGTTCGTTGCCACGATCTTCCTCTGTTCCGCGAATAATTTTTGGTTCTGTTCTAACTGCAACACCACCACGAAGATATATGGTAGTGCCCGCTTCAACTCCCGCGATACGCTTCTCGCCAATCGCATCTTTTGCTGCTTCTTCTGCAACGTCTTGTTTATGGGCTTTGTCCATCTGATCAAGCTTGTGAACACCAAGGCCAACCAATGTTGCTGCCGCAGCTACCGTACCAATCACTTTCGCACGGCGAGCTAGTTGTCTGCGATGACGTGCAGCTTCTTGCTTGCTTAAATTCTGTGCAAGTGAGCCTTCTGGTAAATCTTTTGGTCGTAGTTGTCTTGATGTTTTTGACATGCTTGCATAATAGCATAAGCGTGAATATTTGTCAATATTATT
>CAZOUW010000017.1:21330-25210 GCA_964583075.1 uncultured Candidatus Saccharibacteria bacterium | reverse complement strand
CTGTTTAAAGTAGACTATTGAGGAATTATGAAGTTTAAATCTGGGACTAGACGTCGAGCAATTGAGTACGAAAAAGATCTTGTAAAGCAGTGGAAGCAAAACAAGACGTTTGAAAATTCGGTTGAAAATCGGCAAAAAGACAACGCTTACGTTTTTTATGATGGCCCACCGTTTATTACCGGAGTGCCACACCACGGGACGTTGTTAAGCTCGATCGTTAAAGATGTTGTGCCGCGCTATCAAACCATGCAAGGCAAGCGTGTGGAGCGCCGTTGGGGCTGGGATTGCCATGGTTTGCCGGCAGAAACCTTCACCGAAAAGAAGCTTGGTATTACTGATCGGCGTGATATCGGAACCAAAGTTAATCTCGAGGATTACATAAAGGCTAACCGGGAGAATATGGTGCAAACTGGCAATCTGTGGGAAGACACCGTAGACCGAATTGGCCGCTGGGTAGATTTTAAAGGTGCCTATAAAACCATGGATAAAGATTACATGGAATCTGTCTGGTGGGCTTTTAAAGAGCTATACGATAAGGGCAAGATCTATGAGGGTGAGCGCGTATTGATGTACTGTACGCGTGACGCGACACCGCTCAGTAAGGCAGAAGTTACCATGGACGCCGGTGCCTACCAGGACGTGACTGACCCAAGCGTGTATGTAAAGTTCAAGCTAAAAGACTCTGATGAATATGTATTGGCCTGGACAACAACACCATGGACATTGCTTGCCAATACGGCTTTAGCGGTCAATAAAGATTTTGATTATACAAAGGTTAAGATTGGCGATGATACGCTGATTTTGGCCGAAGAACTTATGCCAAAAGTATTAACTGATGAGAAACATCAACCGATTGATTTTGCAGTGGTGGGCAGCATCAAGGGTCGTGAACTGATAGGCAGAGAATATGAGCCGCTTTTTGTTGATAGAGGTAAGAACGCGCACAAAATTTGGCACGCAGATTACGTAACTACTGAAAGCGGTACAGGAATCGTACATTTGGCTCCCGCATACGGTGAGGAAGACTTTGTTTTAGCCCAAGAAAAGCAAATTCCGGTTGTTCATGTACTCGACGAAAGCGGTATCTATACCGAAGGCGACTGGAAGGGTGAAAACGTTTGGGAAATCAACAAGACGATTGCCAAAAGCTTGCATGAACGTGGCACGGTTTGGAAGATAGATTACATTCGCCACAGTTATCCGCATTGTCACCGTTGTGGCACGCGGTTGATGTACCGTGCGCACCCAAGCTGGTTTATGGACATTCAGGGTCAAAAGAAGCAAATGCTTGTAGAAAATACCGAACATATTACCTGGTTCCCAGAGCATATCAAGCATGGCCGTTTTGAAAATACCGTTAAGGACGCGCCAGATTGGAACTTGAGTCGTGACCGTTTTTGGGCAACGGCGATGCCGGTTTGGAAGAGTGAAAAAGGGGATATTAAGGTTGTCGGCAGTTATGCTGAGCTCAAGGAACTAAGTGGAGTTGAACTTGATGATTATCATCGGCCATGGGTTGATGATATTACGTTTGAAGTTGATGGTGTAACCTACAAGCGCATCGATAAAGTTATGGACTGCTGGTTTGAAAGTGGCTCGATGCCTTTTGCACAGTTCCATTATCCATTTGAAAATAAAGAAAAGTTTGAGGCTAACTTTCCGGGTGACTTTATTGTTGAATACGTTGGCCAAGTGCGTGCTTGGTTTTACTACGTGCATGCAGTCAATGTAGGCTTGTTTGGGCATAATGCCTTTAAAAACGTAGTTGTAACAGGCAATTTAATGGGCAGCGACGGCTATAAATTGAGTAAATCACGCGGCAATTACACTGATCCTAATGAATTAATGGATGAATATTCAGCTGATTCGCTGCGTTTCTTGATTATCTCATCGCCCGTCTTAAATGGTGAAGACTTTGCGGTTCGCGATAAAGAAGTAGGTGATGTAGCTCGCAAACTGAGCATGGTTTGGAATATGTATGATTTCTTTACGATGTATGCCGAGGTTGATGGTTGGGAATGGGACGGCAAACACGAGGATCCTATTAAGCTTTGCAAAAACCCACTTGATACGTGGATTATCAGCCGCGTGCACCAGTTGACTGAGGAAGTTGAAAAGCACATGAATGCGTATGATATCCCAAACGCAGTTAAGCTAATAGTGCCGTTTATTGACGATGCTTCAAATTGGTATGTACGCCGTAGTCGTCGCCGATTTTGGAAGAGCGGGGATGATGAAGACAAGAATAATGCCTACAGAACGTTGCATTACGTTCTGGTTCAGTTGAGTATGGTTATGGCGCCGTTTACACCGTTTTTGGCCGAGGAATTGTACCAAAAGCTTACGGGTGGTGAGTCGGTGCATTTACTCGATTGGCCACAAGTTGGTCATATCGATGAGCTGGTTATTCAGGATATGGACAACCTAAGAACATTTGTTAATGAAGGGCTAAGTATCCGGGCAAAAAATCAGACAAAGGTCCGGCAACCTCTCGCATCAGTAACAATTCCAGAAAATGGCAAAGTGTTTAATTTTGACGATATATTAAAGGAAGAACTAAACGTAAAATCTGTTAAAACTGGTACATTTGCACTCGATCTTAAAATTACCCCAGAACTCAAGCGAGAGGGTATGATGCGTGAAGTGATCCGTCAGGTACAAAATACTCGTAAGGCTACAGGCCTGAACGTTGACGACCGTATTGTTTTGACATTGAATACTAGGGATGATGAGCTCGAAAAGGCTATCCAAGAGAACCAAGAAGAAATTGCGAAAGAAACGCTCGCTACGTCCGTACGAGTAAACACAGAGAAGAGTAACAGTAAGTTGCCAGTTATCATTGACGGTGTAGAACTTTTTATTGATATAAAAAAGGCGACCTAAGGAGTCTTTACAGATAGAGTCTAATCTGTTAAACTTACGTGGTAACTTTAAATTCTAACAGAGTAAATAAGAAGATAACGAATGAAAAAAGCAGTTATTGCCACCGGTGGCAAACAATATATCGTAACAGAAGGTGAGACGCTTGAAGTTGAGCGTATTAAGGGTGAAGACAAGAAACTGAGCTTTACGCCTCTGCTTGTTATTGATGGTGATAAAGTATCTGTTGGTGCTCCAGAGGTAAAGGGTGGAACGGTTACTGCTAAAATCGTAGAAGAATCAAAAGCTGATAAAGTAACCTCAATTCGCTATAAGTCAAAGAAGCGTGTACATAAAGTGCGCGGTCATCGACAAATCCAAACCTCGATTACCATCGATAAGATTACAACTAAATAGATACAAACCTCCCTGGACCGGGAGGTTTTTTTAACCTTCTAGGCATTGATAGTGTTGCGTGAAAATGCTACCCTAAAGAGTGAAAACGAGAGGGTATGAGAAGAATAATCGCAATACTAAACCAAAAAGGTGGTGTCGGTAAAACGACCAGTACTATTAATATTGCTGCCTACTTAGCAAAAATGGGACGATCAGTTCTTGTCATTGATCTTGACCCACAAGGTAATGCTACGAGTGGGCTTGGACAGGAAAAAAACGCTGAGGCGACAACCTATGATGTGCTCGTAAATGGTGCTCTTATCAGTTCTGCGATCAAGGATTTGCAACAGGATAATATTTCACTTGTGCCTGCCAATGCGGAGCTTGCGGGTGCCGAGGTTGAGCTAGTTTCAGCAACAAATCGTGAGCTTAGGCTGAAAGAAGCGCTTGTGCATACTTCTTATGATTACGTATTGATTGATTGCCCACCATCTTTAGGGCTTCTTAGTATTAATGCGTTAGCAGCAGCAGATTCTGTCCTAATCCCTGTTCAGGCAGAATATTATGCGCTTGAGGGCCTTACGCAGTTGCTTGGTACGGTACAACGGGTGAGAGAGGGTCTGAA
>CAZOUW010000017.1:9974-21230 GCA_964583075.1 uncultured Candidatus Saccharibacteria bacterium | reverse complement strand
ATTGAAAACGTACAAAGGGTTGACTTATCACCACTAGAACAGGCTCAGTCGATTGAGCGTTTGCACGATCAGTTCAGCATGAGTTATAGCGATATTGCAAAGAAGTTGGGTAAAGCAGTGCCGACTATTCATAACACGGTGCGCTTGCTTCAACTGCCCGAAAATGCACGGGATTCACTAGCCAAAGGCGAGATTAGCGAGGGTCATGCCAGGGCAATCCTGGCTCTAAAAGATGATGCGGGGCGGCAAAACGAGCTGCTTGAGTCAATTCTACAGTTTGGATGGTCGGTTCGTCAGGCTGAGCAATATGTGACGGCCAGCAGAAAAACTGAGACAAAATCTCAAAAAACCGTGAAAAAACACATGGCAACCGCAAACGATCAAACTGAAAAGCTCGCAAAACACTTAAATACAACTGTTTCTATCCGGAGAACCGCAAAAGGCGGTAAACTAGAAGTTTTCTTTAAAGACGACACTGATCTAGAACGTATTACTAAATCTTTATTGAGCTAGAACGACCTTGCATCATCGATAGGAAATATTCTAAGACCAAGTTTCCCAACAATGTCACCGGCATCAACAGAGCCAAAATATCTAGAGTCAAGAGAGTTAGTACGATTATCACCCAATACAAAAATTTCACCTGGCTGAACGGTTAGGTCAACGTTTCCAGGGGTGGTTTTAATAGTTTTACTGTATTCTTGGCCTTCATCGGGGTTAAAGCCCTTGGGGTGTTGCTGATTATAGACAGTTACACTGCCATCTTTTACGACTACCTGCTCTCCGGGAAGTGCGATAACTCGTTTGACCAGTTGGCGCACGTTTCCACCACCCATTCCACCTGATTCATCCCGACTAAAGATAATAATTTGGTATCGAGGTGGAATATAATCCTTTCTGGTGATTCGCGAAAGGGTGCGATCAATCTTATTAACAATCAAAAGATCTTTATTATGCAAAGTCTCTTGCATACTTGGGCCGTCAACCTCATACGACTGGATTACAAACACTATCAAGAAAAGTGCAAGTAGGGGGGCTGCCAAAAAAAGCGCAACCGTTGATATTATGTTGCGAACAGAGTGAGATTTTTGAGAATCGTCATCACCTTGAAATTCTGGAGATGATTGCGCTGGAGTTTCTGGCTGTGGTTTTGAGCTCGGTGGTGGACCCGAATAATTATATGGTGAAGATGTTCTGATTTCCGGCATAGTTCAGGTTATAACTATACTTTAAATAGTCTTAAATAGCCATAAATGTTTTTGCTAAGAATCGCTTTGAGATAAGTGCTATAACCGCTATACTTAAGACCACGTAATATGGATAATTTCCGAAAGCCAAAACGTGTAGATAACACTGGTAATGTAGATGGATTGCTGCGAGGTAGGATGCGCCGCTCCGCTGGAGTTAAGCCAGCACAAGACGGCTATTCTTCAGCCAATTCTCAGCCAATAACTACAGAATCCCGAATTGGTAATTTTGCGCGTAAGGAAGGCTTTAGTGCGCGCAAGACCAAGCAGATTATGCCTGATGGTAGATCTTTGGGTCGCCAGCCACGCAAACCTGTAAAACCACTAGATATGCAATTGGAAGACCAGCCACAAAAACGTCGGTTCCGCAAGGGTCCGAGAAATTGGAAGAAGATAGCCCTGCGCGGTACGCTGGGCATGTTCTTGTTGTTATTTCTGATCGGCGGCTATTTAGGGATAAAAGGTTATTTGCGGGCACGTGCTGTATTTAAGGGTGGTGGCGAGTCAGTTGCTTGGAAATGTGAACCAGACCCTTCAGTTTTAAAGAAAGAAGGAGATGGTCGTGTTAATTTCTTATTGCTTGGAAAAGGTGGCCCCGAACAAACAGATGGTCCAAACCTAACAGACACAATCATTGTTGCGAGTGTCGACCCATGTAATAAAGAGGCTGGCTTGCTGAGTATCCCGCGAGACCTTGCCGTTAAGATGGAAAGTGGTGAAACACAGAAGATCAACGCCGTTTATGCTTTGACGAAAATGGCAGCCGAAAGTCAGGGTAAGAGCGAAGAAGATGCCGAAAAAGCAGGCATAGAGGCAATTGAAGATGTTGTCGAAAACGTCGTGGGGCTAAAGATGAATTACTATACCATGATTGATTTTGCGGCGTTCGAACAAGCGATCAACGCGGTAGGTGGTATTGATATAGATGTTCAAAAACCAGTGTATGAAGGCATGCTGCTAAAGGGTAAGCCTTACGGGCTTGATGTCGAAACCGGTAACCAACATTTCGATGGATTAAGGGCCTTAGCGTATTCTCGCTGTAGACATTGTGACGAAAGGAGCGACTTTGGTCGTTCAGAGCGTCAAAGGGAAGTTATTATTGCACTCAGACGTAAAATCATTAGCTTAGGGACATTTAGCAACCCTGTCAAGTTATCTCAGTTAATAGATGGTTTCGGTACGCGTGTTACCACTAACCTGAGTGTCCCAGATGAGGCACTAAAGCTGTATGCAATTGGGCAAGAGATTGACGAAGTAAATATTAAGTCAGTTAGTCTTGTTGATGAGCCAAATGTTTTGATTGGGACTGGAAGTTCAAGCCTCGGTCTTGGATCGATCCAGGTACCAAAAGCCGGCATTTACAAGTATGATGAAATTCAAAAGTTTGTTCGTACCACTTTTGTTGATGGTTTCTTGAAAAAGGAAAACGCCGGAGTTATGGTGCTGAATGGTACCTCAGTGAGCGGTCTTGCAACTACGAAGTCAGACATACTGAAAAGTTACGGCTATAACGTAGTCAATGTTGGAGATGCCCCGAACAAGAACAATCCCAATACAATCGTTGTTGATTTGAAGAAGAAAAATAATAAATATACCAAGCGATATTTAGAACTTAGATATCAGACAACTGCCACTAGTGATTTGCCTGAAGGTATAACGCCACCAGAAAACGCAGATTTTGTTATAATACTAGGGCAGAATGAAACGAGTAACCGATAAAATTAAGCCCGTAAGTGGATTTTCGCATATTTTACACTTGCTGTTAACGGTGGTGTTGCCGTTGTCGGTTTATGTGCTGATAAGACTTAACTTGGTGCCACTTGCAATTATTTTAGTAATCTTAAGCAAGTGGCGCATATTCTCTGTTCGACCGCGATATTGGTTGCCACTCATCCGTGCAAACGCAGTCGATTTAATAGTCGGTATTTCAACAATTGTTCTCATGGTCAATACTTCAAGCGCATTAATTCAGCTTATATGGGCAGTTGCTTATGCTATGTGGCTGGTCTTGATTAAGCCGAGCTCAAGTGTATTTGGTATTTCTATGCAGGCATTTGTAGCGTTTCTTTACGGTTTAGTTGCAGTTTATCTAGAGTGGGGTGGTTCAACGGCTGCAGTTTTGATGGTGATGACATGGATTGTATGTTACTCAGTTGCGAGGCATTTCTTCTCTAGTTTTAATGAATCTCATGCTGCCTTCCTCTCTAATGCATGGGCATTATTTGGCGCGGCGCTGTCGTGGATACTTTCATTCTGGCTTTTGTATTACCAAGCTTTTTCTCAGGTTACGTTGTTATTAATAGTTCTAGGTTTCGGACTTGCAACCTTGTACTACCTTGAGCAAACGGATCGCTTATCAAAACTGCTCAAACGACAAATAATATTTGTGATGATGGCAGTGATCATTATTACACTTGTCTTCTCTGACTGGGGAGATAAAATTATATAAATAAAGACTTATTCCGGGAGGGAATATGGAAGAACAGCAGCCCGTAGTTAGTCAGCCAAAAGCTGCCCCTACACAAAAGAAGTTAACACCTAAGAAAATTTCGGCACCAAAAAGCGGTACAATAACCATGCTGGCTGTTATTTTTATAAGTCTTAGTGCAGGTTTTGCTGGTGGATACATTGGTGCGAATGGCAAGGTTAGTAAGACTGACTCAAGCGTAAGCGTTGAGCAGGGTAGGCAGGCAGTAGAAGAGCAAAGCAGTCTTATTAGTAGTATTGCCAAAGATGTTGGCCCGAGTGTTGTTTCTGTTGATGTTGTCAGCCAAGGAACGGTTTCTAATGGTTTTTATGGCTCACGTACCGTAGAACAACAAAGTGCCGGCACAGGCTTTATCATTAGTGATAGCGGCTACGTCATTACAAATAGGCACGTTATTGCGGAAGGGGTATCAAAAGTTAGCTTGACTATGTCTGACGGCACGGTACTTGATGACGTAAGTGTAGTTGGAACAACTTCAGAATCCGACTCTCTGGATGTGGGGTTCCTCAAGATAAACGATACCAAAGGTAAGCAGCTGCAGGCGGTCAAACTGGCTGACTCCAGTAAGGCGCAAGTGGGTGATACGGTAATTGCCATTGGTAACGCGTTAGGTCAGTTCCAAAACACCGTTACCTCGGGGATTGTCTCTGGCTATGGACGCAGTGTCCAGGCATCAGATGGCAGTGGGTCAAGCTCAGAGAACCTCCAGAATCTATTCCAAACAGATGCCGCTATTAACCAGGGTAACTCTGGTGGTCCGTTGGTGAACGCAAACGGTGAGGTGATTGGTATTAATACGGCTGTAGCCGGTGATGGTGCTCAAAATATTGGTTTTGCCATTCCAATTAATGATGCCAAAGGTCTCATCAAGGGTGTGCTTGAAACTGGTAAGCTACAGCGGCCGTACATGGGTGTCCGTTATGTTCAGTTGACGCCTTCCAGTGCGGCTCAGCTAGGAGTTAAAACCGAGCAGGGTGCTTACATCAATGGATCAAATGGTACCTCTGGCGTTGTGGCTGGTGGACCTGCCGCCAACGCTGGCCTTAAAGACGGTGACATAATCGTCAAGATTAATGACCAGACAGTTGACCAAAACAATACATTGTCTTCAGTAATAGGTCGGTTTGGCGTTGGCGAAACGGTAACAGTGATCTACACCCGTGACGGCAAAGAACAGACGGCTCAGGTTAAGCTCGGCGAAATCCCTAACTAGTTACGTTCGAACAATTGAACAAACCCATCTGCTTCAACCAGTGTGAAGTGAGCTTTTAGAGCTAATTTAATCATAGATGCGTGTTGATCGCGGAGACTCTCTGTTAAAACGTATTTACAACTTGCCTGCTGGCCAATCTGATCCCAGAAGCGCTCATATAGCTCAAGTCCATTGTTATCGGCGAATAAGGCCAGAATGGGCTCATATGTAAGTTCCGGCTCTAGCGCCATATCTTTGGGTACATAGGGTAGGTTGGCTAGAATGACAGAATAATTGCCAGATTTCGGCAGTAAGTTAGATTGAATAAAATTACAACTTGCACCCAGGTTATGAGCATTCTTTTTGGCGACTTTCAGCGTGCTTTCATCGATGTCGCTCAGCGTGACCGTGTCGGTGGGTAGTTCTAACTTAACAGTTATTCCTAAAGCCCCAGAACCGCTACCCACGTCTATAATTGATTCGTGGGTAATTTCGTGTTTTTTGAGAAGCTCTATAAAACTTTCCGATTCTGGACGAGGAATCAGCACGTTTTTATCAACATAAAATTCACGTCCATAAAATTCTTTCACAGAGGTGATATAGGCAATTGGCTCACGTTTTGTACGACGTTCTAGTAAACTGTTCAGGTCTTTAAGTCGGCTACCTGGTATTTCTTTATCCTGGTGGGCTAAAATATGTGCACGGTTAAAGCCAGTCACATGCTCTAAGATGAGCAGGCTATCAAGAGGATAGGATTGAATGCCTACGTTTTTAAGTTGGCGTTGAGCCGATTGCAGCCACTTATTTATCGTCAGTGATGAGTTGTCGTTCATAGTTCTGTAACTCTTCAAATAGGTCGTCGATATCACCATCAAGTGCACCCGGAAGGTTGCTGCGCGAATATCCAATACGGTGGTCGGTTATGCGGTCTTGCGGGAAGTTATAGGTTCGTATTTTCTCTGAGCGATCACCAGACCCAATCAATTTACGGCGGGCATCGGATAGCTCTTTTTGTTCTGCTTCAATTTTTTGGGCCAAAAGCCGGGAGCGGAGTACGCTCATGGCTTTGTCTTTGTTCTTCAATTGAGATTTTTCATCTTGGTTGGCAACCACAAGGCCTGTCGGCAAGTGGGTGATGCGCACGGCAGAATCGGTAGTGTTAACGGATTGGCCACCGTGCCCGGAAGCGCGATAAACGTCAATTCGTAGATCTTGTGGACGAATTTCAACATCGCTTTCTTCGGCTTCGGGCAATACTGCAACGGTGGCGGTAGAGGTGTGGACACGGCCTTGGCTTTCGGTAACTGGTACACGTTGTACACGATGAACACCAGCCTCAAACTTAAAGTTTTTGTATGCATCGGCGCCACGAATAGCAACTATAATGTCTTTAAAACCACCACTTTCACTCGGGCTTTGGCTAATGAGCTCTAGCTTAAAACCATGAATCTCAGCCCAACGGGTATACATGCGGTATAAGTCTCCGGCAAATAGGGCAGCCTCGTCGCCACCAGCAGCTGCACGGATTTCCAAAATCGCATCGCGCTCATCGTTAGGGTCTTTTGGGATTAGGGCCTCAGTTAGCTCCTCTTCATTAATAGCGAGCGCAGCGATCGTCTCTGTTAATTCTTCTTGCGCAAGTTCCGCTAGCTCACCACCACTTCTAACGAGCCCTTCTGCAGTTTCTTTGGTTTGTTCGAGGCGTTTCTTATTGTCAAATAGAGTTATGACTGCTTCAAGTTCACTTTGACGCTTGGCAATTCTGGGGTACGAAGGGTCGGAAAAGATACTGGGATCTTCCAGTTTCTTTTGAATTTCTGCTAGTTCTGTTCGTAAGGCTTGTTCTTTTTCTTGCATAATTTACTCCAGTATAAAACAAAACCGTCCCTGTAGCTAAACGGGGACAGTTTTGTTTGGTATAAAGTTATTTGTCGGCTGTCTGAGCTTCTTTGGCTTTTTCTGCTTTTGCTTCTTTTTGGGCAATCTGCTTACTGGCGGCTTTTGCGCGAGCTTCCTGTGCTTTTTCTGCAGCTTTGCGACGAGCCTCAAACTTATCTACTCGGCCCTCAATATCCAAAAGCTTCTCTTGTCCAGTGTAAAAAGGGTGAGAAGAACTCGAGATGTGAACTTTAACAAAAGGGTACTCTACACCATCCAACTTAATGGTCTCATCCGTAGCAACAGTTGAGCGTGTTAAGTAGTTAGTGTTATCGTTTAAGTCTTGAAAAACGACTGGGCGATAGTTCTTTGGGTGCAAATCTTTTTTCATATCAGATTGCTAGTATATCGTATCTGTTGCATCTGGTCAATAACTCTGTTAGAATAACGAGGCATTAATTAAGCAGGAGAGTTGGTAATCCTTCCTGATCGTATCCATGTAGGAACGAGCGGGCTGCAACTCTACCGAAGATGAAAGGATTTATGTAAGTATGGCATCAGTCGATGTTGACATTAAAAAGTTATTAGAGTCCGGCGCGCATTTTGGTCACAAAACTAGCCGTTGGCACCCTAAAATGGCACCTTATATTCACTCAAAGCGTGAAGGCACTTATATCATTGACCTAACAAAAACAGTTACAGCCCTAGAAACTGCCCTAGAATTTCTACAGAAGACGGCTGCAAATGGCAAACAGGTTTTGATCGTCGGCACTAAACGTCAATCCCGTGAAATTGCAGTCAAATTGGCTGAAGATACAAAAATGCCATTTGTCACAGAGCGATGGTTGGGCGGTATGTTAACGAATCAAAACACTATCGGTGGTCGAGTTAAGTACCTAAAAGACCTTGAGGCTAAGATGGAGTCTGGCCAATTGGGCTCAAAATACAACAAGCTTGAACTCCAACGTTTCCAAGAAGAAATTGATGAAATGAACCACATATACGGTGGGATTAAGAACATGGCAGCTCGTCCTGGTGCATTGTTTGTTTTTGACGTAATTACTGATCAAAATGCAGTAAAAGAAGCAATAAAACTTGGAATTCCTGTTGTTGGCTTGACGGATACCAATGCTGATCCGACCGACATCACCTATCCGATTCCAGCAAATGATGACGCCATTAAAACGCTGCAGCTTATAGCAGACTACGTTAAGCAGGCTATAGAAGCCGGCAAGGCAGAGCAAAAGAAGACTGAAGATAAATAAAACAAGGGTGGAGGAGTAATAATAATGGCAGATATAAAAATAGAAGATATTAAGCGCTTGCGTGAACTAACCGGTGTAGGCATTACAGACGCTAAGAAGGCGCTTGTAGAGTCCGATGGTGATTTTGATAAGGCGTTATCAGCAATGCGTAAAAAGGGCCTGACAAAGGCTGAGAAGCGTGGTGAGCGTGAGGCACGTGCCGGAACTATTGGTACCTATAACCATGATGGCCGTATTGGCGTATTAGTAGAAGTAAACTGCGAAACTGATTTTGTTGCTCGTAATGAAATCTTCACAGAGTTGGTGAAAGATATCAGCATGCATATCGCAGCCAGTACACCATTATATGTGAGTGTCGAGGATATCCCAGCAGAAGAGCAAGACAAAGTTAAGGCAGAATTTGCAGATAAGGCAAAGGCTGACGGTAAGCCAGCTGAGATGATTGATAAGATTGTTGAGGGTATGGTTAAAAAGCACTTTTCGGAGCGTTGCTTGCTTGACCAACCCTTCATCAAAAATCCCGACCAAACTGTTGGTGACCTCGTAAAAGAACACATTGCAAAACTAGGTGAAAATATTGTGGTGCGTCGTATGAGCCGATTCCAGCTTGGCGAAATTGCTTAATCTGGCTACAATCTAGTCTATGGATGTACAACAAGTCACTAATCACACCAAAGATAAGCTAATAGCAGCCGTTGAACGTCTTGGGATTGAACTCAAGAAGCTCCGTACTGGGCGTGCAAGCTCAGCGATGCTTGACGGCATCATGGTTGAGGCCTACGGTTCGCCGATGCCCCTTAACCAGGTGGCAAACGTTACGGCGCCAGAGGCACAGATGTTACAGATAACGCCGTTTGATCCAAGTAACCTACAGGCAATTAGTAATGCAATCCGTGATAATCAATCACTGGGGTTAAATCCGAATGATGATGGGCGTGTTGTGCGCGTACCAATTCCGCCACTAACAGAAGAACGTCGTCGAGAAATTAGCAAACAAGTCGGTGCTAAACTTGAAGAAACTATGATTGTTATGCGAAGTGTTCGCCATGAGGCAATTGATGCGATTGATCAGGCAAAGAAAGACAAAGAAATTGGTGAAGACGAGGCAAAGCGTCTGGCCGATCAGGTGGAAGAGGCGATGGCAAAAGCTAAATCTGATGCAGAAACTATTGCAAAAGATAAAGAACAAGAGATAATGACCGTATAACCATCTAAGTCAGGAGGAGTTCGGAACACGGATGAATTCTTTTGAAGTACCACCGGATGCAGAACGTCAATTATCAACTGAGGCCGCTGAGCAAATAGTTATCGTTGGCGGTAGGACATACCCAGAGCAGGCGCAGCAGGCTGCTGAGCATATTGGAACGGCTGTTGGGGATATCGACTTAATGACTTTTCCAAATGGAGAGCTGTATGCAGAATTTGGTGAATCAGTAAGGGGTAAGCAGGTATTTATTGTCCAAACTGATTATCGTAAAGGATCTTCGGAAAAGGGCGGTCCGTGGTCAATCAATGATTCGGTACAAGAGACTGTTATTATGGTTGATGCAGCTGCACGTGCATCAGCCAAAGAAGTTACAGTAGTAAAGCCTTATTTTGCATACTCACGGCAAGATAGAAAGAGCAAAGGTCGGGAGTCGGTGGCGGCCGCTGCTCATATTGACCAATACCGAAGCGTTGGCATGGATCGGCTCGTGACAGTAGAAGTTCACTCCGCACAAACAGGTTCGGCGCAACAGAAGTTTGACGACCTGCCTGGTGCTAATCGACTGGCCCGCTCACTCAGGGATTATATAAACGAAGAAGAAGTTGACATTAATGATGTTGTTTTTGTTGCCCCAGATGGTGGCAGCTTGCGCTTACCAACATTCTATGCGAAAAAGTTAGGTGGCGGAAGAGCAGAGGTTATGCAAAAAACTCGACATGCCGACGGTACTACTGACCATCATGCTAGCCGTCTTGAGGGTGTGGGCGGTAGGGCCGTTGTCTTGGTTGATGACATGATTGATACTGCGGGAACAATTGTTTCAGCCGCGGAAATTTTAGCCCACTCTGGGGCGGAGCGCATTATCATGGTTGCGACACATGGGTTGCTTTCTGATCCAGCGCTTGAAAAGTTTGCCAATACGGAGTTCGATAAATTGATTGTAACCGATACCGTACCTCAGAACCGTGCTATGGAAGCGCTAGGCGACAGATTAATCGTTAAAGAAATAGGAACACTCATCGGTAAGGCAATCTTTGAAATTGGCACAGATGGCTCAATATCGAGTATTTTTGAAAATAACGAGCCTTACAGAAGATAAATACCGTATAATAGGACTAATTGATGGATGTAGAGAAATCAGCTATTAATCATGTCGGCGTTATCCTTGATGGGAATCGTCGTTGGGCGAAACAGCAGGGTATTCCAACACTGGAGGGTCATCGCAGGGGGGCAGAGGTTTTTAAGGATATCTCACTGGCCGCTTTTGACAAAGGTGTCAAATACTTGAGTGCTTTTATCTTCTCGACCGAAAATTGGACGCGTACAGAGGAAGAGGTTTCATACCTTATGAAATTGGTCGTAAAAGCTGTAGAGAAGTATCTAGAGGAGTTTCACAGAAGGGGCATCAAGATTGTGGTTATTGGTAGTAGAAATGAGATACATGAGGCGGTTTTAAAGGCGATTAAAAAGACTGAAGATAGGACTAAAAATAATACTGCAGGAACGCTCGTATTATGCTTTAACTATGGTGGGCAACAAGAAATCATAGATGCAACCAAAAAAATATTAGCAGAGAATCATCCGCCCGAAGAAGTTACAACAGAGCTTTTTGAACAAAATTTGTATTCACCTGAGATTCCGCCTGTTGATCTGTTAATCCGGACCTCTGGCGAGCAAAGAACGAGTGGTTTCATGCTTTGGCGTGCCGCGTACGCCGAACTTTTGTTCTCTGAAAAGCTGTGGCCAGATTATACCGTGAATGATTTTGATGAGGCTTTGAGTGATTTTAATAAACGGCAACGAAGATTTGGAGGGTAAATGTCAGGATTTTTGATAGTTTTGGGCTTGGTTTTATTTGTAGCACTTGTCATAGTGCATGAGTTTGGGCACTTTATTATGGCTCGGCGCAACGATGTTGATGTTGAGGAATTTGGCATTGGCTTTCCGCCGCAGGCATGGGGTAAAAAACTTAAAAGTGG
>CAZOUW010000017.1:0-9874 GCA_964583075.1 uncultured Candidatus Saccharibacteria bacterium | reverse complement strand
CAGGCTGGTTTACAGCCACGTGATCAGCTTGTATCAATTGGCACAAGTCCTGAAAATACTCAACAAATTTCAAGTGCCGAAAATTTACCACAAGCAACTAAGGAGTTCCAGGGGCAAAAGGTTCAGGTTACGTATGAACGCGATGGTCAGGCAAAGACAGCCGAAACAACATTACGCTCAACAGAAGAGGTAGAGGCAAGCAAGAATACGGATGACCCAAAAGGCTATCTAGGTGTGGTACCAACAGAATTTACGTTGCAGCGTTCAACATGGTCTGCACCAATTGTTGGTCTTGGTGTGACAAAACAGTTTACAGAGCTAACGCTTAAAGGCCTTGGTTCGGTAGTAGCGGGGCTATTTCAAGGTGATACTCAAAAAGCGAGTAGCCAGGTGTCCGGGCCTGTGGGTGTGTTTGTTCTGATTAAGGACGGTAGCAAGTTGGGCGTACAGTTTGTGTTAATGATAATTGCCGTAATTTCTTTAACATTAGCCATTATGAACGCGCTGCCAATTCCAGCACTCGACGGTGGAAGATTGTTTGTAACGTATTTATACAGAATTTTGCGTAAACCACTGACGGCCAAGGCAGAAGATCGTATCCATGGCATTGGTTTTGCGGTGTTAATGCTCCTATTCGTACTTATAACGGTGGTGGACGTCAAGAGGTTCTTCTGACGTGAAACAGATTGATCGTGCAAAAAGTAATCATCGTAAGATTGGCAGTAACCCATTTGCAATTATAATTGCAACGATTAGCCTGTTTTTTGCTGCACAGTTCTTGGCAAGTGCGGTGTTTATTTTAATAGTAACTATAACTGGTTGGAGCGATTCACAGTTTCAGTCATGGTTTGATTCTTCAGCGTTTCCGCAGTTTTTGTTTGTTCTTATTGCTGATGGCCTGATTATTCTGGGCGTTTGGCAGTTACTTCGCAAGAAAAATCAAACGCTTAAAGATGTTGGCCTGTCAAAGCCGCTTTTTAGCGATGCGGCCCAAGCGCTACTTGCGTACGGGTGTTACATCATCATGTTTGTCATTATCTCTGCGGTCGCAAAAGTGATCGCACCGTCACTGAACCTTGATCAAGAACAGCAGCTAGGCTTTGAAGCTAACAAGGGTATCATGAATCTTATCTTGGCGGGCATTAGTCTGGTAATCCTGCCGCCAATTGTTGAGGAGATTCTGTGTCGTGGTTATCTGTTCACGGGTTTAAGAAGCAGAATGAAACTGGTACCTGCGGCAATCATTACGAGCTTGGTTTTTGCGGCTGCACATTTACAGTTTGGTAGTGATGCGCCGCTTTTATGGGTTGCCGCAATTGATACGTTTGTGCTTTCATTGGTGCTTGTATATTTGCGCGAGAAGACAGGGCGTTTGGCCGCACCGATGTTTTTGCATGCCTACAAGAACCTCGTGGCATTCAGCATCCTCTTTATCTTTGTAAAATAATTTGTTATAACAGTAGGTGATGAAGCATTATATTCGACCAGAAGTTGATGTACCCATGACTCCCGCTTAGGGTGTAGATGTAATTTTAGTAGATTCGAACAACACCCTTTTTAAGAAGGGATTTTATTTTTTATAAGAGGAGTCAAAAATGGAAACAACAGAGGAAGACAGTAAAATTGAAGAATGGAGTATTTCTATAGAGCAGTGGCGAGAGTCCGCTAGGGGTGTTCTAACTGATGATTGGGATCTGCAATCGGAAGTCGAGCTGCACGCAGACCAACTTGTTAGTCAGGTTTACAGAGGTGTCATGACCATAAGGCAATTGCGCGCCGGAGTGATATGGGCAAATGCACTTGATAGTGAGGCGACAGAACGACAGGGGTCAGATCTTGCTCAAGGTGATTTTGTATTTGAGCGCACAGCACGCCGGATTATGCATCATGCTGGCAGAACAGCGCTTGAACAGGTAAAAAATCAACAAAAACGTACAGCGCTTACGGCAACTTATGGCAAATCTAGTACAATAAGAACAAAAGCGAGGTAAGTATGAAATCATCACAGTTATTTACAAAAACACGAAAAGAAGTCCCAGCTGATGAAACAGCAAAAAATGCCCAGTTACTAATCAAGGCGGGTTTTATCTATAAGAATATGGCTGGTGTATATTCATTGCTTCCACTAGGGCTTAGAACCGTGAATAATATCACCCAGATTGTAAGGGAAGAAATGAACGCTGTTGGCGGAATAGAGATGCAATCTGCTGCACTACAATCTGAAGAGGTATGGGCTCAAACCCGTTGGAGTGACGAAATCGTCGATAATTGGTTTAAGACAAAGCTTAAAAACGATACAGAACTTGGTCTTGCATTTACGCACGAAGAGCCAATGACAGTTTTGATGAAGGATTACGTACGTTCTTACAAGGATTTGCCAGCATATCCGTATGATATACGTACGGTATTTAGGAATGAGCTTCGTGCAAAGTCAGGCATATTACGTGGCCGCGAGTTTTTTTGGAAGGCGCTATATTCATTTTCGCGAGATCAGCAAGAACACGAAGAATTTTACCAAATGATAACCCAGTCATACAAAAACGTCTTTAACAGGATTGGAATTGGTGATATAACCCATTTTACGTTTGCCTCTGGTGGTACATTTGCAAAGTATTCGCATGAATTTCAGACCGTCTGTGATGCCGGTGAAGATAAAATCTACATCAGTAAAGAAAAGGGAGTCGCAGTTAATGAGGAAGTATTTACTGATGAAGTCTTACGCGATCTTGGTTTAAATAAAGATGAGCTTGAGGAGAAAACGGCTATTGAGGTAGGCAATATTTTTTCGCTTGGTACTAAGTTTTCGGAGCCGCTTGGCCTCGCGTATGCAAATGAATCTGGCGAGACAGAGCCGGTTTATATGGGTTCGTACGGTATTGGTATTACGCGGTTAATGGGTACGGTTGCAGAGTTGTTGAGCGATGACAAGGGTTTGGTGTGGCCAGAGAATATTGCGCCGTTCAAGGCCGTTATTTGTCGCTTGGGTAGTGAAGACGCAGTAACACAAGCAGCGGACAAATTATATGATGACCTGCAAAAGCAGGGCATAGAGGTGCTCTATGATGACCGCGATGTTCGCCCGGGCGAGAAGTTTGCAGATGCAGATTTGCTTGGTATTCCGCACCGAGTGGTTGTAAGCGCAAAGACAGTTGAAGCAGGCCAGTTTGAGTACAAGGAGCGTACCGAAGAAAGCTCAAAAATGCTTTCTGAGCAGGAGCTGAAGAAAGTGCTGGCATAGAGCCATAGGGGTTGCTATAATACAGCGACTCGAACAATAACACTAACAGACGTGTAACAGAGTAAAATTAACGAATTACAGTGAGGAAATTACCATGAAAAAGCAATTCCATTTGACCAAAGAAGGTATAGAAGAATTACAGAAAGAGCTTAAGGGGCTTATTGCTGAGCGTGGGCCAATTGCGGAGCGAATCAAAACAGCTCGTGAATTCGGTGATTTGGCCGAAAACGCAGAATATACTGCGGCTCGTGCTGAGCAAGAGCAAACAGAGGGCCGCATTGCGGAAATCGAGCATATTTTACAGAACGTTCAGGTTATCAAAAAACCTAAGGGCGACAGTAAAGTACAGCTTGGTTCAAACGTTAAATTAAAAAGTGAAGATGATAAAACCAAAGAGTTTCAAGTTGTGGGCACGGTTGAAGCTGATCCATTAAACGGTAAAATTTCTGACGAATCACCAATTGGCCAGGCACTACTTGGTAAAAAAGAAGGTGAAAGTGTTGAAATTAAAACCCCAGTAGAAACTGCAACCTACAAGATTATTGATATTTCATAGAGTTTTCCTCTGTTATACGGTAGAATACGAAGTAAGTTATGCAGTGGCTTGAACAAATTGCTGATGGGTTAGAACGCTTGCATCCAAGCGGTACTATTTTAGTGTCTTCTGGGGTATCACCATCCGGCAAATATCATATTGGGACACTACGCGAAGTGCTTACTGCGGACGCTGTGTTCATAATTTTGCGCAAGCGCGGCCGGAATGCGCATCACGTTCACTTTGTTGATGATCTTGATGGACTGCGTAAAGTTCCTGCCGGCGTGCCAGAAGAATTTTCACAGTATCTTGGCAAGCCGGTTTGCGATGTTCCGTCTCCTGAACCAGGCGCTGATTCATACGCAAACTATTACCTAAGCGATTTTATAAACAATGTCGATGTTCTTGGTATTGATATGGAAGTCGTCAGGAGTCATGAGAAATATCGTAGCGGCTACTTTGTGCCTTCAATTGAAAAAGCCCTTACAAACATTACGCAGACGCGTACAGTGCTCGAGGACGTCTCAGGGCGCAAATTGGGTGAGGAATGGTCTCCTATCCAAGTTAATGAAGCTGGTTATCTTAAAAAGCGCCCATTTGTAAGCCTCGATAAAGAAGCAAAGCAGATTACCTACAAAGATGTTAACGGGCAAGAGCAAACAATTGCCTACGATAAAGGTGATGTAAAGCTCGACTGGCGGCTTGACTGGCCGGCACGCTGGTGGCAATTAACGGTTAATGTTGAGCCATTCGGCCGCGATCATGCAACTAAGGGCGGCAGCTATGACACAGGTGCGAGTCTTGTTAAGGATGTTTTTGGCGGTGAAGCACCACTGCCAGTGCCATACCAGTTTATCAACCGCAGTGGCGAGACAAAAAAGATGAGCAAAAGCGCTGGCAATACGGTTACTATTTCAGAATTGCTCGAAGTTCTGCCACCAGAAATCGTACGCTACTTTGTATTACGGTTTGCACCAAGTAAGCAGCTATTTTTTGATGAAACAGATGGCGTTATTCGTCTGATTGATGAATACGCAGAACTACTTGCAAAAGCTGACAAAACACCAGAAGATGAGCTTTTGCTTTACATTTGCACCAGTACGATTAAAGGTGGCAACACGGTCAGTAACGTACCGTTTTCTCATCTTGTTGCTAGTTATCAGGCAGCACTGCGTGATAAGGCTAAGACACTTGATATTATTCGTCGTACAGAGCATGCAGATACTGTTGATAATCAAGAAGACATTATCACAAAAGAATTAGATTTTATTGATGCCTGGCTCGATAAGTGGGCCCCAGAGGACGTTACATTTAGTTTGCGTGATTCGCTCGATGGCTTAGAGCTAACAGATCAGCAAAAGGCCTACCTCAGTCAACTGGCAGATAAAATTAAAGAAGCACCAGTGGATGCGGACGGTGAATGGTTCCATAAAGCGATTTACGACTTTAAAGATTCAAGCGGTTTGGTGCCAAAAGAATTATTCGCAACGCTTTACCAAGCAACAATCGGTAAGCAATCTGGCCCACGCGCTGGGTGGTTCTTGAGTATCTTGCCTCGTGACTGGTTGGTTAAACGTCTTAAACTTGAAGCATAGAATTACTCAAAAAAGTTGATATCGGCAATTTCTGGGGGCAAAAAGCCTTTTGGGTGCTTAAAACCAGATTTCCATTTTGTGCCCTGACCGTAACCCAGATTTTTCATCAGTTTGGTTGGTGCGTTGCGCAGATGTAACGGTACTGGCAGGTCGGCGTAGTCTTTAGCCGTAGCTGTGGCTTTGCTCATGGCATCTGCAATCTCGCGCGATTTCGGGGCTTTGGCCATAACCGTAGCGCAGTGGAAGAGATTATACTTTGCTTCTGGTAGGCCAATGCGTTCAACTGCCTGAAAAGTCGATACAGCAATATTAAGTGCCGCCGGTGCTGCCATACCAATGTCCTCACTGGCAAATATGACCATCCGGCGAGCAATAAACTTTGGGTCTTCGCCGGCTTCAATCATGCGCGCCAGATAGTACAGGCTGGCGTTAGCGTCGCTGCCACGCATTGATTTTATGAATGCGCTAATAACGTTGTAATGATACTCACCAGTTTTATCATAGCCAGGTACTTTGGTTTGGGCGGCCGTCTCAACAACCTCAGGTGTAATTGGTTTACTGCCACTGAGCTGCAAAGCCAGTTCCAAGTTACCAAGGGCAACGCGGGCGTCACCGCCAGACAGTTCGGCAATCAGATCAATACTTTTGGTTGGTAGCTTCTTGGCACTGAGCTTCTCGGCCTTGGCAGCGTTCTTGATGATGTTTATCATGTCGGCTTTAGCGATTGGTTCCAGTACCATCACGCGGGCTCGGCTGAGCAGTGGGTTGATTACTTCAAAACTGGGGTTTTCAGTTGTGGCACCAATCAACACGATTGTGCCGTTCTCGACATGGGGCAAAAACGCGTCTTGCTGAGCCTTGTTAAAACGGTGGATTTCATCAACAAACAGCACCGTTTGCGTGCCGAGACGACGATTGACCTGAGCATGTTCAATAACCTTCATGACATCGGCCTTGCCAGAGGTGACGGCACTCAGCTCAATAAACTCGGCGCCAGTTTCGGTAGCGATAATGCGGGCAAGAGTTGTCTTGCCACTGCCAGGCGGCCCCCATAAGATTAAGCTGGTTGGCTGCTTGCTTTCAATGATTTTTTGGACAATTTTGCCACGGCCAACAAGATGGTCTTGGCCGATAACCCCACTCAAACTGTCTGGTCGTTGCCGCTCTGCCAGCGGTCTGTGTGCCATACATACATTGTAGCAATCAAATCATAAGGTGCTACAATACAGATGTAATGATTAATGAACAATTCTTAAACGATAATTTTTGGCTATTTGTCATCATCTTTGTAGTCGACTATGTACTTAAGGCAATTGCGCTTTGGATCGCTGCCCGCAAAGGCTCAAAAGTCTGGTTTGTCATGCTACTTATTCTTAATACGCTTGGTATCTTGCCACTGTTCTACATTTTTTACTTCAGCAAGCATGAACCGGCAAAAATCAAATCAGTAGAATAGGCATGCACGAGAGCGATCCACAGCGCGTTGAGGCGGGTAATATTACTGCATGGCAGCGTATAAAGGCCGATTTTGTAGAAGTTTTTCACCACATCGCAGCGGTTGATCTTAACCCACACGAGGGCAAGTTGCGGGCAAGTGCCGCACCAAGTGAGTACATCAAGGTGCCAGACTGTCCGCCAGATCATGATGATACAATGTAGATGTAGTTAACGACTTTGTAGGGAGGTACGTATGCAAAGAATTGTTCCAAATTTATGGTTTGATGGTAATGCCCAGGAGGCTGTTGAGTTTTATGCGAGTGCCTTTCCAAACGGAGAAATTATAAGTACCGAATATTACCCAAAAACGGCCGAAGAAGGTTTGGCCGATTTTCAAAAAAATCTGGCTGGCAAGGTGCTTACCATAGAATTTAGGCTAGGAGACCTCGAGTTTGTGGCCGTTAATGCTGGCCCAGAGTTTAAGCCAAATGCGTCCATCTCAATCATGGTTAATTTTGACCCTTCGCGAGATGCGCAGGCGCGTGAAAATCTAGACAACCTATGGGGTAAGCTTATTGATGGTGGCAAAGCATTGATTGAAATTGGCGAGCATCCATTTAGCAAGCGCTACGGCTGGGTGCAAGATAAATATGGTTTTACTTGGCAACTCATTTTGACTAATCCAGATGGCGAGCCACGGCCACAAATGATTCCATCTCTCTTGTTTGGAGGCACTGCCCAAAACCGAGCAGAAGAAGCAATTAACTTTTATACAAAATTGTTTTCAGACGCCAAACTCGGCACCTTTGTGCCGTACCCAGAGGATCATTTGCCCGTAAAAAAAGGTTCAGTAATGTTTGCTGATTTTATGCTTGCTGAGCAATGGTTTGCGGCTATGGACTCGGCTGTAGAGCAAAGCTTTAGCTTTAATGAGGCGCTTTCGCTATCTGTAGCTTGCAAAGACCAGGCAGAGATAGACGCGCTTTGGGCCAAGCTTTCAACAGTGCCTGAGGCAGAGCAGTGTGGCTGGTGTAAAGATGCATATGGTGTAAGTTGGCAAATTGTCCCAGAGAATATGCAGGAACTTATGAAGCGGCCAGATGCATTCAAAAAACTGATGGCCATGAAGAAGCTTGTCATCGCCGACTTCTAGTACGTAAAAGAAACAACAGACACATTTTACGTAATATGTAAAATGAGACCTGAGATGGCAGAGTTTGGATTTCCTGAATCAGAGCAGGTTGATACTGCTGAACTTAAGAAAATAAAGGTCGGCAATAGGGCTTTTTTAGAGGCGCAGTATTTTGGTCAAGTTTCAGATTTCAGGGCAGAAGTGATTCAGCGTATGCTCGGACATAATGCGCTACATGGCAGAGCGGGCTGGCTTTGTTATCAAGAAAAAGCTGAAACGCAGGCTGATGTGCTGGTTGATGATCGTGGCAAAGAAACACTCATAATTCTTTTTGCGGCTGACCGCCCAGAAAGACAAGCACCACACATCAGAATTGTCACTAACACAGAGTATCGCTTGGATGAGGCAACCGCATTTTTTACTGAAGATGTGACTGTTGATAACGACGGCGACGCGCAACTATTTATAGATACAATACTCGTTGATGATAACGGCACGGCACTTCCAAGTCTTGACCCAGAATGCATATCCTGTGCACCTGTCTTTTATATTCGCGGACAGGACGGGCTAGTTACGCAAAACATGCAAAATTTTACTCCAATCTTTGATGTTAATGCTGTCGTTGGTAATGGTGACGTTAGCAGAGAAGCAAAAGTTACACCGTTTGGAAGGTATCAAAATCTAGAGGATAGAATCGCTGCTCTGGAGTGGGGCGTTAATATTGTTCGTGCAACCGAGCAAACCGAGTTGGTTGCTTGGAATACTGGTATCGTATAATGCCGAACACCTCATAAACCCCTCACGGTAGGGGTAGGGACTTCTTTTCGACCTGTCGGCAAAAAGAAGGAAGCTAGGTAATAGGTAAACTCTCGACGGGTTGGTTGAGGGTTTTGGCGAGGAGCTCAATTTGTTGGAACTTGCAAAACTTGATGGGCTGGCCATTGGCAGCGTAAATGCGATAGTAGTGATCAAACTGGATCGTCTCGCCCTTGAAGTTTTTAGCTGATGTTGGTTTATCAAAACGCTTGATATACCAGCCTGCCGGCTGATCGGCTAGAATTCGTTTAATTTTGGCGTAATGGTTAAAACTCATGTATGCAAGTATAAACGGGGTGTACAATAATAGTATAAAAAGGAGAGATTATGGGAGAGATGTTCTTTGCAATTTTGGGGATATTTTTATGGGTAGTGTTGGCGTTTATTCCAGCCATGTTGGCTAAAAAGAAGGGGTACAGCTTTCTATTATTCCTGATACTTTCTTGGTTTGTATCATTCTTGCTAACGCTGATCATTGTGCTTGTGCTGCGCAACAAGAATGAGACAGCACAGGACCGAGCTGATGAGCGAGCAGCAGAACGCGCAATTGAGCGTGACTGAACAGGTGTTATGAAGGCAGTACTTGGCGGTGGATGTTTTTGGTGTCTGGAGGCGGCCTATCAGCTGATTGACGGTGTGAACGCGGTTGTGCCTGGCTATGCTGGTGGCCAGACCGACAAACCAACGTATTATGAAGTTACCAGCGGTAAAACGGGGCATGCAGAGGTTGTGCAAATTAATTTTGATGATTCAAAACTTAGTTTCAAAGATATCTTAGAAATTTTTTGGACAATCCATGACCCAACAACCAAAGATCGTCAAGGTAATGATGTTGGGTCACAGTACCGGTCTATCATTTTGTATATGAATGACATCCAAAAGACAACTGCCGAGGACTCCATTGAGGAAGCACAAAAAGTCTGGGACGATCCCATAGTTACCAAAGTTGAGCCACTCGATACGTTCTATGAGGCAGAACCAGGGCATCATGATTACTTTAAAAAACACCCTAAACAGGCCTATTGCCAAGTGATTATTAACCCTAAGCTTGAAAAGTTGCGGTTAAAATTTGCGAATAGATTAAAGAAATAGTGGTACAGTGTTTGTATGAAGAAATTAAA
>CAZOUW010000016.1:0-25684 GCA_964583075.1 uncultured Candidatus Saccharibacteria bacterium | reverse complement strand
GAGCAAACGGGATTAAACTATTTGGTTTCACGGCTGTCTTATTGGCGGCTTTTTTTTATTTTCTCCGGCAAAGCTCACGCTGCAACTTTTAACGCAGCTGCTGGCAATGATAGCGTTGAAAATAATGATGACATTTGCCAACTTTCTGAAGCTATATATAACATCAACGACCAGGCCACTACATATGATGATTGTGTGCCTATAGGCTCATACGGTTCCGAAGATACAATCAATTTGCCCAGTGGAACAATCACTTTAGTGGGTGATCTACCAGAACTATCGGAATCTGTCTCAATTCAAGGCCAAGGCATAGACACATCCATTGTTGACGGTGGTGGAGCGCACGAGGCTTTTGCAAGTGACAACGAATCCCTTGATCCAGGTGTAGAGTTAACCTTTCATGGTATAACTATCACTGGGTTTGCACGATCTGCAATTTATTCGGAGGGTAGTGCAAGCGTTGATGTTAGTGATCTTGAAATAGATGGGGACAATGTCTTTGGCAGTGAATTATATGTGCTTTATATCACGAACAACACAAGCTCAGAAAACTTCGTAAACGTGTCTAATTTATATATTCATGGCATTAACGTGGATGCTGATGTCCATACCTTCGTGGTCGGCGGCAACGGTGGTGGGGTTACGCACGCAGTTATCAATAAGGTAACCATAAGCGATGTCTATAACACAGGTTTAATCAATGCCATGATAATTAGCAATGGTGCATACGGAGGCTTTAGCCCCCATACAACTGATGCGGTAGTCCAGAATGTTACAATAAGTGACATATCGTCAGGTTCTGCAATTGGAGCTTTGGATGCCAATGCTATGACATCGGTAGGCGCAACATCAGTTGATATTACTGCTAGCAATGTTACTATTAGCGATATTTATGGATCTGGAAGCCTATACGGCAACACGCTTGGTCTCGGGTCGATTGCGCTTGCCGTAGATCCATCTGCAACGGCAGATGCTCACATTACAGCCAGTAACGTAGTGATAAACAATGTATTTATTGACGAGGCTACAGCAGGGTGTAGCTTATTAGATGTTAATCCTATTCTCTCAGGTGCCGGCACCGTCTCTACCTCCCTCACCTCCTCCGGCGGCAACATCTCCGATGACTCCTCTTGCAATGACTACTTCACTGACTCAACCGACCAAACAGAAGTAGATCCTACTGACCTTCACCTTGGTAGCCTCGGAGACTATGGTGGTAACGTACCAACCATTCCTCTTGAAGCAGGTAGTATTGCTATCGATGCTGGCGTAGACATAGAAGACCTATTGACTGACGCAAGAGGCGTAGCTCGTCCTCAATGTAATGCCTATGACTCGGGGGCTTATGAATACGATGGAGAAGACTGCCCTGAACCTCAAAGTGAAGAACAAAGTAACGTTCTCTCCACTCCTCTCTCCAACAACACCACCTCCTACCTCGTATTGCCTTCAGGCGTCACTAACGCATCCTTCTCTACTACAGACTCTACTAGCATTCCTACTGACACAGGCTACTACTTCCCAACCAGTCTAGTATCCTTCCAATTTGATACAACTCCAGGTAACACAGAGACTATAACTCTCTACTTTGATCTCCCCGGAGACCCATCCTCCTACACTGCGCGTAAGTACGATACGACCAACCACAGTTTCAGTACCATACAAGGTGCTTCTATAACCAGAGAAACCTACAATAATACATCCCTCCTAAAACTAACCTACACCATTACAGACGGAGATAACCTAGACCAAGATCACACAGTAAATGGAACCATTATAGATCCAGTAGGGTTAGCAACCCAAAGCACAGGGAGTGCGAATACGGGGCTTGGTAGGTATTGGTTGACGCAACTTAAATAGGTGTTGTGATTGTGACATAATGTTGCATATCTTGCATAAGCATTGTTATAATTTGTAGACATAAGCTAAATAATAAGGTGGGCAAGGAGGGTTTCCTGGTTCATGGGTAGTGTTAAAAAAATAATTGGTGCAAGTTTAGTTTTTGCCTTGGTTTTCGCAGCGGGTGTTTTGGTGTTTGGAAAGGGTAGTGCCTCGGCGCAAGAGGCGCAACAGGATAATAATCAACAGTCTGAGAACAGTCAGTCACAAACCTATACGTATACTGCTCAGCCTGGTGATTCATATAGTTTAATGGCTCGCAAGGCTATTCAAACGTATGGCATTAACAACAAAGTTAACCTGAGTGAGGCGCAAATTATATTTGCAGAAACAAATATTACGCAAGCTGCTGGATCACCGGTTTTGACGCAAGGTCAAAAAATTGAAATTAAAGAATCAACAGTGAAAGAGTGGGTTGAAAAAGCGGGAAGCTTGAGTGATGCCCAAAAGGCAGCCTGGGATGTTTATGCCCAGCAGGCAAACTTTAATACTGATAAAGTCGGCCAGTCATAAAATAGTCAAATAAACCACGGTTGGTATAAACCGCTAGTGTACAATAGTTACTATGCACGATATTGCACTGGCGGTTTTACCCGTCTTTGTTCTTCTTATATTAACCGAAATACTTTGGCGCAATAATAGCCTTCGAGGTGAATCTGCGCGCAAGTTCATCCACATAGTAGTTGGTTCTTATGTGGCATTTTGGCCATTTCTTATTAGTTTTCAAACTATTCAAGCAATAAGTGCCGCATTTTTGTTAGTTGTTGGCGTGTCACTGCGCTTTCATATTTTTAAATCGATCCACGGTGTTGCCCGTAGCACGTGGGGTGAAGTACTATTTGCCGTAGGCATTGGTCTGATAGCAGTATTAACTAATGAACCTTGGGTTTTTGCTGCCTGTATTCTACATATGAGTGTAGCTGACGGATTTGCTGCTCTAGCGGGTAAAAGATGGGGAAAGAGCACTCGATACTATATTGACGGTCATCAAAAGAGCATTGTTGGTACAACGGTTTTTTGGTTTTGCTCTCTGCTAATAACTGGTCTTGCGATTGTCAACTTGCCAGAGCTTCATGCAGAAGCATCAACATATTTACTATGGCTGCCATTTGCGGCTAGTCTGACCGAGAACATTGGTATTAATGGCACTGATAACGTACTCGTACCGTTGCTGGTATATATAGCGCTTACAAATTAAGCTAGGCTTTTTTCTTTGTCCAAGGACCATGTGCACGTAAGGCATATAGGATAACCGTTACATCAACAAGCTCTTGAATGATTGCACCACTGGTTGCGGTAAATTTACCAGTTGCATACACAAGCATCAGAACAATGCTAATGACGATTCCAATCATAATGCTTTGCTTAGCAATGCTTAAGGTATTTTTTGCGATGTCAAGGCTTTGCGCAACCCTGCCTATATCGTCAAGCATAACAACCACATCCGCGGTCTCGCTGGCTGCTGTTGAGCCGCGAGCACCAAGCGCTATGCCAACCTCTGCCGCAGTTAATACGGGGGCGTCATTTACGCCGTCGCCCACGAATGCCACTGGGCGCTGTTTTATTTCTTCAATTGCTGCCAACTTATCGGCGGGCAAACAGTCGGCCTTTACATTTGTAATACCTAGTTTTTTAGCAATTGCTTGAGCAGTAGTTTTGTTATCGCCAGTCACCATCAAGGTATTTTTTATACCGAGTTTTTTAATTCGGCTCAGCATAGATTTGCTCTCGGGACGAATTGTATCCTCAAAACTAATTGTACCGATGACTGAATTGTCCACAACCACAAGAGACGTTGTGTCCGTCAACGCACTAATCTTCAGCTGGCTTGGGGTAGTTATTTTTTGTGAGCGAATGAAACTAAGTTTACCCACAATTACTTGCTTTTTGCCAACAAATCCAATGAGGCCATGACCAGATATTTCTTTAATACTCTTTGTTTTTGGTAGTTTGAGTTTTCGGCTTGCAGCCTCATTTACGACGGCTTGAGCAAGAACGTGGTTTGAGTTCTGTTCTAGCGCAGCTGCATATGATAAAACATCACTAATTTTGTTCTTGCCAAATGCGGTGACTTTTTTAACGCTTGGCTTCCCAATTGTTAAGGTGCCGGTTTTATCAAAAGCAACTGTTTTGACATCTGCCAGCCGTTCAATTGCGCCACCATTTTTGATGATAATCCCATGGCGGGCCGCTCTACTTATGCCAGAAATCAATGCAATTGGTGCGCCAAGAATAAGTGGGCATGGCGTAGCTACGACGAGTACTTCAAGAAAGCGCATTGAATCGCCAGACATAATCCAGGCACCACCTGCAATAAAGAATGCAAGTATAGTAAAGGGTATGCTGTATCGATCCGCTAGGCGGACGAAGGGTGACTGTGAAGAGGCAGCGGCTTTGACAAGCTTGATGATCTGTTCATATTGGCTGTCGGCAGCAGTATGAGTTGCTTTAATTGTTATTGTACCGTCGATTGCTATCGAACCACTCAATACAGCCTCATTTAGTTTTTTTTCAACGGGCAGACTCTCACCCGTAATACTTGATTCGTCAAATGTTGAATTACCATCAATTACGATACCGTCAATCGGCACGACCTCGCCTGGCTTAACAAGAACTTTGTCTCCTACCTTAACGTTACTAACTACAACGTCAATTACCTTACGGCCCCTAATTATGTGTGCTTTCTTAGGGGCATTATCAAGTAATGAGCTAAGCTCTGACTTAGCGCGATTTTCGGCGTAGTCTTCAAGTGCCTCACCACCAGTTAGCATTAAGACGATGATGATTCCTGCCCAATACTGACCTAATATAACAGATGTCACAATTGCGGTTGCAGCCAGAATATCAACACCGTATGTGCCGTGTCGAACATCCTGAATCATACCCCAAACGAGTGGTATAGTGTTTAAGATGGCGGTTGCAGCCAATAAAATATGTGCAGCCCTAGAAAGACCAGCAAATGTTAAGCCAAGTGCGATGATGATCGCAATCACCGTCCAACCAAATTGGTAATACTCTCTAAAAAAACGTCCAAGTTTTTTGAACATGTAACCTCCTGTAATCAAGTATGATTTCTTCCTTGTATTATAACAGATATAGAATAAATATGAGTTCCTGATGTCAGTAAGTCCATTCTAGGTTACAATAAAGCCTATGGTTATTTTGTTGGCCCTGAAATGGTGGTACAGTGCCGGCTGGCAGTGGGCGTGGAAACGGTCCGTTAATTCGCGTATTAATTGGGTGAATGAGTCGTTTTCTATTCCTGCACTTATACGAACATGGTTTTCTCCGTTTAAGCAAACGTATAGTAGGGCAAACAAAGGGTCTATTGACTTACGCGTACAAGCTGCAGTGGATAATTTTGTGTCCCGAATGATCGGTTCTGTCTTGAGAACGATTATTATCTTTGTTGGTATTTTGTGTATGTCTCTGACATTTGTAATTGGTCTGGCTGCTGTTATTATCTGGCCAGTCGTGCCCCTTCTGCCTGGTGTTGCTATTATATTGAGTCTCTCGGGGTTCGGTGTATGAGCGATACACTAAACTGTAATACTAAAAGCCCGAGGGCTATTAAGGCGCGTTTTGCAATTCACTTTGACAATAACTTAACTAGGAAATCATTGATTTTTATTAATATTGTTTGTGTGGTTGGCATTGCGTGGATAGTATTTGTGGTGGGAAGTTCGTTAGGGTGGCTATTGTTGATTCCGCTATCGATAAACACATTAATGTTGGCATGGTATCATGGGGAACTTGCAGATTTATCCCCGATAGCAAAGCTTGATGCAGCGCGTGATCTTAGTGATGTTGTAAGTAGACGTTTACTAGCGCAACTTTCAGATGATATGACACCAAAAGACTTAGCGAAGGTTGTTTCTGTACAGCAGGGCGGCTACTTTTTTGGAGCGCGATTTGGCATTGGCAAGGATTTCCTCCAGCAGTTTTCGGCTGATGATGAGGGCTCGAGTGCACTTGTATGGAATCGTGCGATTGAACTCGCAAAAAATACCAATAGCACTGAAGTTGATTCTGGGGATCTAGCAGGCGCACTTATATTATCTATTCCAGAAGCAGAACCAACATTGGCAACTCTGGCTCTCGATAAAGAAGATATTGAAAATGGCGTAGAATGGTTTGCACATATTCGTCGTATGATTGAGCGTGCTGAACAGAAAAGTCACTTTGGGGGTATTGGTCGGGACTTAAGTTTTGGCTGGGCGCCGTTACTTAATCATGTTGGTTTTAATATTACGGACAGTATTCAAAACGGTGGTTTTTTGCGTCGACCAGTTGAAAGTCGCGAGCAGAATATTGACCAGATAATGCGAGTTCTCGCTCAACACGGCCGTCGGAATGTTGTGCTGGTTGGTGAATCTGGCGTTGGCAAAACAACACTTGTCTACGGTTTGGCGCAGCGGCTATTACTTGCAAATTCACAAATACCAAAGGAACTGCTGTATCAGCAGGTTATAACACTTGATGCAGCAAATTTGATTGCTAATGCCAAGGCTCGTGGTCAATTGGAGGAGCTCTTAATCCGTGTCTTTAACGAAGCGATTCACGCTAAGAATGTAATAATTTTTCTTGATGATGCACAACTATTCTTGCGTGATGGCACGGGATCTGTGGATCTATCCAACTTACTATTACCGATTTTACAGGGAGGGGCCTTACGCATTATTTTGTCGTTAACAGATCAAGAGTGGTTACGCTTGAGTCAGGAAAATCCTGGCTTGGCCCAACTGGCTAACCGTGTTGCCGTGAAACCACTAGAGCATGACGAGACCACGCAGGTAGTTGAGGACGAAGTTATATTACTGGAAGGTAAAAATAAGTTGGTTTATATGTACCAATCAATTAATGAATCATATAGCCTGGCAGAGCGTTTTATCCATGAACAGGCGTTCCCAGGTAAGGCAATTAAGTTACTAGAAGCAGCAGCAAACTTTCCGGAGGCCGAGCATTTTGTTACAGCAAAGAGTGTTAAGCAGGCCGTAGAAAAATCATTTGATGTTAAAGTGCAGTCAGCCGATACTGCTGCCGAGCGTGACACACTACTTAATCTTGAGCAAAAAATTCACGAACGCATGATCAATCAAACACGGGCAGTCACACTTGTGAGCGATGCTCTGCGGCGTGCTCGTAGTGGTGTGCGTAATCAGAATCGGCCAATCGGTACGTTCTTGTTTTTAGGACCAACTGGTGTTGGTAAAACTGAGCTTTCAAAAGCACTCGCGTCAGTTTACTTTGGTGGAGAAGAACGTCTGGTACGGATTGATTTAAACGAGTATTCGCACTCCGAAGATACAAGTAGACTATTAACAATTGGTGCGAGTGATCCTTATAGCCTGTGTGCGCAAATAGCCAAACAGCCTTTTAGTGTAGTGCTACTGGATGAAATTGAAAAAGCTCACCCCAATGTTTTAAACGTGCTACTTCAGATGCTGGACGAAGGAGTACTAAGAGACGCCAATAATAAACCTATTAGTTTCCGTGACGCAATTATTATTTGTACGAGTAATGCTGGCGCAGAGCAAATCAGGGCACACATTAGCCAAGGTGAAAACTTAGAAGATTTTGAAGAAGCCTTTGTTGACGAACTTATAAATGCCAATGTCTTTAGGCCAGAACTTCTAAATCGCTTTGACGAGATAGTGTTATTTAGGCCACTCAAAAAGGAGGAACTCATGCAGCTGGTTGACTTGCTGCTACGCTCTTTGAACAAAACATTGGCTGATAAAAAAGTTAGTGTCGTGCTGACAGACCGTGCCAAAGAGCTGCTTGCGACGCGGGGCTATGATCCAAGACTAGGTGCGCGACCACTGCGCCGTGTGATGCAACGTGCAGTAGAGAATGTGGTCGCGCAAAAATTACTCGCAGGGCAAGTTAATCCCGGCCAGCAACTGCAGCTAGATGCGCCAGAACTTCATAAAGCTCTCGAAAGTCGTTAAGTCATGTCTGATAAAGGAAAGCTCCCGTTGTTTTACGGAAGCTGTATCACAATTCTAAGCTGGTGCGGGTGGAGGGAGTCTAACCCTCGTCGCCTGCTTGGAAGGCAGGAATAATAAACGTTATACCACACCCGCGTGGGACGCATTGTATCATACCACGCCTCTGTAATATTGGCGAATTTTGCATGATTTGCCTAGATAATAAAAAAGACCTTTCAAAGATCTCTTCATAAGTTCTGGCGCCCCGGGCAGGATTCGAACCTGCGACCTTGAGCTTAGAAGTCTCCTGCTCTATCCAGCTGAGCTACCAGGGCGTACGCGTTATTATAACTGAAAGGTCCTTTCTCAAGAATAATAAAAAACACCGTAGTCGGTGCGTTAGGTTAAATGTGTTTTTAGTTAGGTATAGATATGTGTTGAGTGAGTAGTAGATTGGTTAGGAGTTCTAGCGGCGGGGAGCGCTGGTTCAAGAAGGCCTCGGAGAATCCGTTGGCAATCTTGAACGCTCGCGCGCTCCCCGCCTGTTCCTGGTTCCCGCCAGGCCTTGTGACTTCAGCCGCAGTCGACGATCTCTCCCGAGGGGAGTCGTTCGACACAGCTGCCAGTTCCGGGGCCATTGGGTGCGAGTTGCACCTCAGTCTCGGTGGTCGTGGTGACCTCCGTGGTTGACGTTGGTGGCGGGATGGTGAACTCCGTCGTGGTCGTGTCGTTGAAGTAGCTCTCGGGGACGTCGTTGTCCTCGGATGCGTACTTGATCGTGAACATCACAAATGCGGCTGCAACCATGATGATCAGTATGCCACCGAACAGACCTAGCGTTTCCTTTGTACTCTGCTTCACTTTTTTTGCTCCCTCTGGGGTAGGGTATGGTTGGTTTTTCTAGGCTTTGGCCTACATAAAACATTTAAAAAATTACATATCTTATGAAGGCCAAGTACTCTAGTAAAAAGGTGAATCATTACCAGCCCGTTGGGTGCTATCTATACCTAACTGTTAAGTGTAAAAATGAGTTTTCTACCTCTGTTAAAAAAGGGAAATGCCCAAATTTCACGCTCCAACCTCTGAAATAGAGGCCAAAATACATAATAGCATAACCGGGTATAATTGTCAATATTATTAACAAGGGTAGAGGGTGAGAGGATGATTGCAAAAATAGAGCTCAATCTCTCCATTAAAAGATTACCTTCCTGAGAGTTTGTAGTGAATATTATTATATCCAGAGGCAGAGTTGACTTATATAGTTAACCCAGTGGAAAGACCAAAGGATACAGAAGCAAAGTGGTGGGATGTACGTAAGCGCGGGACACTTGTAAACTATACTGCCAAGGTGGCTATAGCGGGTGTTATGCTTAATTTTGTTGCCGACAGGGTAGTAGATTATAGCAGTGATACCGTTGATGATGTCGTTGATACAAAAACAGAACTTATCAGGCAAGATATACGGGAGCCAATGGATGATGTTCAAAAAAAAGTTAAGGTTGCCTCCGAGTCAGTTGAAAATATAGAAGACGGTGTAGAACAAATGAAGCAGTTCCTGCACGATGAATTTGGAATTGATTTTGAGGAACCGCAAGATTAAGCAGTAAAAAAACACCCTACAGGGTGTGTCAGGATTCTTGGGATTTTTTAGTTAGGCATAGATATGTGGTTTAGGCAGGAATGGTGGGGAGCGAGTGCGCCCTGAGTTGCTCAGACTTGTTGTCTGTCACATCTCGGTTGCAACAACGCTCCCCACCATGTTCCTTCAGGATCCCGCCTGAACTTGGATCATCCGGTGAAGGCGATCGGAGCTCCTGCCGTCTCTGTGACGGGCGTGGCCGGTGGCGCCACTTCGGGCACACCAACGTAGGGCGTGACCGGTGGGGTGATGGACTGCGCGCAGCAGACCGTTGCCGGGAAGGTTGTGGTGGTCACGACGGTGGTTGTGGTGGTCTCGGGAACCTTGGTTGTGGTCGTCTGCACGACGGTGGTCGTGGTCTCGTGGCCGTAGCCGTGATCTCCTCCGTGAGAGCCGGCGCTTGCAGGTGAACTGCAGAACGTGGCGCCCATGGCGATCACGATGAGCATGACAATGGCGAGCAGAACTCGCTTGGTGGAACGCTTCATTTTTACTAATCTCCTGTTTTATCCAGGCGGGCCTGGGGTGGGTCCGACGATTGTCGGTACAAAACATTAAAAGATTAATATCTCATATCGACAATCGCGTGCTCACAAAAAAGGAGACGCTATATCTATACCTAACTGTTAAGGCTAAAAATCTGTTTCTCTACCTCTGTTAAACAGGGGAAATACCATACTTTTAGACTCCAACCTCTGAAATAAAGGCCAAATTACATAATAGCATAACCAGGTATGATTGTCAATACTCTTAACAGGGGTAAAATAAATAGTGGTAATTGCATCAATTAGCAGAACCCTGTATAATGACCTCTGTTTTACGCATGGCGAATGTAGCTCAGTTGGTTAGAGCGCCGGGTTGTGGTTCCGGAGGTCGTGGGTTCGATTCCCATCATTCGCCCCAAACAGGCGGTAGTTAATACTACCGTTTTATTTATTTGACAAAAAAGCAAAAATTTGTAACAATATAGGAGAAATTTATTAAAGCGGTGGGCTTTGTGAGTGTAATAATGACCACTTCTTTTATTAAAAAGCTTTTTCTAACCGGTGCAGTAGTCACTACTGTTTTTACAGTTGGTGCAACTAAAAATAATACTGCAGAGGCAGCTGTACAAAACGCTACGCCAAAAGCAAAGGTCTCATTTACATTCGATGACGGCGGAACGAGTAATATTACTAAAGCCGCACCAGCTTTAGCTCAGTATGGATTTACTGGCACGAGTTATGTTACAACCGGGTGTGTTGGTAAAACAACGGTACCAAATACATGTGCAGCCGATACAGATATTCCTTACATGACCTGGGCACAGGTTAAGTCATTGCAAAATACCTATGGCTGGGAAATCGGATCACACAGTGTTAGTCATCCGCTAATGACTGAAATTACTGCAACTAAACTTGAGCAAGAAGTTGCAAATAGTAAAAAAGCTTTTCAGGCCCAAGGTATTAACGCTACTTCTTTTGCAACACCATACGGTGACTATAATCAAAATGTTTTGGCCGCTATTGCAAAGTATTACACAAATCACAGAGGCTTTGCTGATACCGGCTATAATATCTGGCCATACAGCAACTACTTACTACGCGTACAACAAGTACAAGCAGGTGTGAGTGTTGATACAGTCAAGGGTTACATAAACCAAGCGGCTGCAGATGGTACATGGTTGATCCTAGTGTTTCATGATATCCAGGATAACCCAAGTACCAACCCAGAAGATTATCAATTTAGTACTGCAGATTTATCAACCATTGCTGCTTACGTTAAAAGTCAGAATATCAGTGTTACGAATGTTAGCAAGGGGCTTGTGGCTGCCGATACGGCAGATAATTTGGTGAAAGACCCGGCAGCGGGATCAGCACTTGGTAATGGCTGGACAACTGATGGCGGTACAGCAGTGAAGGTTGATACAACTTCTAAGGGTAATTCACCCGAGGCAGCACGGTCAGTTAAAGTTACTGCTGGCACAAAAAACATTCATGTCTTCACCCCGACAGTTGGTGTAAATCCAAAAAGTACGTATGTTGTTAAGGGCTACGTAAATATTGCAGCAATAACCAGCGGTGAAGTGGGTTTCTACATCGATGAATATGATGCTAACGGTAACTGGGTTAGCGGGCAGTACAAGCAAACTATCAATGCTTGGTATGCTAAAGACCTATCATTTATGTATACCGCCAGCTCAAATATGGTGGCAAAGGCACGACTGCAGATAATTGTTACAAGTAATTCAGGCATTACAGTTTACATCGATAATATTCAGTGGTTTGTAGCAACCGCGGGCCCAGCACCAGAACCAACCCCAACACCCGTTAATCTACTAATAAACGGTGATTTTGAAACTGGCCTGACTGGCTGGAAGACCGATGCAGCATCAGCAATTACGCTCGATACCGGTAGTCACGGTTCAGCGGCAAACCCAAAAAACTCGGCTAAGCTTACAAACATTGCTGGCAAAAATGCCCATCTTTTTGCACCAAACGTAAGTGTTGTGAGTGGTAACACATACCAAGTTAGTTGTGACCTAAAAGTTGTTGCAATGGCCGGCGAAATTGGTTTCTACATCGATGAATATGATGCTAACGGTAACTGGGTTAGCGGTAAGTATTTATATACCAAAGCTAATAATGTGAGCGGCACGGTAACGTTCAGTTACACTCCAAGTTCAGCGAACGTTAAGACTGCAAGCCTCCAAATAATTATGAGTTCTGGTGCTGGTACGGTTGCATATCTCGATAATGTTCAGTGGCTGTAGACAGTAAAATTATTTAACAATAAGCTTTACAAATAAGCATAAAAATAGTAAAATACTATTGTACAAGCGTGAGGGTCGTTTGGGCCCTCTTTCTTGATGGCTTAAGCTACCTAATTCGCGTCTTAACACCATAAGGAGAGACTATATGTACGAAGGTGGAAAAGGTGCAGGTGCTGTTGTAACAGGTAGTGTTATTCTACCAAATACAGGCGGTAATCGCGTACTAACTGCAATTGCAGTAACAAGCATTGCTGTAGGCGTAGTAATTGTTGCTTCAACAATCGTGCGTTTTGCAGTAAACAAGACTCGCTAAGGGTCATTGACGGAGAAGGCAGCGAGAAATCGCTGCCCCTTTGTTTTATGAAACGAAGAATACACATTGTTATATCACTATTTGGCCTACTCATGATCATGGCGGGCGGTGCCCTGATGGCTAAAAATAGTAATACTAACGAGGAATATAATTATGTTCCTGAAGCTAGTGAGGCTGCCAAACAAGACACCGGTGAGCAGGATGTAATTACTCAAGATAATAACCGGAAAACACCTGGCTACCCAGTTAATATACAAATACTAGACGCAGATATAAATGTCCCGGTTGCAAAAGGTTACTATAACAAGCAGAACCAAAAATGGACGTTGAGTAAGAATAGTGCACACTATGCGGTTATGACATCGCGACCGAATGCTATTGGTGGTAACACCTTTATTTATGGGCATAATCGATCCAATGTATTTGCTCGCCTGCTGAGTATCAAGCCAGGTAGTATGGCATATGTAACTACTGATAATAATCAGCGTTTTGCTTACAGGCTAACTCGTTCATTCACCACAAATCCAAGTGATAGTAGTGTTTTGGGTGACAAAGGTGCGCCAATTCTAACACTACAAACATGTTCAGGGGCTAATTTCCAGAACCGTACATTATTTGTATTTGAATTAGTGGGGGTGACCAATGCTTAGGGACTTTTTATTTTATGCCTTCGCATTGATTGCAATTATTAATACTGCGCACTTTGGACTTTATATTGCCGGCGCTAACATTTACGACATCAAGCAGGCAGTCAGAAAAAGCAAGCCTCACAAGAAGAGTCCAGGTTTACGCCCATTGGTGACACTTATAATCCCAGCTCACAATGAGGAGATGGGTGTAATAAGAACACTCGAATCTGTTCGTAAAAACACATACCGCAAATTACAAATCTTGGTGGTCGATGATGCATCAACCGACCAAACAAGAAGCTTGGTCTGGCACTATATCAAAGCTCATCCAAATATGGATATCCACTTGTTGCGCAAGCAAAAAAATGTCGGTAAGGGCGAGGCCATGAACCATGCTCTGCGTGTATGGGCAAAAGGCGATTTGTTGATGACACTCGATGCTGACTCATTACTTGATAGGTACGCTATCAGTAATGCGGTGAAGCATTTTGATAAATCTGAAGTAGTGGGTTTAGCTGCTAACGTGCAGGTTATGGATAATGGTAGTATGCTAGGACTACTTCAAAAGTTTGAGCATATGATTGGCTATCGATCAAAAAAGTTTTACACGCTTACCAATAGTGAGTTTATTGTTGGTGGTGTCGGGTCAACTTACCGGATGGATGTAGTGCGTCAGGCTAAGTTCTATGACACCGATACCCAAACAGAAGACATTGGTTTAAGTCTAAAAATTGTCTCCAAAGGCAACTTGCACCAAAAGATTATCTACGCGTCTGATGTTTTGGCCATGACAGAAGGTGTGCAAACGTACAAAGCGCTTTTTAAACAACGCTATCGCTGGAAGCTCGGCATGTTACAAAATTTGCTTAAGTACGGACGAATGGTTGGCAGTAATAGCCCATTGTATAGTCGTATGCTGACACTCTATCGTATGCCGTTGGCAGTATTCGGTGAACTAGTACTGCTCGTTGAGCCATTGCTGCTGGCATATATAATTTACCTAAGTATTATCCAGCAAAATCCACGTGCCATCATTGGTGCGTATATAGTCATTACGCTTTACATTTTATGGACGGTTTGGCCTGACGAGCATCTTAGTAGTAAGAGTAAATTTCGTCTGAGCCTGTACGCGCCGCTTATGTATTTTGTCTTCTATGTAATGAACGCTGTGCAGTTAGTAGCAATTCTACGCTGCATAAAAGATAACAAAAAGGTTATGCGCAAGGTTGAGACTGGCGGCGCTTGGGCTTCTCCTGCTCGTGCCGGATTGCAGGCTTAAAGTTCGTGCATGACAGTAATATTAGCACCGAGCGAATTAAGTCGCTCCGCTAAATCTTCATAGCCACGATTGATAGTATATACGTTGCGGAGCATGCTAGTACCTTCAGCTGCCAACATGCCTATTAGAATAATAACTGCTGGACGAATTCCGCTTGGTGCAACTAAATCAGCTGCGCGGAAGCGAGTCGGGCCATTAATATAAATACGGTGTGGATCGGCAAGTTCTAGGTCAACGCCAATTTTTTTCATCTCAGTGAACATGAGGGCTCGGTCCTCGTAGACCCAGTCGTGGATAAGGGTGCGCCCTTGTGCGACTGCTGCAATCGGCACAAAGTAGGGTAGATGATCAATATTAACGCCTGGAAAAGGGCGGCCATAGACCTTTTCGGCAGGGGCTTGCAGCTTGCCATTATGTTTATGAATAGTGAGATCCACTAAGTCTGTTTGGCCATTGTCTGCCTTGTATGGTTTTGATTGGCTAAATGCGAGGCCCATCTTCTCAAGTTTCAGAAGTTCGAGTTCTAAAAATTCGAGTGGTGCACGTTTGATTGTAATTGAAGAATTTGTGGTGACAGCTGCAGCGATAAATGTCATAGCCTCAACCGGGTCCTCGCTCGGGCTGTAAGTGATATTCTTGCGGATATTCTTTACGCCACGGACTCGGAGTGTACTTGTGCCAATGCCATCAATCTTTACACCGAGCCGTTTTAAGAAAAAGCAGACATCCTGCACCATGTAATTGGCACTTGCCATTTTTATAATTGTTTCACCCTCAAAACCAGCGGCCGCCATTAGTATATTCTCTGTAGTTGTGTCACCAGATTCATATAATACGACCGGCCGTTTTGGTAGTTTTTTATCAACGCCGACGTGGTAGTGGCCACTTTTTGTAAAAACATCAACACCAAATTCTTCTAGTGCATATAAGTGGGGCAGGACCGTACGACGGCCAAGCTCACAGCCACCAGCGTAGGGGATATCAAACTTGCTCACGTGGTGCATCAACGGGCCAATAAACATAATGACGCTACGTGTTCGGCGAGCAGCCGATTTATTCATGTCGGCAATATTGATTTTTTCCGGTGGCTTAATCTCAAGGTCATTACCAATCCAGCGCACGCTAACATTCATACTGCGTAAAACTTCTACCAATCGGTTTACTTCCTCTATGCGAGGTACGCTTTTGAGCCTTGTTGTCCCCTTATTCAGGAGGCTTGCGCATAGTAGCGCAACGGTTGCATTCTTGGAACTCTTGATTGAGACTTCACCGTGTAATTCATGGCCGCCTTCAATCCGAAGATTGATAGCACCACTAGAAATATTTATAAGGGGTTTATTAAGGACATCGCTGATGCGTGCCAACATATCAAGGCTGAGGTTTTGTCGTCCATGCTCAATGCGGTTAACGGCTGACTGACTGGTTTTAAGCTGTTTGGCAAAATCAGATTGAGTTAAGCCTCGTTCTTGTCGTATTTGATAAATTAAACTGCCGATTTTCTCGTTAGTTGTTTGCATAGCTGAAATATTATATCACTATATGAATAATTGTAAAATAGTCCGTTTTTGTTTTTTGTAACCTATAAATACAGTACAATACGGGTATGATATAGCGCAAGTAATAACACCTGATTAGCAACGAAAAGGAGACTGATATGAAAGATGTTAAGATTGCGCAAGCGATTACAAAAGAAGAAAAACGCCAACGAGAAGGCCTGGAGCTTATTCCATCGGAAAACTATGTTAGCCGGGATGTTTTAGACGCACTCGGTAGTGTGTTAACAAATAAATACTCAGAAGGTTACCCCGGTAAGCGATACTATGGTGGCCAAGAAAACACGGATGTTATTGAGCAGATTGCAATCGACCGAGCAAAACGGCTTTTTGGTGCTGATCATGCCAACGTACAACCTCACAGCGGGGCACCGGCCAACATCGCCGTCTATCAGGCGTGGTTAGAGCCCGGTGATACTGTTATGGCTATGAAGCTTGATCACGGTGGGCACCTAACACATGGTCACCCAGTGACCAGTAGCGCAAAGCTTTATAACTTTGTGCGATACGGCATTAAGGATGTTGAGACCGGTGAAATTGACTATGATGCTATGCGAGAAACGGCCCTAAAAGAAAAACCAAAAATTATCCTGGTGGGCTTTAGTGGCTACCCGCGCAACCTTGACTATGCAAAGTTTGCAGAAATAGGCAAAGAGGTTAACGCGGTGTTAATGGCCGACATGGCACACATTGCCGGATTGATAGCTGGTAAGGTTTTACCAAATCCGTTTGATTTTGGCTTTAATATTATTACCACCACAACTCACAAAACACTGCGAGGTCCTCGCGGCGGTTTAATACTTACAAAAGGTACTGTGAGTAATCCGCTCAAAGCGCCAGAAAAGACGGTAGAAAATTTACCGACTTTAATTGATAGAGAAGTCTTCCCGGGCTTTCAGGGCGGGCCACATATGCATACCATCGCTGCCAAAGCAGTTGCTTTTGGTGAGGCGTTAGAACCAGATTTTCAAGTATATGCAAAACAAATTTTGGCAAACGCCAAACGGCTCGCGGATGAATTAATGGAACGCGGCTTTAAATTAGTAACCAATGGCACCGACAACCACTTAATTCAGGTTGATATGATGACAAGCTTTGGTTTTGATGGAAGGGAAGCGCAAGATTTGTATGATCGGATAGGTTTGACTGCTAACTGCAATGCGATCCCAAATGATACACTGCCACCGTTCCGGCCAAGTGGGCTGCGACTCGGTACGCCGGCCATCACAACCAGAGGACTAAAAGAGGATGATATGGCAACCGTTGCGCAGTGGATGGCAAAAGCCGCCAAAGGCAAAAACGACGAAAAATTGCTTAGCGCGTTAAGTAATGAAGTTAAAGAATTTGCCCGAGCATTCCCACTGCCCAGCGACAGCTAGTTGAAGTGGCCTAAAAAGCGGACTTCTGGCTCTAGTTTTATGTCAAGCTTTGACTGGACGGTTGCAAGTATCAATTCAACTACATCATAGATATCTTGCGCCGAGGCACCACCGGTATTCTCTATCTTAAGGATATGATCTGGATGCAAGCGCACTTTGCCCCACGATTGGCCCCGTTTAAAGCCAGCAGCAAGCAAGACATGAGCGGCAGAAACTCGCATACTATTGCCACCGTGTAAAGTATTTTGCCGGAGTAATTTATCCTTACTTATACCGGCTTCTTCATAAGATAAAATTTTCTCAACCTGATTTTCGTTAACTAGTGGATTTCTAAAAAATGATCCGGCAGTTGCATGTTCAGTACCGGCTTTACTGAGTAGTGACCCAGCTCGCTTCCTGGTTTCCATAATTATGGTTCGTCTATCCTCGAGTGAATGCGGTACGGTTTTTAGTTCTGCTGCAACTTTAAGAGCGGATTCGTATTCTAGTTGTGAAGTAGGTTTTTTGGATAGTTGGAAGGTTGCATCTAGGATAACCAAGTGCCTGTTCCTTGCTTCTTGTAAATTACTAAATCGATAATCAAAGCCAAGCTCATCCTTTTTAAGGGTTTTAGTTTCCTGTGTACGCGTATCGTAAGTATCAATTTCTTTTAGCGTATCGGCAAGTTTCTGGCCGTAAGCGGCAATATTCCCAACAACAGCACCGCCAACAGTCCCAGGAATGCCACTCATAAATTCTAGCCCGTATAAATTATGTTTGATGGCAAAACGGACGAGTTCGTCCCAATCGGTACTACTATTTGCCGTGATAGTTGTACCATCTATAAGTTTGGCCGACCCGGCACTATTAATAATGACCGTACCAGGCAGCCCCTCATCAGAAATAAGTGTATTTGTGCCACCACCCAGCACCCAAAGGTTTACGTCATCAATTTTACTTAGTACATCACTGAGCGTATCTTGGATGTCAAGCAAGATGAGGTTTTCTGCAGGGCCACCAACTTTGAAAGAGGTGTAGTCAGCCAGCGATGCATTTTTCTTGATGTTCATCACACTCATTATACCTGCTTTTGCTTGCATAAAACCCAGAACAAAGGGTACCATTATAAGTGCATGGGAGAGACAAAACCTTATAAAGTTATTGGTTTGCGATTGCGACACTTACGGGAAAAGGCAAAAGAAAGCTTGCTTGAGGTGAGTGGGGCGGTAGAAATCGATACTTCAGTGCTTGAAGATATTGAGGCAGGACACAAATTACCAGATGAAGAAGTGCTGATGTTGCTAATGAATCATTTTAATGTATCAGACGGTGAGTCACTAAAGCTATGGGAGCTTGCTGGTTATAGCCAAGAAGCTGACAAAGGTGTTCAGGCCGATGAGCAATTACTTAAACAGATCATGATGGTTATTCCGTTTGATAATAAAGTTGCCTTTACAGATAATTCGGTTATTGAAGCGAACAAAAACGGGGTTGTTATTAATTTTTCACTTGGTAGTACTTCGCAGCAAGTTGCCCGGGTTGGCATGAGTGTTGAGGCGGCCCAAGAACTTATACTAAAACTTGCCGAGCAGTTACAGATAATCAATCAACCTCAAGTTATTAGGTCAATTCCAGCAAAAACTGTCAGCAAAAAAACAGAGAAGAAAAATCAGTCCTAATCTGTTATAATATGCCTCTGTTATTGCATACAGATAGTGCGCGCCCGTAGCTCAGCGGATTAGAGCACTGGTCTTCGGAACCAGGTGTCGGCGGTTCGAATCCGTCCGGGCGTACCAAACTGAATTTAATTAGTAGGCGCCAGAACCGGCGTCTACTTTGCTATTATGTATGTATGGCACATCTTATTGCACCTTCCGTTAATGTTTTCATACTCAAGAATGACAAGGTTCTTTTGGGCAGGCGAGCAAATACGGGCTGGATGGATGGTCATTTGTGTCCCTTTGGTGGACATGTTGAAGAAGGTGAGACCCCTCTACGGGCCATAATACGTGAAATTCAAGAAGAACTTGGAGTACTCATAAAGGCTGATGATCTTGAGTTCGCTTGTGTGGCTGCTCGTAACACTACTGCTACTGAGTATGTAGCTTACGAATTTGTCATTCGTGATAAAGATTATCCGTTCTATAATGCAGAGCCAGAAAAATGTAGCGAGCTAGTTTGGGTGCAAATAAATAACTTGCCCAATGAGGTCATAGATCATTTTGCACAAATCATCGATGATGGGATAATTAACAAAAAAACGTATCTGGAGATAGGATTTTAGTTCTAACTTCAGCTACTAAGCTGTATAATGAATATTTTTCTTGGGCATCAATGAGGTGCCTTTTTTATAGCAAACTCATAAGGTAAACGGCCATCATTACGCCAATAAACAGATCTGAATACATGGCAATATTTTCTTCGAAGTTTCGTTTGTTGTGGATGTGTTGGAATCCATCAAGTAGCAAAAATAATCCGCCAATTAAAGCAACTGCTGGTCGCCAATCTGGCTGCCATAGGGAAATAATGCCAGCCAAACCCATTGAAACATTGGCAAAACCAAGTTCACGAATAACTATCCAAGATGATTTGTCTTTAATTCCCAAAATGCCTTCGGCTGTAAGGCCCGGCTTAGTAACTTGCCGAACTCCGGCAGTAAACAAACGGATACCAATTGCCCAAAATACAAACCATTTTCCAATCAGTCCAATAAGAGGTGCATGATTTTTGCTTGCTATTACCTCTGCAACTACTGAAACCACCGGTAAAAAGAACATAAATGAGGACACTGATAACAAATACATGCTTCAAGTATACTGCTTTGTAGCACAAATCGTACCAATGACAGAGACCATCCTTATGATGGGTTTTTCGCCGGAACGAGAAGTTATCTAGTCTTTATAGAGCGAACCCCAGAATTCGGCGACCTGCTTTTGATACGGAGTAGCTAGTCTACCTCCAACACCGAGGGATAGATACCAGTTTACATTTATTGAGGCATCGAAATAGCATACTGCCATGACTTCGCCCGGGCGTTCATCTACCCACTTCTTAACATCTTGTAGCCAGGCGAGACGCTGTGCCTCAGGGTGTTCGTTGACATAGCCAATTTCTCCGATCGCAAATTCCTTGCCCGGGAAGTACTTTTTATTAAATGCAAGTGACTGTTTGAACCAGTAGTCTGCTGTATCACGTGGGGGCGCTAGCTTTGGAAAGCCTTCCTTATCGGTGCGACTACCTTCGTGGTAAGGGTCCCAGCCGACAAAATCGTAAACTTGGTTGAGATCATCCAGCAAGCCTTCTTTCTCAGCGAGTGCCATCCAACGATACAAGCTTCGTGGGTGTGTTTCGCTGACATCTCCAAGGTAGTACTTACCCATAAAAATGGGTCCATAAACAACATTAGGATTGTTGGCCTGTTGGACAGCACGACCAATCTCAACCTGGGCTTTTAGCCAATTTTTTACCCAGGGGTCAGCAGCTGTGATACTACTGCTCGGAGCATCATTTTCTGGCTCGTGATGTATTGTGAGAATAACGGGTGGCCTGGTGGTCGGGATGGTTTTGATGCTTTTTACCCAATTTGCGGTTTGGCTACCGGACGCAACTGTGGCTAGGTCGACTTTAAAGCTTACCCAGGTGATACCGTCATGGCCTTTAACATTGGCGTCGGCAACATTGGGCCAGGTCCAATTGCCATTATTAGCATCTCCCGTACCGCCGAATACTCGCAATACATCTGGTTTTTTACCGCGACCAACTCTTTCAACGTGTACATCAAATTCTTTCTGATCATCGACTTCACCAGCCTCTCGTGCACGCGGCCAATAGAGTCCTGCCCCCCAATAGGGCGCATTTGCCATAACACGGTTCATGGCGGCCGATTGTCCACTAGCAACCGTGCCAAACTGTATCGCTTTGCTTCCGGAAGCATCACTCACATCAATTGGATTAACGCTACCCGATCGTGTGCCGCCTTCACTCTCCAGTGATATTGACTGTGATGCTGCTGCGGCACTAAGAATAAATACCATTCCAGCTAGAGCAACTACAGGTATGAGTATTCTACTACTAGGGAGCTTTGATAAAAATTTCTTAGCTTGTTGACGGTGAGATTTTTTAATCATCATTAAACCTTGTACTTACCATTATCTTACCATAAAGGGTTTAGCGAGTATGCTCTTTGTCAACATATATAAATAGTTTGATATAGTGCTAGACATGAAACTGCCGGTTTATTTTTAACGTTTAGAGGGTTTGGCTATTTTCGTAGTGGCTACGTTTGTATATTTTGATCAGAGCTTTTCGTTGCTTTATTACGTGTTATTTCTGTTGCCTTCGATTTATTTATGGTTGGATACTTAGCCAACCAACATATCGGTGCAATACTTTATAATATTGGTCACAGTTTGATTGTTCCTGCGATATTACTAATTTTTGTCTTTACAACAGAGAGTCGCTTTTTGCTTGGATTTACTTGTCTTTGGTTTGCTCACATCGGGATTGATCGCGCGCTTGGATATGGTTTAAAGTTTAGCTCTGGTTTTCAGCACACTCACTTAGGAAATATAGGCAAAAAATAAAACTATTGATTTTCTAAGTCGCGAACATCTTTAGTTGTTTCAAGTAGTTGATTAATTGTTTGACTATCTTGTTGCTCAGTGTGGTTACGAGTTACAAAATGCCCGATAATTAATGTTGCGATGCTGATAACGAGAGACGCAACAATATAGACGAGAATTTTTTTGGATATGAAGTGTTTTTGCTCTGGTTTTGCTTTTTCTTCCATTTGCATATCAAGCGCTGCCATTTTAGCGAGTGCCTCAGCGTATCTGTCATCATGTTCAGCTTTTTGCTTGCTATCTGATTGCTGTTGTACGGGTTGAGACTTGTTTATGGTAGTTTGCGGGTTTGGTTCTGGCGGCATAACTAGTTAGGAAACTTTTGTTGATAGCTCGTGATTGTCCAAGTTCTATTACCTGAAGAAAGGGCAGTCCCAAATGTTACCGTACCGGCGCCGCTCATATCAACAGTTTGACCGACTGCAGAACCCAAAGTGCCGCTACCGCCAATTACAATCTTTCCCCAGTATGCTTGAAATATCATGCCGGGTAGGTTTGCGGCACCCCCGATGTTAACAGTAGTTTGGTTTTGTGAAGTTTTTAGGTCATTGCCAGTAACGCTAGTACAGTTTGGGCTACAGCTGGCGCTAGATTTAAAACTGATAAAGTGTATTCCGGTGCCGCTGCTGTTGGCAATCATTTGGGCCGAGCCGCCTGTAGTGATAGTCCCATCGACTATAACTACGGGTCGGGTGGTACCAACACTATTGGCCACTCTAATTTTTGCGGCACCACCAATATCAAGGTTACCTGTTATGTAGGCATTGCCGGTAATGGTTAGGTCGCAACTGCTTGACCAGCTAACGTTCCCAGTTACTTTAACTTTAGCTGGCCAAGTTCTAACAAAACCATTGGGGTTTTGCCACTGACTACAGTCGTAATTGATGTTATTGCCTGCAACAGTGCTTGTAACAGCGGCAATCTGTCCTGCTCTGTCGTAACTTGGTGGGCTGACAGGCGGCGCGGTACAGCCGATTTGAAGACCAGAACCGGTACTTCCTGGTAGAATATTGCCGCTTGGATTGCCACTAGGATAGTTATTGCTAGTTTGTTTGGTTGCGCAGACTGTTCCATAGATTGCCGTACTCCAGGCAGTTGATATTGGCTGACCGGTGGTACAAACTTGTGGATAGGTTGGGCCTGGCGTGTTGCCAGTAGGACAGGCTTGATAGGCAACCTGTACATCTAATGGCTGAGCATAGGTGCCAATTTTTGATGCGCCAGACATGGTTATAGTGCCATTTACAAAAACGTCCGAATTAGTAATGTTTGCGCTTCCACCTAATATTAAGCCGCCTGGGCCTGTGTGGACAGAATATCCCTCTGATCCAGTACCAACTACCGTGACTTTTACAATCTGGGTGCTAATGACTTGAGTTGGTTTGTTGTATCTAGAAACTTTACCAGTTGCCGTAATGATCTTAGCATTGGTGTCGCCAGGATCATTTGCCACAGTCACTGTGTAAACGCCTTTTCCTTGAGTTGTATTATTAAAAAATACTTGATCTGTTGCATAGCCAGTAAAGTTACTGTTGTCGTTAATCTGCTTTACTGATTGTTCAACGCCGGCCTCAGCAACCATGAGTGCATTTGCGGTATAGACTTTTCTATTGCTTATTGAGTATTGACTGATGGTGAGGTCGGCGATAGAGAAGCCAATAATAATAAGCACGCTCGTAATAATCATAACACTGACGAGCATCATGCCATTTTGTTGATTTTTTAGTTTCCGTAACATGCTAATCATTTCTAAATACCATTCTTGTTGAATAATCAGTGCTTATGGTACGGCCATAAGCAACTTTTTTTAGTTTAACGTATAACTCAATAGAACGAGCATTACTTGGTGTTACCTCCTGGTTTAGTGAGTTGTAGTATTTAACCGTAAATGTATCGACATTTCGTAGTAGTATTCTGTCAGCCGGGCAGTTGCTTGTTGCGAGATTGCTAGGGCAGGTTGTTTTAACTGAATTATTGGCTACCGGTGCGGCTACGGTGCGTTTATATAGTATGTGATTGCTTACAAAAAAAATATTATTGTTTTTTTCAGGAATATAGAGTGCTGGATCGGCAAAGATAATATTACCATTGGTATGTTCTACTGCTGATGCAAGCACAAAAGTGCTCGCATTAGATGCCCAGCTATACGTGTTGGTTGGAGCGTTTGGTGCATGGCTGTCTGGCCAACGATTATTTGTATCAGCATTACCGGATAGGCGGATGTCGTTGCCGATGACATCAAGACTAGATTGTGCATCGTTTAATAGTTGTCCCCGGATTTCTGTATCGCTGTACTGGACAATACTGTTGGTCATAAAATCGATAATAATAAACATCAATACGCTTGTTACGGCTAGAGCTATTACTGTTTCAATTAGGGTAAAGCCATCTGATTTTTTCATTGTACGATTCCAATCACGCCAATTAGTGAGCTTAATGTTACGGTGCGAGTTTTGCCATACGTATAGGTAACAGTTACGTCAACACGCTTTAGACCGGGAGTTGGTTCCGATATATTAACGCTACCCGTACTCCCGGCGGGTAAGTTGTCTGGCAATGTGCTAGTAAAATTAATGTTTTGTCCGGCTGTTAGGCTATTGTAGTTGCTATTGCGGAGCGACTCTATCTCCTTTTGGGCAGCTCGAGTTGCACTTTCTAGGTAACTGGTACTAATCTGAGCTCGCTGTATACTTATAAAAATACTACTTAGTCCTGTAAAAACGACGCCAATTACTATTATTGTTACTAACAGCTCAACAAGAGTAAAACCTTCTGATGATTTTTTTATCATGCTTACGTTTCAGTATAGATTATTTCTTGCAAATCAGCGAGCTTGTTTTATTTGTTGACAAGACGAAACATAAGCGTATAGAATGCCTTAAAGGCTTTTTAATGGTAATAACACTATTTAAACAGAACAAAACACAAATTACACTTTTCACTCTTGGGGTCGCTGCAGCGTGTTTGCTAGCAATACTTACTTCCGGACGTGCTAATGCAGCATGTTCTGTCGATACGTCTAGAGGGACAGTTACCCAGACATTCACCGTTCCAGCTGATCAAGTCGGTACATACAGAGTATGGGCACGAATGGCCGCAGGAACCGCAGCAGACAAAGACTCTTTTTATCTAGAAATTGATGGAGGTACCTGCATTAATTTTGGTGGTACGGGCTTGCAGGCTACAGGTTGGAAGTGGGTAGATTATCAAAATGGCAACACAGCCACTAAGGTTGATACCGCAAGCCTGGCTGCCGGTACTCACACAGTTAAAATGATAGGTAGTGAGGACGCGGTTAAAATAGATAAACTCTTGTTTGTTCGCAGTACCTCATGTGTGCCAACAGACATGTCTGGGAACCCTTGCTTGCCGGATCAAACACCACCAACCGTGACTGTGTCTGTGCCGGCGTCGCCGCTCGTTGGCACTAAGCGGTTGACTGCCACTGCAGCAGATAATGATGCAATTGCAAAGGTAACCTTCAGGTTGAATGGCACTGACCTCCAGCCTGCAGACCTAACAAGTCCGTACGAGTATGATCTTAATACCACACTGTATACAAATGGTACATATCAACTAACTGCTGTTGCCGAGGATTTGTCTGGCAACAAGACCAGTAGTACGGCGGTGTCAATAACTATCAACAACCCCGTCCCCGACACCACCAAACCAGTCCTCTCTGTATCATCTCCAGCTAATGGCTCTTCTGT
>CAZOUW010000015.1:25187-27900 GCA_964583075.1 uncultured Candidatus Saccharibacteria bacterium | reverse complement strand
CTGGTGGTACTGATGCGCAGGACTGGGCACAGATGTTGCTAAGAATGTATACAAGGTGGGTTGAGGCGTCTGGTGGAAAGATTGACGTAATCGACCAATCGAGTGGTGACGAAGCAGGAATAAAAAGTGTCACGCTAGGGATTATCAATATGCCTTACGCATACGGAAAACTAAAAAGTGAACATGGTGTTCACAGACTTGTGCGGCTAAGCCCATTTAATTCTGATAACTTACGCCAAACCAGTTTTGCAAAAGTTGATGTTATCCCTAAAGTCGATAAGCCAGAAGAGGTTGAAATTGATGAAAAAGATCTTAAGATTGATGTCTACAGGGCCGGTGGTCACGGTGGACAGTCAGTTAATACGACCGATTCCGCGGTGAGGGTAACCCACTTACCAACGGGCTTAACAGTGAGTATTCAAAATGAGCGCTCGCAACTACAGAACAAGGAAACTGCAATGACAATTTTACGTTCTCGACTAGCAGGTTTACAACTGGAACAGCATAAAGAACATCTCAGTGACATAAAGGGGCCAAATCAATCCGCAGAGTGGGGTAACCAGATCCGTAGCTACGTGCTTCATCCATATAAGCAGGTAAAAGATTTACGTACGCACTTTGAGACCAGTGACCCGGCCAAGGTGCTTGATGGCGATATCAACGGGCTCATCCAGGCTTATCTTAGTACAAACATGGGTTCTCAAGCATAACTGATTTGTTATAATAAAGCTTACATGATTCTTCTAGACAGAGTAACAAAGGTGTATGGCAAAACAAACGTCGCACTCGATCGTGTTAGTCTTCACGTAGAGCCAAAGGAGTTTGTTGTTATTGTTGGTCAGAGCGGTGCCGGTAAATCAACCTTTTTGAAACTGTTAACTCGTGAAGAACGGCCAACAAGCGGCAAGATTATTGTTGGTGGTGTAGATTACGAGCACTTAAAGGATAAGAAGATACCTCTGCTAAGGCGTAAAATTGGCGTAGTATTCCAGGATTTTAAGTTATTGCCAAACAAGAACGTTTTTGAGAATATTGCTTTTGCGCTTGAGATCGTCGGCATGGGCAATAAAGAGATTCACTATACGGTGCCCCGAGTACTTAATATTGTAGGACTTTCTGGTAAAGAAAAGAGTTATCCACGTGAGCTATCTGGCGGTGAGCGCCAACGTGTGGCAATTGCACGTGCAATTGCGCGTCAGCCCAAGATACTGATAGCTGATGAGCCAACAGGGAACCTGGACCCAAAACATGCGTGGGATGTAATCGCAGTGTTAGAAAAAATAAACAAATATGGCACAACGGTACTATTGACGACGCATAACCAAGACATAGTCAATAAGCTGAAGAGGCGTGTCGTTACTATTAAAGGTGGTAAGATTGTGAGCGATAAGATTGGTGGGGGTTATAAGATCTAATGAAACGCAAGCTTATAACGTTGTCACGTATTTTTAAGGGCGGCATTACCAACTTTATTCGTAATGCTTGGCTTGCTGTTGCGGCAATAGCAGTTATGGTGATAACGCTCACTATTGTATTGTTTTCAGTTATTGCGAATGCAACCTTTGCTAATACAGTTCAGCAGATTACTGACAGAATCGATATATCAGTTTATCTCAAGGACGAAGTACCCGAAGAGAAGAAAAACGAGTTAATTACTCAGTTGCAGGGGCTTAAAGAGGTTAAGTCGGTTGAGTATGTATCAAAAGACGAGGCACTAAAACGCTATCGTAAGCAAAATGAGAACAACATTGACCTGCTATTGGCAATCTCTCAAACAGATAACCCCTTACCAGCTAGCCTGCAGATTAAGCCGGTTGATCCAAACAATATTGAGCCAGTACGTCAGTTCTTAGAAACAGATGAGATTAAAGCATTACAGTCAGATCAGACATCATATTCTGGGGATCGTAAAGAGGCAATTGATAAAATTAGCCAAGCGACTGCATTTTTCCGAAAAGCCGGTATTGTAGGCGTAGTAGTGTTTGCGGTGATATCAATGTTGATTATTTTCAATACCATTAGGATGGCAATATTTAATCGTCGTGAAGAGCTTAATATTATGCGTTTGCTTGGTGCTAGTACCTGGTATATACGTGGGCCATTCGTGGTTGAAACGGTGCTTTACGGAGTTATTGCTGCGGTCATCTCAGTTGCCCTGTGTAATACGTTATTTGCCATTTCATCTTCAGCTTTTGGTGCAAGTAGCCTTGGGTTACTTGATATTGGCTATGCCAATGAATATTTTGCGCGCAACTTCTGGGCAATTTTGGCAACGCAGCTAATAATCGGTATACTAATAGGTGGCGTATCTTCCATTGTTGCCACACGCCGATACCTAAAATTTAAATCAAGCAAATAAACAGAAGGTTGCAAAAATAGCCCTTACGTAAAAGTAAGAGCTGTTTTTTGCCCTCACACTATTACTATAAGCGGGGGAATGTGATACTATGCTAAAGGAAGTAATATCCAAACAAAAAATGAAGAAAAAAATACAAAACTGGTCACAGAATTCTGTTAGTATCTCTAAGAGGTTAACTCCAGTGGTGTTTATTTTGCTCATAGTAGTAGCGTCAGGAATTAGTGGCATTCGCTATGTTCATGCTCAATCACTTCAAGATCAGATTAATGATTTAAAACAGCAAAATGCTGAAAACAAGAGCAATGTTGATAAATTGCGAGAAGTTGCAACGAGCTATGAAGACGCCATTCATCA
>CAZOUW010000015.1:0-25087 GCA_964583075.1 uncultured Candidatus Saccharibacteria bacterium | reverse complement strand
AATTCTGTGGAAGATAAAATCATAGAGTCAGTCGCTAAAATTAATGATTTAAAACATCAGCTAAAAGGCCAAAAAGAACAAGTTGAAGTTGAGCTTAAAGAGCAAAACGATAGTCGCGCCTCCTTAGCCGCAAGTAGAAGCGAACAAAATCGCTTACTTGCCATGAACGAATCGGAGCAAGCAGATTTCAATAATAAAACCAAGGCCAATGAATCTAAAATAAAAGAGCTTCAGGAGGCACAACGTGCACTTGAGGCAAGTCTTGCCTCAGGTGACTTCGTTAGCCAGGGCCCTGTAAAGCAGGGTGATGTGATTGGCACGGTTGGGAATACAGGCTTCTCAACAGGTGCTCACTTACATTTTGAAGCTCGAAACAGCCAAGGAGTTGATGTTAATCCAAATAACTATATTGGCAATGGCTGGATTAGGCCAGTTGAAGGTGGGTACATATCACAAGCATATGGCAATCCAGACTCGGTTTATTATAAGGGCTACCATACTGGCACAGATTACGCTGGTGTAACTGGTAGGCCGGTCCGTGCTGTTGCTGACGGTGAGATTGTATGGCGTGGCTGTAAAGGATCTTGCAATCTTAACTATGGTTACTATGTACTAATACGTCATAGCAATGGTATGTTTAGTTTATACGCGCACATGGTGCCGTAGGTGGCATAGATGAAGAGATTCCAGAATAATACTAGTAAAATACGTCAAGGTTTACGCAGATTTGGGCTCGTGCTGCTGTCTATATTCGTAATCGGCGGTGGTCTTGTGCATTTTCAAAACGTGAGAGCCGAGTCCGTTCAAGAGGAAATAACTCGTCTTTCGCAGGAGAATGCTAATAATCAAAGTGCACTTGCACAACTGCAGACAGAAGCAACTAGTTATGAAGACGCGATAAATAAAATGCAGGCTGAAATAGCTGACTTAGAGGCTAAACTACGCATAAACGTTACCGAACAAGAACGCATAAATGGTGAAATCCAAAAAAATGAGGCCGAGCTAGCAAAGCAAAAAAGTCTACTAGGCTCGAACATAAGAGCCATGTATTTAGAGGGAGACATGTCGACAATTGAAATGCTAGCTTCTAGCAATGACTTGAGTGAATTTGTTGACAAAGAGCAATATCGTAACTCTGTAGAAGACAAGATTACAGAAACGTTGAACAAAATAAACGAGCTAAAACATCAACTCAACGCCCAGAAAGAGCAGGTTGATAAACTGATTGCTGAACAAAATCAGCAGCGTGAAAAACTTGCAACGAACAAGAACGAACAAGCGCAACTATTGTCAATGAATCAAGGCCAGCAATCTGATTTCAACAACAAGATTAAGGCCAATTCTAATCGCTTGCAACAGCTAATCGCTTCACAGCGAAACGCCAATTTTACAGACGGCGGTTACTATTTTATACGTTTCTCTGGGGCGGTTCGCGATTTTAATCCAGATGATTACGAATATCGTGATTACGGTCATAGCCAAGCAGATGAACCTTGCCCAGGTCCGCCAAGAACGGCAGACTCGACTGACAGATGGGGTTATTGCACGCGTCAATGTGTCTCATATGCGGCGTGGGCAGTGGCAGCGTCAGGCAGATCTGCTCCAGTTGGTTGGGGGGATGCTAAGAATTGGGTCGCCAAGGCATATGAAAACGCTATACCAGTCTATAGAACACCTCAGCCTGGGGATGTTGCCATCAGCACTAATGGGCATTGGGGACATGCTATGTATGTAGAGAGTGTTAGCGGCAACACTTTCAATACGTCTGAATACAATACGGGTCTCGATGGTCGTTTATACTATCGTACTCGATCATTCTAATAAAACGTTAGAGTAATCGTAGTCTGTTCGTTATAATACTTGGGTAATATATGTGGAGGAAAAACCGAGTGTCGGATACTGTTGTAAAATCGTCAAATAAGAAGTGGCTTAAAGGGTCTTTAATCGGGCTATGCGCGCTATTTATTTTTAGTTTTGGTTATGGGCTTGGTTCGGGCAACATTACTCTCAGTACAAAACAATCGAGCCAGAACAGCAGTCTTTCGAATAATCTTGATTTTTCATCAGTTGAAAAGGTTTACGATTTGCTGCGCAAAAACTACGATGGCAAGCTTGAGCAATCAAAACTGATTGAAGGCATGAAACAGGGCCTTGTGAATGCGGCCGGCGACCCATATACAGAATATATGACCGCTGAACAGACCAAAGAGTTTAATTCAGACTTAAATGGTACGTTTAGTGGAATTGGTGCGGAGCTTGGTAAAGATGGTGACACAATTGTTGTTGTAGCGCCAATTGCTGGCTTTCCGGCAGAAAAGGCAGGATTGAAGTCAAAAGACGTTATTGCTGAAATCGATGGCGAATCGACATATGGTTTGAGCGTGAGTGAAGCGGTGAAAAAGATACGAGGTGAAGAGGATACAGAGGTAAAGTTGCGTGTTATTCGTAATAAGCAAGAAGATTTAAACTTTACTATCAAGCGCGAAAACATCACTATTCCAAGCGTTGAAAGCAAAATGCTCGATAACAACGTAGGTTATATCAAAATAAGCCGCTTCTCAGATGACACAGTGCAATTAACGCGTCAGGCGGCAGAAGACTTGAAGAACCAAGGTGCAAAAAGTATGATACTAGATCTCCGTGGTAACCCTGGTGGCCTGCTTGAGGCAGCTGTAGGCGTTTCGAGTATATGGTTGCCAAACGGCAAGACCGTGCTTCAGGAAAAACGCGATGGTGTAGTGATAAAGACTTACGATTCTACAGGTAATCCGGTGATTGAAGGTATGCCAACTGTAATTCTGATTGATGACGGTAGCGCCAGTGCCAGCGAGATTGTGGCAGGAGCACTAAAAGACAACGGGGCAGCCACATTACTCGGCAATAAAAGTTATGGCAAGGGCAGTGTGCAAACGATTGAAAACCTGCCAGACGGATCATCCATAAAGATTACGATTGCCAGATGGTATACACCGAATGGGCGCAATATCGATAAAGAAGGCATAGAGCCAGATCAAAAGGTTGACCAATCCGATAACCCAACGGAAGATACTCAACTGCAGGCTGCGCAAGAAAATCTGAAAAAATAATCTTTGCAGCACGTCTGCGCTTATGGTACTATCTTAAGCGTAGTTACTCTGTTGGAGTAAGAGGAGGAAACGATTGTGGCGCTGAGGAAACAGCGAACTAAATATATATTTGTTACTGGTGGTGTACTTTCCGGACTAGGAAAGGGTATTACCGCCGCCTCAATCGGAAACATTCTCAAATCTCGTGGCTTAACCGTAAATATACAAAAACTTGATCCTTATTTAAACGTAGACGCTGGGACGCTAAATCCAGCAGAGCATGGCGAGTGCTTTGTAACGGTTGATGGTGCAGAAACAGACCTAGACCTTGGGCATTACGAACGTTTCTTGGATATTGAACTAACCCAAAAAAGTTCGATTATGAGCGGGCGTATCTTGCTGAAGCTTATTGAAGAAGAACGCGCTGGCAAGTTCTTGGGCAAAACAGTGCAAGTTGTTCCACACCTGACAAATGCCATACAAGATTATATTACAGAGGCAAGTGATGGTTTTGATATTCACATTGTAGAGATAGGTGGCACGGTAGGCGATTACGAGAGCCCGGCGTTTTTTGAAGCTATTCGTGAGTACGCAAACCAAGTTGGTCGTGAGAATTGTTTGTACGTGCAGGTTGTTTACATGCCGTATCTGGCAGCAAGCCAAGAAATCAAGACCAAGCCTGCGCAAAATGCAACTCGTGAACTCAGAAGTATTGGCATTATGCCAGATTTGCTGGTTGCACGTTGCGAGCAGCCTACCAACGGAAATGTACGCGCAAAGTTGAGTGCTTTTTGTGGTGTTCCTGAAAACGGTATAGCAATCCTGCCAAATGCAAAAACGGTGTATGAGGTGCCGCTATCGCTTGAAAAGCAAGGAATCGGTGATTATATAGCAAAACAACTCGGTATTCGTACAAAAAAACCAGATCTTAAACGTTGGGAGCAAGTGGTCACAAAAGCTGCGACAAAATTTGATAAGAAGGTTGTAGTTGGCGTCGTTGCCAAATATATGGATAACCAAGACACGTACATGTCAGTTTTCGAAGCGCTCAAAGCAGCCGCTTGGTGGCAGGGAGTGAATCTTGAAATTAAGTGGATTGACGCCGAAAAACTTGAGAAGTCGGGCAGCAATACAATGTCTGTTATGCGCAAAGTCGATGGGATTGTAGTTCCGGGTGGTTTTGGGTCACGAGGCGTTGAAGGCAAGATTAAAGCTGCACAGTGGGCTCTCAAACATAAATTACCATATCTTGGACTATGCCTTGGCTTACAGGTTGGTGTTGTAGCCGCAGCGCGTAACGCTGGTTTAACAGACGCAAACTCCATAGAACTTAATCCAGAAACACCACACCCAGTAATTCATACGATGGAAGACCAAAAAGGCAAAGAGGGTACTGGTGGCAGTATGCGTCTTGGTAACTATCCCTGTGAACTCATAAAAGGCAGCAAGGTTGAGAAGGCGTACGGTAAACGCAAGATTAACGAACGTCATCGCCATCGCTATGAGTGTAACAATGATTATCGTGATGAATATGAGTCATGGGGGATTCGCGCGGTCGGTGTGTCCCCAGATAAACATCTCGTAGAGGTAATAGAAGCTATTGACCATCCGTATTTTATCGCCAGCCAGTTCCACCCAGAGTTTACTTCGCGTCCTAATAGGCCACAACCCCTGTTCGTAGGGTTTATTACTAGTTGTAAAAAGTAAGATCGATTGTCATATAAGAAAAAGTAAGGTAGCATAAACCATATGGATACAGCAAACAACAACGCAAAAAAGATACTACTGGTTGAAGATGATGATAGCTTGGCTAACGTCTATCTAGCGCGTCTAGAGGTTGAGGGTTTTGTCGTAAAGCGCGTGCCAAATGGTGAAGATGCACTGGCATCGGCAATTGAATTTAAACCCGATCTTGTACTTTTGGATGTGATGATGCCAAAGGTGAGCGGTTTTGATGTGCTTGATATCTTGCGCAATACACCAGAAACAGCAAATCTTAAGGTTGTGATGCTAACTGCACTCAGTCAAGACAACGACAAAGCTCGTGCTGACCAGCTTGGTGCGGATGATTATCTTGTAAAATCACAAGTAGTGATTGCGGATGTAGTTGAACGCATTAAGCACCACCTCGGCGTCCACGATTAGGTCAAATTCTTACAATTCTTGCCAGTAGGGCACTGCACTTGACATACAGAAGTACTTATGCTAAAATGTGGTTGTTAAGTTAAAAACAAAAATGTCAGAAGTACAATCAATAGCACCAACAAACAACCCAGATGACCAAGACTTGATTACCGGTGTACCCGCAAATTTAGTTCAGCCGCCCGTGGAAGATCCCGGTTCGGATTGGGGCTACACTGTTGATTTTGAAGAGTACCGAAGAAGGATGGGTCTGAATCCCTCGGAGCATCAAGGGCGAGAGGTGATTCATCGTGATTCTAGAATCGATGGTGGTGTATATACTGGTACATATGGTGGCGAGGCCATTGTTGTAGATAGTAAAAAGTACCCAGATGGTATCACTAAGCTCATGGGTGAGGTTAAGCACCGAATAACTGATGAGCATGGCAACCAGCATCGAGATCGAGTGTTGGAGTCAGTTTTCAATGTTGTTACTGAAGCAATGCCATATTCTAAGGCTGGTGTAGAGGGTTTGTTGAGCGATATTGCAGGTCAAATGGGTGAATCTGAGATCCCAGACGGCACAAAAGTTGCACTCGACGATTTTATTCAGTCTCGTGTCGGAGTCTGCCGTCATCAGGCTCTAACGGCTGGATTGCTCCTGGAGATGCTTAAAGACGAGGGCGTTATCCGAGGCCAAGTTAGTGTTGATAGAAATATGAACTGGAACCCAACTAAGGATAAGTATGATGGACACGCATGGGTACGATATACGGCGAATAGCGGTGATGTTGTGATAATCGATATAGCTCAACAATATTTCGGTTTGCTCGAAGACAGCGAAGGCGAGCTGCACGGCTGGGACTATATGCGGCCAGAAGACAGGCAAGGCAAGCAGCCTCCAGTAAAGTAAAAGATTATTCTACAGAGACTTCGGTGCGGCGAGCGGTTTTGCCGGTGAAGAGGCGAACTTTACGGGTTGAAAAAGTAACAATACCGTCTTTTGCGGCATGGATTGTAAAGTTACGGCTCATGTAAGTACCGTTGCCAGGGCGTTTAGTTGCGCCAACTTGGCGAACAATTACTTGGCCATTTTTAACTTTTTCGCCACCAAAAAGTTTAACACCAAGCCGTTGACCTGGGCTGTCATGTACGTTTTTACTTGAACCACCTGCTTTAACTTTACTCATTTTACTTCCTTGTTAGTACTACTAGTTCACGGCCGACGATCTGACCTTCTCGGTGATAAATCAAATCTCTATTTGGAGTATGAACAAAACTCATACGAGTATACCCCATATCTGTTAATTGGTCAAGCACAGGTAGATGTTTTATACCATTTTTTGTATGCCAAGCGGGGACGGCAATGCACATTCTAAGACCGGGTTTGGTCTGGTGGGCAATATTGACCAAAAATTTACGGTGGATTGTGTTGACGTCTTGGATTACTTCGCGTAGTTTCTCCGGATTTGGTTCGGTTGAGAAAGGGCGGCCTAAATACGTTTCGCAAGCCACAACATCAAAATCTTGCCACTTAAAGTCACAGGCGTCACCAGTCTCTAGCAGATACGTCTGTTTAGAGAGGTCAATGCCTGGCTGCTTTGCTAACCAGTCTAGGTTTTTGTTTGAGTAATCAATCATTCGTTCTTCTAAATCTGAGCCGTAAACGTCAAGACCCATGAGAAGTGCCTCTTGTAAGATGACGCCGGTTCCGCAAAAAGGGTCAAGCAGTGCCTGTTTTGGGGCGGGGTGAGCGAGATTAATAATGGTTTGAGCCAGTTTTGGCGGCAGCATACCAACACGTGCATCTCGGGCCGGGCGTTTTTGGTCCCGAGCGGCATACGAGTCAATATCCTGTACGGCTACAGTTTGAGCGAGGATGGTTTTTTTGTTGCTGGCTACCAAAATCAATTCCATACCAAGCTCGTCTGTCATCTTGTTGTTGAGGACTTGCGCAGCGTTAAGCTCAGTTTCTTTATTCGGTATAACACGCATTGATCGGTCAACAGCTTTACTAGCTTTTTTAACTTCTAGGCCAGTTGCACCGATGGCTTTAGGGCTAACTTTAAGGCCATATGTGCTAATGCCAAACTTTACTTTGCCTGGCACAAGGCAGCATACGTGTTTAGGGACGTGCTCAACTAAGTAGTCTGTTATGGATCGCCAGTCTTGACTATCAATTTCTGTTAAGACCTTGCAAAGTTTGATACTGCCACCCATACGGCTAAAATCGACATCTTTACTGGGCATATCTAATAGGGCAGCGTATTGGCTGATGGGCTGAATTTTATCTGCATGGTATAGACTCTCAAGTTCGGCAAGCGATAGTGCCGGTTGCCGGCCCAGAATAATTAAACTCTCAAACATCTGTATAACAGTATACCTGGTATAATACGTTTATCTATGGCTGAAGAGAAAAAGCAGAAAAGGTGGAAGATAATCATCAACACCATAACGCTATTCGCAATGGTGCTGTTAATATATCTTGTGCGTCATGATATTGTCGAGACGCTCGCGAAGATCGATGACATACAGTGGTGGATACTACTGCTAATGATTCCTGCACAGGGTCTAAACTTTTACTCTTACGCGTTGATGTATGACGATCTTCTCAAGTTTTTGGGTGCAAAAATTAAAACTAGCAAGCTCTTTAGAATTACTCTAGAACTTAATTTTGTAAATCATGTTTTTCCGAGTGGAGGGGTGTCCGGTTTTTCATACTTCAGTTTGCGCTTACGTCCTTTGGGCGTAAAGGCTGGTACATCAACGTTGATTCAGTTGATGCGGTTTGTTCTGGTTTTTGTATCTTTTCAGGCAATTTTAGCTTTTGGTGTTTTGGCGCTAGCGTTTTCTGGTGCCGTTAATAACTTTGTCTTATTAATTGCAGGTTCAATTGCAACACTGCTTATTACCGGTACGCTTTTACTGGCTTACATAATTGGTAGCAAACAAAGAATTAATATTTTCTTTACTGGTTTCACGCGCCTTGTAAACAAAATAGTAAATGTGGTTAGGCCAAAGAATCCAGAAACAATCAACATTGCAAAGGCGCAACAGGCGTTCAATGATTTGCACGAGAACTACTTATTAATAAAGAAAGATTTTAGTGTGTTGCGCAAACCTTTAATGCACTCATTCTTTGCCAACTTAACAGAGATAGTGACTCTATATTTAGTATTTGTTGCATTTGGGTTTTGGGTAAACCCAGGTGCCGTAATTTTGGCTTATGCTGTGGCTAATTTTGCTGGCCTCATATCAGTGCTGCCTGGTGGGGTTGGTGTATACGAAGCCTTAATGACGGCAGTTCTCACGACTGCTGGCGTACCGGCTGGTATTAGTTTTCCGGTTGTCATAATGTACCGTGTTTTGACTATGATCATGCAATTGCTGCCGGGTTATATTTTGTACCATAAGGCGGTGCAAGATAACGACATAAAACTATGAACAGTGAACTGACGTACACTGTTACTGATTTTGTTGCTATCTGTAACCAGGTTTTAGATACGTCGTTTGGGTCGGTCCAAATCACTGGTGAACTTACCAATTTTAAGATCAGTAAAAATCGATGGGTGTACTTTGACCTGAAGGATGATTATTCAAGTTTGCGTTTCTTTGGCACGGTTTATCAACTACCCGGTCCGCTCACTGACGGCATGATGTTAACCGTTCGAGGAGCGCCACAGTTACACCCAAAGTTTGGCTTTAGTATTACAGTTCAGTCAATTCAGCTTTCGGGTGAAGGCACAATCAAAAAAGCGGCGCAAATCTTAGAGCAGAAGTTAGAAAAAGAAGGTTTATTTGATACATCACGCAAGAGGCAACTACCGTTTCCACCAGCCCATATAGGGATAGTAAGTTCTGCTGAGTCAGCGGGGTACGCTGATTTTGTTAAAATTATGAATGAGCGCTGGAGTGGGTTGACGGCAAGCTTGATAGACGTTCAGGTCCAAGGGGAAAAGGCTCCTGCGCAGATCATGGAGGCGATACAATACTTTAATCAGCACTCACCAGACATTGAGGCCTTAGTTATTATTCGCGGTGGCGGTAGTGCCGACGATCTACAGGCTTTTAACCACGAATTAGTTACGCGGGCGATAGCCGCAAGTCGAATACCAACACTGGTTGCAATTGGCCACGAGACAGATATAACACTTTCGGAAAAAGTGGCAGATTTACGTGCGAGTACCCCAAGTAATGCCGCACAGTTGCTGCTGCCAGATAAGGCTTCAGAACTAGAAAAATTGGCTAAAGACAAGGCTGCATTAACTCATTTGGTAGAACAGACTATAGTTGCACACAAGGCTGAACTCGGTAACGTGCAGACAGGTATCTACAAGGATACGAAGCTAGTAGTTGAAAACTTAAGAAGGGAACTTGGTTTTATAAAAAAGAATCTACAATCACTAAACCCGAACATGATTTTAAAACGAGGCTTTGTAATTGTCCGGCAAAATGGCAGTTTGATATCTCGTATTGCTTCACTAAATATTGAAAAAAATCTTGAGTTACAATTTGAAGACGGATTGGTAGAAGCAAAACCAATAAAATCAGGTAAACTGTAATCTATGAGTACATACAAAGAAATGTCAGAGCAACTTGATATGATAGTCGCTGAGCTGCAAGACGGTAATACAGATGTTGACGAAGCGCTTAAAAAGTATGAAGAAGCAAGCAAATTAATAGGTGACATGGAAAAGTATCTAAAAACGGCAGAAAACAAGATACAAAAAATTAAAGTAAACTTGAGTAATTAGGCCATGGAACTTGCTTGGAATATAGCGCTGATAGTATGTGCTGCCGTGTTCACTGCTTTTACGTTTGTGGTGGCATTTGGCGCACCGTTTTTGCCAATTTTAAAAGATAGAGTACCCGATGCAGTCAAGCTAGCTAATCTTAAGCCTGGTCAGACGTTATTAGAGCTTGGTAGTGGTGATGGTAGAATGCTCATTGCTGCCGCAAAAGAGGGTGTGAACTCGGTTGGGTATGAACTTAATCCGCTACTTGTTATTTACTCAAAAATTAGGACACTTCGTTATCGTAAGCAAATCAAAATTATATGGGGTAATTATTGGCACAAACAGTGGCCAAAGGCTGATGTAATATTCGTTTTTTTATTACAGCCATATATGCAAAAGCTGGATACAAAAATTATGCAAAACTACCCAAAGGGTACTAAATTGGTTAGTTTTGCATTTACTATTCCAGGTAAAAAACCAAGCAAGGAAATTAACGGAATGTATCTATATAACTATTTGAAAAAGTAATATAAGTAAGTTACCATTAGCAGTATGAGTACAGATAATCGCGTTGGGGCAAATCAACGCGGTATGATAAATGCGTTACTAATACCACTTATTTTGGTGACAATTCTGCTAATTGCTATAAGTGGTTTTGCTGTCTGGGCCTTCAGCAGTCGTCAAGAGTACAAGAATGAGACCGACAAAATAGTTGCAACACAGGTAGAAATTGCCAAAAAAGAAACCGCAACTCAGAAGGATAATGAATTTACTGAAAAAGAAAAACAGCCACTTAAAAGTTATCAGGGACCATCATCCTACGGCGGTTTACTCATAAAGTATCCAAAGACATGGAGTGGTTATGCTGATGATACCGGTAAAGGTGGCGAACCAGTTGATGGTTATTTTCACCCAACGACTGTTCCTGGTATTCAAAGTGGGACAGCGTATGCGCTCAGGGCACAAGTTCTTAATAAATCATTCTCGGATGCAGTGCGGGTTTATGATGCACAGGTTAAGACAGGGAAGGCTCGGGCATCATCATATAGCAACCAAAACATTCCAGGTGTTGTAGGAATGAAACTTGAAGGTGAAATTGCTAGCAAGCAACAGGGAATAGTAATTTTGATGCCACTACGCGACAAGACAATTAAACTCTATACCGAATCAGATCAGTACTATAACGATTTCAATAATATAATTTTGCCAAATTTCTCATTTACTCCGTAGGCTCTATTATTAATAGAAAGTAAAGTAATTCAAAATATCTAGGATTTGTTTTGCGGGGGCCGAGGCTGCTATTATTGACTTGTAATAAGGGGTAGAGCTTATGGTTAATGGGACGGAGCACGAGTCTGAAATTGAAGATTTGAATGTTTTGCGCAACGTTGCAGAAGACCTAAAAACGCCATTACTCAGGATATTAACGCAGCTTGAACTAAACAGACTTAATCCTGCTGGTGATACAAAAGACGCAGAAGTAGTTGCCGATGCAGCGTTAAGGCTGCTAGATAGTTATATTCTGAGCACACAATCCTACACGAGACAACAAGAACTATTGCTTGAACCAGTTGCCGCGCAGGCTATCATATATGATTGCGACCAGTATCTTTCAAAATTAGCGAGACTTCACGGCGTCGAAACCTCGTATGATTTTCAGCGGAGCGTCGGTCTTGTGATGGCAAACTCACGTGCGCTTGCTGGTGCCATCACGAGCTTAGCCTATAGTTTTTTATATAACTGTGAGCCAGGCCAAAAACATTCAATGACATTTACACTTCGGCGCTCAAAGCACGGCGTTGACATTGGTTTGTTTAGTAATGAATTTAATATTTCGACTTCAAGTTTGCAAAAGTTGCGCCAATTAAAAGGGGTTGCACGGCAATTATCGCCTGATTTTGCTCATGGAAGCAGCGCAGGAATTATTATTGCTGACAGGTTATGTACAAAAATGAATGTTCAACTCAAAACCACGCGGTTTAAAAAAATGTCTGGTTTAACGTTTAGTTTGGTACCAAGCAAGCAGTTATCTTTGGTATGACAAGGGCTACAAAAAAATATGACGTACTGCTGGTAGAGCCAGACTTAATATTGGCAGAAACTTTTTGCGTTGCTCTGCAAAATGCCGGATTTGCTACATTAAACGTTCAGACCGCACAGGCGGCAATAACAGCATTAGATGCTTACAAGCCAAAACTGATTATTCTAGAGCTTCAACTAAAGTCTCATAATGGCATAGAATTTTTGTATGAACTGAGATCGTACCCAGATCTTCAGCCTATCCCAGTAGTTTTATTAACTTTTATTTCAGCATCTGCAATTGCATTAACAAAACAACAGCAAGAAAGGTTAAATATACACGATTACTTATATAAGCCTCACACATCACTTGAAAAGCTTACCAAAATTTGTGAAGGGATAATCAACGCGTGAACCAGATAGTAACAACTGCAATTGTGTTGTCGCGGCTTAACTACGGCGAGGCAGATAGAATCATTACGGTTATAACACCCGACAATGGCAAGCTCAGGCTCATGGCTAAGGGTGTTCGCAGGGTAAAAAGTAAACTAGCTGGTGGCATAGAGCTTTTTAGCGTTAGCTCGCTTACCTTCATTAAAGGTAAGGGCGATATTGGTACGCTGGTATCAAGTCGTTTGCAGACGCACTTTAGCAGCATAGTCACGGACTATTCTCGTACCATGCTTGGCTACGATATCCTAAAAGCGCTAAATAAGACTACTGATGATAACTGTGAAGGTGAATATTATCACTTACTGCTGCTTGCACTAGCGACACTTGACAATAGAGAGATAGATGCAATACTGACAAAATGTTGGTTTATGATAGGGTTGCTTAAATTGTTAGGGCATACGCCGAACCTTAATACTGACGTAGAAGGCAATAATTTAATTGCCAACAAAAAGTATAATTTTGACTATCAAAACATGAGCTTTCATCAGTATAACAATGGGGGTTTTGGCGCAGGCCATATAAAAGCACTTAGGCTGCTCTTGCAAGAATCACCAGAGAGACTGCACATTATCGGTGGTTTAAACCAAGTATTGCCGGAATTAGACGATTTATTAAGCAGTTGTACCAAGAACTTCTTAATTGCTTAAGCAAAGCAAACTTTGGTACAATACCCCTAACGCTTAAAAACAAGAGAGGGCTTTTGATTTGATGACGACAACTATTCATAAACACCTAAATAATAGTGTTTACTATTTAGCTATATTAATCATAGCCACCCAAGTCATAACAATAGCACTATTAAAACCTCAAATAGCTAAGGCCGATAATGGTATAACTAACATCGGTCAGATTGGCGGGGCAGTTGGCGTAGAAATCAGAGAGGCTCAAGATGTATCTGTAGACCCAGATGGCAATGTCTATGTTTTTGATGGAAATAATAGAAGGGTCGTAAAATTTGATAGTAGTGGTAATTTTTTACTGACATTTGGTTCTGGAGGTACGGGTGACGGTGAGTTTAGCTATGCTTATGGGTTGACTACTGACACCGACGGAAATGTCTATGTAGCAGATACAAACAATAACCGTATCCAAAAATTCAACAGCTCAGGAGTTTATCAGATGCAGTTAGGTACTTACGGGACCGCTGACGGAGAGTTAAATTATCCACACGGTGTTGCCGTTGATTCATCAGGCAATATATACGTTGCAGACGGTACAAACGCTCGTATCCAAAAATTTGACAGTTCCGGTGTATACCAATCCCAGTTTGGTACACCAGGTAGTGGTGGTGGGGAGCTTGCTAGCCCTGAAGACATTGCCTTTGATAGTGCGGGTAATATTTATGTGACCGACGTTGATAATAGTCGCATTCAAAAGTTTGATAGCTCTGGTACGTACCAAATGCAATTTGGCACTTCGGGCAGCGGTGACGGTGAGTTTAGCCAGCTTTCTGGTGTTGGGGTTGATGCAAACGGCTTTATATACACAACCGAACAAACCGGTGAGCGTGTCCAAAAATTTAACAGCTCTGGAGATTACATTTCTCAATGGGGTACGTCCGGCGAAGGTGAGGGAGAATTTGACACGCCTAGAGGTTTAGCTGTTGGTCCGGATGGAAGCGTGTATGTGGCGGATACTTACAATGATCGCATACAAAAATTCGATAACTCCGGGACATTTCTATCAATAGCCGGAGGTATTTCTGGTGATCCGTTAGTGGCTAGCATATCGTCAGATAGCCAAGGTGGAGTTTATGCTGCTAATATCTCCGAACAAGCGTTTGGTGAAAATTTTCCAAGCAGCCTACGGCATTACTCAATCAACGGTGATTTAGTATCAAGTTGGGGCCAACAAGAAGGTGTATCTGTACCTAGTGGCATAACAGTGACCAGTAGTTATATTTATGGGTTAAATTGGGGTGAACCATCTACAATTCAAAAGAGAGATCTTGAAGGTAACTTAATTACTGAGTGGAGCAATCCAGAAGATACATTTGGTCTGAGCATTGCGGTTGACGGTCAAGATAACGTTTATTGGGCCGATGCGGAAAATAGCCTGATTTATAAATACTCCGGTACCGGCGAATTACTGAATCAGTTTGGAGAACCCGGTAGTGGCGATGGGGAATTTGCTCTCATGCCATATATCAACAATAGTATTACGGTTGACCCCGATGATAACCTGTACGTTGCCGATGCGTATAACGCTCGTATCCAAAAATTCGACAGTAACGGTAATTATGTATCGCAGTTTGGTAGTTTTGGTAGTGGCGATGGGCAATTTACAGTGCCGGTCTCTGTTGATGTTGACGATCAGGGCAACATATATGTTGTCGACATACAAGATATAGAGAATTTTTCTGATGTACGCATCCTAAAATTCTCTAGTAATGGTCAATATGTTAGTGAGTATGTTCAAGACGTGAACGTAACAGGTTTCCAATTATTACCTTTTGGTTTAAGTGTTGGTCCAAATGGTCGTATCTATACACTAGACTATAATACTTACTCCATCCAAATTCTCTGCGACAATGATGTCTCCACCGACGGTTGTGCAACAACCGGCGGGGGAGACAGTGGCGTAGAACTGTCTTCTGCCGAGAATGGTACACCAATTGTCCTATCTCAATCAGGCTGTAGTACTGTATCTAGCTCTAGTGTGTCTAAAGAATCAAGTAATGGTGTCCAAGATGCTGGCTACAGCTATCCCCTAGGTCTCGTAGGCTTCAATCTAACTGGTTGTGACTCAGGTGGTACCGCTACCATAACGCTCACCTTCACCGGTACCTACAACCCATCTGATATAACCGTTCGTAAGTACAACACTACCACCAATGCCTATACCACACTCACCCAGAGTAACTCCAACCTACAACTATCTACCACCACCCTCAACAATAACCAAGCCTTACAAGTCCAATACCAAATCACAGACGGAGGACTCCTCGACCAAGACAACACAGTCAACGGAAGTATACAAGACCCGGTAGGGATAGCGACAACGGCTACGAACTCACCCAACACTGGCATATCCCACTGGTTACTCAACCCAAAGAGCTAGGCATGGCGAATATGGGAGTGGGGGATTGGGTGCTTCAGTTAAAGAAGTAAAACTGTACAAAAAACATAAAAACTTGTATAATAAAAATTAATGAACAGATTAAAAAAACTTGGTGTGGCAGCTGCAGTGGTGGCTCCGTTTGCGTTTGGCGTGAATACTGAAGCTGGCGCAGAACAATCACCAACTCCAACAATCCCAACACCTTCTGCTACAGACTTTGCTCCCGAAACGACTGTTGCTGTTTCGCAGCCTGTGTTTGAAGTTCCGAGTCAATACTGGCAGGATAGTTCTCGCTATAGCGAAGTTGATGACGCTGAATCTGACGATCGTGGTTTGATTTTGGTCATAGGTGTGGGTTCGCTGGCGGCGATAGGATGCGCAGTGGTTGTATATGGCATTAAGAGAATGGACCAGCAGCATAATAGACTGAGCCAGGAAGATATTGACACTCTTGACCATCTTGAGGAAGACTTTTTTGTTGCTCAGCACACAACACCAATAGGTCCTGAAGATGACCCCGATTTTTGGCCGCCTGTATCTCGCTAACAAGTCACAATCTGTTATAATAACGATTAATGAGCAAAAACGTGAGTATGGACGATATTGTTAGCCTGTGTAAACGCCGAGGTTTTGTTTTTCAGGCAAGTGAAATATATGGTGGCTTAGCTGGTTTTTGGGATTATGGCCCACTTGGTGCAGAGTTGGTAAGCAAAATCAAAGCAGAGTGGTGGAAGGCGGTTGTCACGGAGTCGGACAACATATTCGGAGTAGACGGGGCTATTATCCAAAACCCAAAACTGTGGGAGGCAAGTGGTCATATTGCCGGATTTACTGACCCGTTAGTTGAAGATTTGGTAAACCACAAACGGTACCGTGCAGATCACCTTGCTGACACTGATTCGACTGACCTGCAAGAACTAAAAGAACTACTCAAAGATAAAAAATCACCTGATGGCAACCCCTTAAGCGAACCACGTGTTTTTAACATGATGATGAAAACGTGGATTGGCCCGGTAGAAGATGATTCGAGCGTCGCGTATTTACGTCCAGAGACAGCAGGATCAATTTTTACTAACTACGAAAACGTGCGTGAAACCATGCGAGCAAAACTACCGTTTGGTGTTGCGCAAATTGGTAAGGCGTTCCGTAATGAAATTAGTCCACGTGATTTCATATTTCGTGTCCGTGAGCTTGAGCAGATGGAAATGCAATATTTTATCCGTCCGGAAGACCAAAAGTCTACATATGAAGATTGGCGAAATTTTGCGTGGAAGTTTTTGATTGAAAGGATGGGGATAGCAGAAAGTAACCTCCAGTGGCACGAGCATGCAGAAAACGAGCGGGCTCATTATGCGGCTGCAGCTCATGACGTATACTTTAATTTTCCGCAAGGTTTTAAAGAGCTATGGGGTACGCATAATCGCACAGATTACGACTTGAGCAATCATCAGCGCGTGAGCGGTAAGGACTTGCAATATTTTGACGACCAAACCCGTGAACGCTTTATACCGTATATTATTGAGTCATCAGTTGGTGTTGGCCGGATGTTTTTGGCAGTGTTAGTAAACGCTTATCACGAAGAAGAAGTTAACGGCGAAAAGCGTGTTGTGCTGAAGCTGAAACCAGAACTTGCACCGTACCGATTTGCGGTATCGCCCTTACTTAAGAACAAGCCGGAGCTTGTAGAAAAAGCCCAAGAGCTTTATAAGGATTTGAAGAAAAAGTACGGCAACGTCATGTGGGATGACAACGGCAATATCGGTAAGCGCTATCGTCGGCAGGATGAGATTGGTACGCCTGAGTGCGTAGTTGTTGATTTCCAAACACTTGAAGACAGTACCGTGACGGTGCGTGATCGTGATACAACCAACCAAAAACGTGTTAAAATCGACGATCTTATTGGTGGAGAAAGAAGCCAGAAAGAATGATTGAGGTTAGTGACCTTGAACGCATGGCTGAAAAGCTACGCGTATATGATGTAGTACAAGATGGCTGGGAGCATGATCCAGATGGCTCAAACCCGCTATCGGTTGAGGCAAACTTAAAACACGTGGGTGAGCATCTTGCTGGTGTTTTGGCTGTAAAAGATTTTTCTGATGAACAAGTTGTTCGTGAAGAGATCGTGCCTGATTTTATGCAGTATGGGTTGCGTGTTGCTAGATGGGGCGGGGTGGCTTTAGATGGATTAATCAGAGGTGGGAATAAATATATTCCAGAAGCTCGACGCATAAATGGTCGTTTGAACATTCAACATGTTGGCACACTACCCGTAACCAGCCTGATTTATGCAAACGGTATATTGCTGGGCGTGCAGATGCATGACGAGGACCACGACGGTAAACATGCAGAGGCAGTAGCGTTGCGAAGCAGTCGTGTAAAGGATGTTAGTTCTATTTTGATTCGTACTGCACTTTATGAAGAGGCGTGGAGGAGTGGAGAGATTGATATTGAGCAAGCTTTTGATGATCGGCTTGCAACACTGCGTGAACGATCTAATATTCCACAACCAGAATCTGAATTATAATTATTCATGATGAAAAAAGAAATTGAAGCCAAATTTTTGAATGTCAATTTTGACGACGTTCGTATAAAACTGAAAAATCTTGGGGCTGTTTGCGAACAGCCAATGCGGCTGATGACGCGTGTTATCATGGATACTCCTGATTACAGGTTGCGTGAGGACGGTGGCTATATTCGAGTCAGAGACGAGGGCAATAAGGCCACACTAACTTATAAGCGTTTTGATAAAACGCAAGATTTGCATATTGCATCAGCCGAAGAAATTGAAGTAATTGTAGATAACCTAGAGGATACGGTCGATATTCTGGCAAAGACAGGTTTGATAATTCGATCTCGGCAAGAATCTAAACGGGAAACATGGAAGTTAGGCAAAGTTGAGATTGTGCTCGATGAATGGCCATGGCTGAATCCGTATATAGAAATTGAAGCCGAAGATGAAACGCAAGTAAAAAGTGCGGCAATCAACTTGGGGTTTGACTGGAACGATGCCGTATTTGGTGATGTTATGGTTGCGTATCGTGCTCAGTACCCACATCTTGGTCCACAACAAACTGTAGGTAGAATACAAGAAGTAAGATTTGGTGATCCGCTACCGGATATTTTTAAGCAATAATTTCAATAACTTGCAGTTATTTGATACATTTATGTGAATATGAGTACAGAGATTCCTGAGCTTGATGCCCTAGATGCAAGTTTATTTGTTGTTGAACAAAGGCGGCGTGATTGTGCAAGAGAGTTTGTGACTCTCTTCAGAAGCGTAGTGGCAGATCCAAAGGCTTTCGTGATAATTAGTGCTGAACGCGCCTTTGAAAAACGTTTTAGGGTACCTTTTGTGCCAGAACCAACAAAAAAACTAGAAGTAGGATTGTGGCGCGAAAGGCTTGAGGAGCAGAGGCAATCACCGGCGTTAAATATGGAGTTAATTGTTATAGAGCCAGAAGGTGAAATGGCCTTGAAGGTTAGTGAAAGGAGTCTGCGTGGCTTGGATTTAGGCGAAGACCCGTTTGCACAACTTGTGTTGGATTATTTTCGGACACAGTACGGCGACTAGATAAAATTACAGCACTATTTATGCGGTAGTTGAGTTAGAATAAGTGTAATCGATATCAATATAAAAACCTGGAGTAAGTATGGACGAACAGCTACCAAGTGATATTCTCGCTGAGCCAAAAGATGTGAATTATCAAGAGACCGATGTGTTTGCATGGGCAAACAATCTGGTGCAAATTAAAGAAGAACTAACGATCGAGCTCTTCCTTTTTAGCAGGAACTACGTTGTCTATAAAGCGCAGTTGAGTAAAGAATTGCATCGTAGTCTTGAGGCGCTTCTGATTGATAATCTGCTTGAAGCTGTGCTTGACGGAGCAGACAAGGGTTTAATCGTGCGTGAGTTTGAAGACGCCGAGGAAGAAAAGAATGTCTTGCAGCGAACACGGCTGGGCAAGGTTGAGAACGCACACATGGTGCTTAATTGGCTGAAAACTCAGGAGCACGAGATTGAGCCATTCGTGGAGGAAGAGCATGACTTCAAGCGCATCAAGGGCTTGGTCGCACGGTGTAAACACAAAGATCTAGACAAGCCATTTTATATCATCAAGGGGTTGTCACAGACACAAATCATGAAAGGCAAAGCTGGCTGGATGTTGCGTGGTGGCAAATTCGTGCCGTTTGATGCTGAGGGTGCTCTACGAATACCAGCCGATAACCAGCTGTTGATTCTTGACCAAGATATCTACGTATTCAATCAATCAAAACTCGCTAGTTTATTTGGTTATGATGCCAAGAAATACTCTATTGCCGAGCAAAAGCTTGAGCTGATTGCACAAACATTCAAGTTCAAGCTTGATAGTGACCAAACCATTGAGCAGATGGTGAAGGGTAAGAAGTCACTCGTCAATAAGCTGCAAAAGCTGAATCCTACTGCCGTGACACAGGAAAAACTGCTCGAACAAGTTGATGAGCTGGACTTGCCACTGATGACCGACCCGGCAGGGGCCATTATTTTGATGGACAGTAAAGACTTAAGTATGTTCGTCAATCTTCTTAACGAAGATTACCTTGAGTCGCCGATGACAGGGCAGCGCTACGAAATCACAAACAAGAAGCCGCTGAAGCCGCCAGAGGACGAAGACATACTCAAAACGCTGCCAGCTGATGCTCTCACGAGCAAGACTTCAGGTTCTGTAATAAGTTAGAATCCTGGCTTCATTTCTTGGATTTGAATCATAACTAGAAAACGCTTGTGCTTGCGATTTTATCGTAAGGGGTATATTATGCGTGGTAACAGAGGTGAATGATGAGCCCGCGTGCAATATCTGACAAGCAAAAAATTGCCAACCTTGAGAAAGAAAACAGGGCTCTGAAAGCACGCCTTGCAGAAGTAGCCAAAAAGCATCCCAGAAGACATTTTAACTGGAAAACAATCGGTATTATTTTGGCAACAGGTACGGCGGGGGCAATGTTAGTGGTTGGTAACCTGGTTTTTTGGACCGGCCGTACCATGACAGACACTAAGCGTTATACAGAGGCCACGCAGCCGATTATTGAAAATCAAGCCGTTCAAGAGGCGATTGCAAATAGAGCAACCACCGCGATTTTTGACAATGTTAATGTTGAACAAATTGCCCAAGATGCACTGCCACCACGCGCCGAATTTCTAGCGCCATCAATCGCAACACAGGTAGAATCATTTACCAACGCTCAGGCAAAAAAAATAGTTGCAAGTACGCAATTTCAAGAGGTTTGGCAAACCGTCAATACTCGCGCGCACCAACGCTTGCTTAATGCGGTCAAGAATTATCAAGGTGACGGTATGTTTGATATAAACGACTTATATGCGCGACTGTCAGAGCGTTTACAGGATAGTAAGCTTTCATTTTTAGCCAATAAAACATTGCCAGCGAATGTCGGCAACATCACACTTATATCAACACCAAATCTGCCAAAAGCACACTGGATTGTGGTCAATTTGTGGTGGATAAGATTACTTTCTATCGCATTATTTGTGCTATTGACTGTTCTGGCAGTTTGGCTGGCAAAAAATCGCCGTAAAGCAGTCGTAAAAGTTGGTTGGCTATATGCATTGCTGATGGTAGCAACTTTGCTGGCACTGCGCATTACTAAGACTCTAATCGTCGGTAAAATTATGCCTGAATACCAAGCAGCAGCAACCGCAGTCTGGGGTATTGTTTTAAAGTCCTTGGTTCAGCAAACGGCAGCACTGCTACTAGCCTTTGTAATCATATCAATCATTGCTTGGGTAACAGGTGGTGGCAAGCGTGCACAATCTGTTCGCAATCGAATTGGAATTGCGCTTAATGGTCAGCTGCACCAAGCAATCTTTAAAAATAAAGAGAATAAATTCACAATCTGGCTCGGGAATAACAAACTGATCATTGAAATTCTAGCATTGATTGTTGCTGCCCTGAGTTTGCTCATTATTCGTCTTACACCAATAAATATTATAATTACTGTGGTCATACTTTTGGTGTGGGTTTTGGCTGTTGAGGCGCTGGCGGCAACAACAAAACGTCGATAAGACCACCGGTGATGTTATACTAAAAACAAATGAGATTTAGAAGAAAACAAAATACAACAGAAAAAAAGACAGATGTGTATGCCTTTATAGATAGTCAAAACTTAAATTTGGGCATCCAGCGTGCCGGCTGGAAGATGGATTGGAAGAAGTTGCGCGAATTTTTGCGCAACAAATACGGTGTAACCAAGGCCTACATGTTTATTGGTTATATTTCTGATAATGAAGATATGTATAACCAATTGCACGAGGCAGGCTATTTAATTGTCTTAAAACCTACAGTTGAGGCATCAGCAACAAATGGCGATAGCTCTCAGCCAAAGCCAACGGTAAAAGGCAACATTGATGCCGAGCTTGTACTGTACGCAATGAAGGAAATGCCAAATTATGCAAAAGCAATTATTGTGTCAGGAGATGGTGATTTTTACTGTTTGGCGGAGTATCTTGAGTCTAAAAAACGCCTACTGCACATTATGACGCCAAACTGGAAGTACTCAACGCTGCTTAAGCCCTATGAAGATTACGTTGTGCGTCTTGACCAAAGGCGTAAAGAATTAGAACACATTGATTTTAAGCGCAAAAAGCATCGCCAAAAAACAGAAAAATCCCCACAGTCTTAGTAATTTAGATGACTAAATTTCCTCTTGCCAACTTCCTTTGGGGGGGGGTATTATATACATAAGCAGCTTAATCGTAGCCCAAGCCATGATTCATTGAATCAAACCGGAACAAGCTGCTGAAGTCAGGCTATGAACATACCGCAACCAAACACAGTAGCACCAGCTATAATCAAAGAAGAAAGGTAAAAACAATCATGGACTCTCAAACCATCACCCAAACCATCAATGTGTTGGTTGGCCCTGGCGTTCCCAGTACCGGTATCGGACCAACAAACTCATCACCACTCAATCCACTCACCATCACTGTAAGCCTGCTCACTATCCTCATTGCTAGCTTGCTAGCCTACTATTTCCTAATCCATCGCTCTCGTTACGCTCATAACTCCAATCCTAACCCTTCCAATCCTAACCCTAGCTCCAATCCAATCTCCAAACTAGTCTCTAAGCTACCATCGAAACTTGTTTCTCGTAGCTTTAGTATTCTCGTCCTCCTAACACTTATAACTGCACTATTATCTCATCTGCCGATTGTCTCCGCCGCTCCCAGCTTATCTCTTGATTCTGACCAAACCACCATTCAAGTCACGGTTCCCCAAGGTGGTGGCTCGTCTTCGGCTACCACCACCTTGACAACTGGCACTGCTAACGCAGACGGCTACACCCTCACAGCTGCTCTATCCGAACCAGAACCCGGTATTGGTATCAGCTTAACAGGCGGAGACATCGCCAGCAGTACCCCGCTCGGTGCTGGTAGTACCCCACTGACTCTAAAGGCAACCACCACGGCTACCACCAACGACACCACAGACGTAACCCTCACTTTTACTATCGACGCTAGCGTTACATCCGGTACAAAACAACTCAAGCTTGCCTATGCCGTAGCTGACAATGAAGTCCAAACAGCTACCACCCTCCAAAGCTTCACCGCAAGCCAATGTAATGCTCTGACGACCTACGATGGCAGCAATGAAGAAGCTGTCATCACCCTTACGGACACACGAGGCGACAACCAAACTTACCAAGTAGCGAGGCTTGCAGACAACAACTGCTGGATGCTCGGCAACCTCAAGCTAGGTAGTACAACCAGTAGCCTAACGCTCACCCCACAAGACTCAGACATAGCTACCAACTTTACCTTACCACAACTCACTACCAGTGGTTCAATGGATCCCGACAACCCGGGAGCTTACGGTCCCGTCCCAGGCGACACTGGTACAGGGCAGACTAACTATGGCTATCTCTACAACTGGCCAGCTGCTACCGCTGGTGAATCTAGAACCTCCCACACCGAAACTGATGGTGATGCACCATACTCCATCTGTCCAGCCAATTGGCGACTACCAACCGTTGGCTTCACCGAAGAATACGATGAGATAGAAGACGAGTATAGCTACATTGCTTCTGGCGACTACTCTAACCTTGACATCGCCTTTGGTGGCACCGGTCAGTATGCAGACAGTGGCGTAAGCATTGCCAAGTGGCAACACGACGGCCCCTTTAAAGGAGTTCTTGCTGGCTTCTGGGGCGAGGGCTTCGACGGCCAGGGTGTCGTCGGCTTCCTGTGGTCTCGGTCAGCCTACTCGGGCTATGTCGGCTACGCAGGCTTCGCGGGCTTCACTGCTGGCGAAGTTAATCCGGGCTACTACGCTCCTCGGGGCTACGGGTTATCTGTTCGCTGTCTCTTACAACAGCAGCCCTAGCTGCTGTCTGGAGTGCCCACAAAGCGAGACCTGGAGCGCAGGCCTGATCAGGCCTGCGCCCGTCGAGTCGACTGGGCACCCCAGCAATTCGTAAAAATCACTATGCCTACAAATAGCTTGAACGACAGAAGCACGCGTCTTGGCTGGCTAACCAGAGAGCTAAAAAAAGCTTACGTGGATGCCCGGCGCGACAAAACAAAAAAGGCCGAAGTGGAAAAGTTTGACAAAATTGCCAAATCAGAACTGGTGGCGCTGGCACAAGAAATTCATACGCGTACCTACACGCCACGGCCCTCAACAGCCTTTATTGTCAACAAACCAATCCAGAGGGAGATATTTGCAGCTGCCTTTCGTGACCGAGTCGTGCACCATTTTCTATTTAACCAAGTAAGTAGTTGGTGGGACGCACGGTTCATTGACGACAGCTACAGCTGCCGGCTAGGCAAGGGCACACTGTATGGTATCCGACGACTCGATCACCATATCCGCTCGGTGAGTCGCAGTTATACCCAACCAGCCTATGTACTGAAGCTGGATATGCAGGGCTACTTCATGAGCTTAGAGCGCAAGAAGCTCTATCAGCGAGTCATGTGGGGACTGAATCGGCAGTTCCCGGATAAAGGTTATGCCTACCAGCTGTGTAAGTTTTTGTGGAAGATAGTTATATTTAACGATCCGCTCAATGAAGTGGTGTTTAACTGCCCGTACAGCGCCTGGAAAGGTCTGCCACCCAGCAAAAGTTTGTTTCATCAGCCAAAAGGGCGTGGCATTGCCATTGGTAACCTGACCTCGCAACTACTCAGTAATATCTACCTTGATCAGCTCGATCGGTTTGTAACACTGGACTTAGGCTTCAAACACTATGGACGTTACGTTGATGACTTCTATATCGTCTCTAGTGATAAAAATGAACTGGTTGAGGTAACCAGGACAATAGAGCGCTATGTAGAAGATCGGCTGTCACTGAAACTGCACCCTCACAAGCGACATCTGCAAGAATGTAACCGCGGTGTGGCCTTCCTTGGAGCGGTTGTTTACCCATTTCGCATACATCCCGGCAAGCGTTTGAAGCGTAACCTGCTGGTAGCGCTGTCAAGCAAAGACTGTCCGGAAGCAACCGAAGCGTCATATCGGGGGCTGGTAAAACACTACAAACACAAAAAGCTCCTTGGTGGTTTAAAACGGGGGGGGGTATAATAACGGTATGCCTTTCTTGGTGTAAACTGGATAATGCTTGGTTGGAAATATTGCTTGTTAA
>CAZOUW010000014.1:0-30373 GCA_964583075.1 uncultured Candidatus Saccharibacteria bacterium | reverse complement strand
CCAACAACTTCGGCATTTCCAAGCCTTGCAATAACGTCCTGCTCGTCCCTAAAATTGCATGCTTCGGTTGTGCACCCGGGTGTATCGTCTTTCGGGTAGAAGTACAGCACCAGCCATTTGCCAAGGTAATCCGCCAGTGTTTTATAGTCTCCATATTGGTCTTGCAAGTGAAAATCTGGCGCTTGTTTCATGTTTCTAGTATATGCATATCAAGATGCTTTTTGAAGCAAAGCATTACTAACGGCTCTCGAGACCTGATCACGTGGCAGGTTGCCATTAATATTTATTAGTAAGCCTCGCTGCTTATAAAATTCCAGGACGGGTAAGGTCTTATTCCTGAACTCGTTGAGACGTATTTTTATGGAATCTGCATTATCATCGTTTCTGCTGCCCCTATCGCCAAGTTTCTTAGCCACTTCCCATCGCTTGATCACAGTATCCTCATCTATATCAAGGTAAATAACTGCTTTTATGGTGTGTCCAGATGCTTGCGTGGCTTGCATAATTGATTCTTCTTCACCATGCCATCGTCCCAGCGAGCTTAGTATCAGAGGTAGGTTGCGATAATCTGATTTTGATAAAAACGGTAAAACCAAGTCGAGATATTCTTTTTGTGGTGTCAGCTTGCCGGTGTTGATGTGGTCATTCATGTTTTTGTGACCAGAGTTTCTTATAATGTCCCCACCACCGATGATCGGTGCGTTAAACAGTTGTGATAAAGCTCTAGCTTGGGTATCTTTACCCGAGAATGGCCTGCCAAAAATATTCACAGATCCTGTCTCAAGCCAGTTAGTTAATTTTTGTTTATCCCCAACATCTTCCATGGACTAATTATATAATACTCGACAGATTCAGTAAAGTGCTTGTTGGCACTCTTGACCATAAAGTGCTAAAAGAGTACACTTACTTAGTAGAGAAGGTAAGATATGACGGATAGGCAGCAGAAAATTTTGCAAGCAATCGTAGAGCAATATGCTGAGGTAGCAAGCCCAGTTGGCTCTAGTTTGTTGGCCAAAGTTTTTAACGTCTCATCAGCAACAGTTCGGGCTGAAATGGCAGAGCTTGAGCGTAACGGCTACATAACACAGCCACATACCAGTGCCGGGCGTATACCAACAGACAAAGGATATCGTTTTTATGTTAATCATCTTGCTGACGCCGAAGAAGTTTCGGCTAGTCGAGGCCGAGCTGAAAAGGCGCTTGCGACTCGCGCCATACAAAGTGGCGTTCCAGAGCGTGCTATCCGTAATACTGTAGATACTCTTGTTGAGCTTACCCATAATCTAGGGATAGCAACCATTGGTGATCAGCTCTATATGAGTGGACTATCAAACTTGTTTGGTCAACCGGAGTTCATGAATGGTGGGCAAGTACGCGAGGTTGCGCGATTGCTTGATAACCTGGAGCCATGGCTTTATGAGGCGGCACCAAATGAGCCACTTAGCGTTTACATAGGTCAAGAAAACCCGATTGGTCGTAGCGCTGGATGTACGCTGATAGTTAGTCGTTTTCGCAGTCCGTTTTCCGATCGTAGTTATATAGGAGTGCTTGGGCCCACTCGGCAAAGTTATCGTGATGTAATGACGCTGGTGCGTCGAGCTGGTAAAACCCTAGAGGAGAGTATGTATGCCTAAGCATCAAAAAAGTGAAGAAGTAGAGGTTTTGGAACAACAAATTGTCGATTTAACTGAGGCGTTACAGCGAGAACGTGCAGATGTTATTAATGTTCGTCGCCAGCATGGGCAACAGATTTCTAATCTCAAGACACTGGTGAAAACTCAGGTTATTGAGGATCTGCTTCCGGTTATTGATAACTTTGAACGTGCCTTAAAGCATGTACCAAAAGACTTGGAAGGTAACGAATACATTAAGGGAGTCAACGGGGTTGTTCAACAGTTTGAAAAAACACTCTTAGAGCTTGGTGTTCAGCGTATTAAAACTGTCGGTGAACGTTTTAACCCAGATTTACACGAAGCGATTGGCGTGGAAGATGGCGATGGAGAGCATGAAGTGGTCAGTGAAGAACTTCAAGCGGGGTATAAAATTGGAAATGACATTATTCGTCACGCAATGGTAAGGGTAAAACGTATCTAGTGGCCATTTAGGGCAATTATATATGGACGAATCATTGGGTTATAACAGTGACCCTAACAGAGAGATAGGCATAAGAGATTTCATCAACCTTGAAAAAGCATTTTTTGATCGCATCGCTTCGCGATATTTGAGACTCGTAGCGAAGCCTAATATTCCTCATGATGACAGTGATGTCGTTAGTAGGGCAATAGACAATGGTTTCAATATTGATTTAATAACGAGCGCTTGTGTTCTTGCACGAAAAAGGCTTGAAGGTCAAACTAATCTAAGTTTTGTAAATTTGGACACAGAAGCGATAGCTAAGATCAATACTCCCAGATATGCTGTGATAAATGACACAACAGGAAACCCGAATTTAAATTAGCACTCTTGACTTGCGAGTGCTAATTTTTGTATGATACAATTACATTAGCACTCTAATATATTCATTGCTAACAAAGGAGAGTAAAACTTATGGGTAAAATTATTGGAATCGATTTAGGGACAACAAACTCTGCCATGGCTGTCATGCAGGCAGGTAAGCCAGAAATTATTGCAAATAGCGAGGGTAACCGTACTACGCCGAGCGTGGTGGCAATTAACAAAAATGGTGAGCGGCTAGTAGGCCAGGTGGCTAATCGCCAACGTGTCACAAATCCAAAAAACACTATTTTTGGTGTTAAGCGCTTGATTGGTCGCAACTTCTCGGACAAAGAAGTTCAAAAAGACATCGAGTTAATGCCGTATGAGATTGTGAAAAGTGGTGCCGGTGTGAAAGTTAAGATGGCTGATAAAGAATACAGTCCAGAAGAAGTTAGCGCGATGATTCTCTCTAAGCTAAAAGCTGATGCAGAGGCATTCTTGGGTGAACCAGTTACAGAAGCAGTTATTACCGTACCGGCTTACTTTGATGACTCACAGCGCCAAGCAACAAAGGACGCTGGTAAAATTGCGGGTCTTGAGGTTAAGCGTATCATTAACGAGCCAACCGCAGCAGCTCTTGCGTACGGAATTGATAAGAAAGGTAAGGAAGAAAAAGTAGCCGTGTTTGATCTTGGTGGTGGTACGTTTGACGTATCGATCTTGCACCTTGGTGATGGAGTATTTGAGGTGCTGAGTACCAACGGCGATACGCACCTTGGTGGTGAAGACTTTGATATGCGCATTGTGAACCACTTTGTTGATGAATTTAAAAAAGAAGCCGGCATTGATGTTAAAGGCGATAAAGCTGCCATGCAACGCCTTAAAGAAGAGGCAGAAAAAGCTAAAAAGGAACTTTCAACAACTGAAGTGGCAGATATTAACCTACCATTCTTGACGGCTGACGCAGACGGGCCTAAGCACTTTGAATACAAGCTAACGCGCGCTAAACTTATTGACTTGGTTGGTGAACTGATTGAAAAAACCGCTGGACCATGCGAAAAGGCACTTAAAGACGCTAAGCTATCCGCTAGTGACATAAACGAAGTTATCTTAGTTGGCGGTATGACTCGTATGCCAGCAGTGGTTGAAAAGGTTAAGAACATTTTTGGCAAAGACCCAATGCAAGGCGTAAACCCCGATGAAGTTGTAGCAGTTGGTGCGGCTATTCAGGGCGGAGTTTTGCAAGGCGATGTTAAGGATGTGTTACTTCTTGATGTTACGCCACTCAGCCTTGGCATCGAAACCCTCGGTGGTGTAGCAACAAAGCTGATTGAACGTAATACAACTATTCCGACTTCTAAGAGCGAAACCTTTAGTACGGCTGCTGATAATCAGCCACAGGTTGAGATTCACGTTGTGCAGGGCGAGCGCGAGATGGTTACAGATAACAAGTCTCTTGGTCGATTTGTGCTCGATGGTATCCCGTCTGCCCCACGCGGCGTTCCACAAATTGAAGTTACTTTTAATATCGACGCTAACGGCATTTTAAATGTAACAGCGAAGGATAAGGGTTCCGGCAAAGAACAGTCAATTACTATTCAAAACAGCGGCAATCTAGACAAAGCGGAAGTCGAAAAAGCAGCCAAAGAGGCGGAGTCTCACGCAGAAGAAGACAAGAAAAAGCGCGAAGCTGTGGAGGCTCGTAATCACCTAGACAGTGCAATTTATCAGGCGGAGAAAATGAAATCTGATAATAAAGATAAGTTAGCTGAAGATGATGTCAAAACACTGGACGAAGCGATTGAAGTCGCCAAAAAGGTTGCAAGTGATGAGAAAGCAGACAAAGACGCACTAGAAGCAGCCGGCAAAGAGCTAACTGATAAAATCATGCCAATTGGTGCCAAGATGTATGAACAGGCAGCCAAAGAGGAAGCATCTACTGACGGTGAAGGTGAGGGTGAGAAGCCAAAAGATGATGACGTCCAAGAGGGCGAAGTTGTCGACGAGGACAAAGATAAAGACAAATAATAGAAGCAGAAGCTACCAAAAGTTGATATAATGCATATCGGTTATGGCACGATCCGCCTATCTGATACACAAACACAAGTACAAAAAAAACAAGCAAACACAAGGGTTTGATAGAATTGTACTTTTATCTTCGTTTGTCTATCCGCTTAGTGGCGTGCCACAAGTACTTGCAGTTTGGCACGGAGATGGCAAAGTCTCAGTCCTGACATGGGTTTTGTTTATGTTATTCGGATTTGTATCCTTGGCCTATGGGTTTGTGCACAATCTGAAGCCCATCATTGTCAATAATTTGATGTGGATAGTTGTAGACTTGTGCGTGATAGTAGGTGCTACGAGAGTCTAGCACTCTAGGTGCTAAAGTGCTAAAATATAATATAATGAATACGAGAGAAGCGAGACTAATACCTGATGGGTTGCCAACGATTTTTCGTGCAGCTGATGATTATCGAGTTGAACGAATCTCGAATCTCATATTATTTGAATATGATCCAAATGAATCTGATGAGGCGGCTATGCTTGCGGCCGATGTAGCAGACTACTATGACTTGCAGCCCGATGATATGCAGCGAGTTTTTGAACTATATGATGAAAGAGTCCACGCATGAGTAAACGTGATTACTACGAGGTTCTGGGTGTCGGCAAGACAGCCAGTGATGATGAGCTAAAGAAGGCCTTCCGTAAAAAGGCTATCGAACATCACCCAGATAAAGGTGGTGATGAAGCCAAGTTCAAGGAGATTAATGAGGCTTATGAGGTCTTAAAGGACAGCAAAAAGCGGCAACGCTATGATCAGTTTGGGCACGCCGGGGTTGGTAGCAGTGCAGCTAGTGACGGTGCAGGTGGTAATCCATTTGGGGGTGGTTTCGAAGGTCAGAATATTAACTTTGATTTTGGTGATTTGGGCGATATCTTTGGTAGTTTTTTTGGTGGAGGCCAGCAAACAAGGGGTCAGCAAAAAGCGCGTGGTCATGATGTACAAACACAACTTGATCTGAGCTTTGAGCAAGCCGTATTTGGTACAGAAGTTGAACTTAATCTTAACTTAAATGATACTTGCGAACACTGCAAGGGAACAACTGTTGAACCAGGTCATGAAATGAAAACGTGCCCAACCTGTAATGGCGCTGGTCAAACAGTCCGAGTTATGCGAACCGTCCTGGGTAACATTCAACAAGCAGCGACATGTACGGCGTGTAAAGGCACCGGCAAAGTGCCGGAAAAGGTTTGTACCGTTTGTCACGGTTCTGGAGTGAAGCGTGAAAACCAACGAATCAAACTGAAGGTTCCAGCAGGTATTGATGACGGTGCCACGATTCGTTTGAGTGGTCATGGTGAGGCAATCGCTAATGGCCCCAAGGGTGATTTGTATGTAGAAGTTCGTGTTAAAGCTCATAAAAAGTTTATGCGTGAGGGTGACTTAATATTGAGTGAGGAGGTGGTCGACATGGTTGATGCAGCGCTCGGTACAGAGATAGAAGTCGATACCGTCGATGGGCCTATTCGCATGAAGGTCCCAGCTGGCACACAAAGCGGTACGGATTTTAAACTAAGTGGTCACGGCGTACCTCACCTGCGTAGCAAGAGCCGGGGTGCTCACATAGTAACTATCAATGTTGAAACACCAACAAAACTTAGCAAAAAGCAACAAGAGCTACTCAGAGAATTGAAATCCAATAAGAAGTCACGTTTTAGCTTTTAACGGTAAGAACCGTTTTCTTCAATTTGTTTTTGTTTGGCGCTATACATTGATTGGTCTGCAAGAATTGTGAGTTCTTGAGCAGTCATGCCATTTTCCCAGACTGCTCCACCTATTGTAATGTCAACACCAGTGTCGGTAATATCTTTACGAGCACGAAAGTTATTCTCTATGCGGTTTTTTGCATGCGCTAGTCGTTCTTCGGACGAAAGATGACTTTCGGGATGATCATCACTTGGTTCAAGGTCAACCAGTACCAAAAACTCATCTCCACCCTTGCGAGCAGGAACATCAGGCTGACGGTTATCTGTTTCTCGAGCGACAACATCTGGGTGATCCCGTTTCATGCGCACAGTTTCTTTTAGGGTCTCTGCGGAGGCAATAAGCACTTCAGCGGTGCCAGTTAAGACTTCGTCTCCAGCTACATGGCCCAGTGTGTCATTAACTTTTTTGAAGTCCTTAAGATCGATCATGATTAAGCCAAGGTTACGCTCAGTTTTTTCAGCTTCAGCGATTCGACGCTCGAGTATGGCATTGAATGCCTCACCATTAAGTAGGCCAGTGAGTGGATCGTGATCTGCGCGATATTTTGCTTCGACGGCGTTTTTTTCTGCTTGATTTGCTCGTTGTCTTTGTGCTTCTGCATCTTGCGCGAGTAAACTCATCCCTACTTTTTGGCCAGCAAGGATACCTTGTGCTTTTGCTGCCAAGTAATGAGGGTGAAATGGATCATCAACCGGGACGGTATGCTGGTTTAATGGATCAGATGGAAAATTGATTATCTCGTCAATTTGGTCTTGACTGGGAGGTGTGCTCGACTGCTCTGACATATCTATAGTATACCGCAGTACCAAGCTTGTGCGGAATGACAAATCGTAGTTATAATAAAACGACACGTGCCTGGAAGAAACATTTATTACCATATTGATCAAAAGCCTGAGCGTAAGAGCAATAAAACACGGATATTATTTGCGTGCCTAGCTGCCTTTATTTTGGTGTTGGGTGGCGTATATTTTTTAGCGTTATCACAATCGCCAGAAGTTATAGCGGATAACACAGAAACTCTGAAATCAAAAGAGGACAAGCTGGTTAACGACGGGCAAAACTTTTTAAAGATTGAGAGCCTCAATTTGTTAGTCCCGTTTAATGATGAGGATAATAAGCAGGCCCTTGAGAATGGCGCATTATGGCGCTATCTGGGACAAGGTGCTGATGCAGGAGGAAATTTTACACTTTGTGGCCAGCGCTTTAAGTTGGGCGTTACACCAAACCAGACTAAAGAATTTTCACCGTTCTATCATCTTGATAAACTTGCGCAGGATAGTGAGGCGGATGTGTATTACCAGGGCCAATGGTATGCATACAAAGTTACCGAAACAAAGAATGCAACTCTAAATCAAAGTGAGAGCACAGAGACTTCAGAAGAGTCTGAGTTAACGCTATACACATGCTCATCAAACGGAGACTCAGATGGTCATATTGTTTTGCTGGCAAAGCCTGTCGTTAATACCAATTCTGTGAGTAATGATGAGGATGAAGGCGGCAGTGATTTACTTTTATAATCAAGCCGGTTGTGCTTAAATTAAGTTAACTTATGAAAAACCTAGCTAAAAATCAAGAAGGTTTAATACCACTTTTGTTATTTGTCTTAGCGGTGGTAATTGGTCTGATTGTTCTGGTTTACATACGTGTACAGAACGCTCAGTAGCATTGAAAATTATTGATTAATCTGTCATAATTAGTATTAATTATGGATTGGAATCATGATATCGATCTTACCAAGCGCAAATTTACATCACGCCTGATTGTTGAGCGCGCACTAGAACGTAAGTGGAAAATAGCCGGTTTTAAAACAAATCCTGCTATTTTTTTGGTTTATGTGCCTGGTAAAGCCAAGCCAGTAAAAATATATAGCGCTGCACCGACACAGATGCCATATCCAGCAGCCAAAATTGCAAAAGATAAGTTTATTACTAATCAACTTTTGGCACAGGAAAATCTGCCTGTACCAAAAGAGCTGTTAATCGATGCTTCTGCAGACATAACCGATACGCATCTTCAGGCTTTTCTTAGCGAAAACTCTCGGGTGGTAGTAAAGCCGCTTGATGCATCTCATGGGCACGGGATTACCACTGATATCACATTAATGGAAGAGCTTAAACGGGCTATTGATGATGCCAGGCGCTACTCAGAAATGATTTTAGTTCAACAACAAATTGAGGGAGTTGACATAAGAATAGTATGCATTGACTATCAATTTGTCGATGCTATCTCTAGAATTCCGGCCAGTGTCCTCGGCGACGGGATCCATACTGTTAAGGAGCTTATAGATATTACAAATAACAGCGGTGAGCGTGGTGAAAACTACTCAAAAAGACTTAATGTCATCCCTCCCAATCGTGCCGCTGAATATCTTGGAGCTACGCGCCTTGCAAGTGTTCCGGATGTTAATGAAGAAGTGAGGGTGATGGGTATTGCAAATATTGGTGCTGGCGGAATCATCCAAAACATTAAGCACGATATTCCTGAATTCTTGAAGAAGTATGCAATCGAAGCAGCAAAAACTCTGGAACTACCAGTATGTGGTGTAGATTTTATGGTGCGACAATTGCCGGTACCTAGTAGTAAAAGCGCAGATCTAAAACCCAGTATTATAGAGGTAAACGAGTGTCCGATGTTGACGATGTACGATGACCGTTATTCTAATGAGCAGTCTGCACTTATTGACTTGTACCTTGATTACATCGCCCAGTCGTAGGCATTGACTAATTTATGCAAAAATGGTAATATTAGGCTATCAAGATAAAGCAGCAAATTGTTGTTGTTTTTTTTATTGAGATGAGGTTAAGTTAAGGCATGTCAGGATTTGATGAAGCTTTGGAGCGCGATATGGTCCTATTTGTAGGGTCTTATTTGTCGTCTCAAAAACGAGCGCTAACAAAGTTGAGTGGTAGCCTTGGCAAGAATGTTAAAGCGTTGGTTCTTTTGGATGTTACTGACGCAAAGGCAAGGCAAAAACTTCCTGTTGATCACAAGGCAATCGTGATAAGTTGTGATTTCTCATCTCATTTAGCAATCCAAAAAGCACTCGTACCGTACAAAGATAGACTTTTGGCGGTAACTTGCCGAGCAGAACGTAACATACCGTTACTAAAAAAAGTTGTACCACACGTTCCGTACGTCAACACACCAACAGAGTTGTCACTTGATTGGACAACAGATAAGATTCGGATGCGTCAATTTTTGCGTAACTACGACAAATCAATTTCACCAAAGTTTTTAGTTGTACATGACGCAACTGAAGAAACACTAGACAGAATCGAACGGACAGTCGGTTTCCCGTTGATTATTAAACCGGCTGGATTAGCAGCCAGCTTACTGGTTACTCTTTGTTACCATCGGGAAGAACTCGAGGCTAATCTAAAGAATACCGTAAAAAAAATTAATCAGATATACAAAAAGAAAAAGGGTAGAGGCGAGCCACAGATTCTTGTTGAAGAATTTATGGAAGGTGCTATGTTCTCAATTGATATATATGTAAACCCAAGGGGAGTTACATACGCAACACCACTGGTTCATGTCAAAACTGGTCGTTCTGTTGGTTTTGATGACTTTTTTGGTTACATGCGAATAACACCAGTTGTGTTAATGCCTCATAAAGTTGAAAATGCTCGTAAAGTTGCCGAAAAAGCTGTCGAAGCTCTGGGGCTTAGAAGTACAACGTGTCATATTGAACTTATGAAAACCGAGGATGGCTGGAAGATTATTGAACTTGGTCCAAGAATAGGTGGTTTTAGGCATGAGATGTATGAGCTATCATACGGCATGGATCATTCGCTCAATGATATCTTAATACGCATGCCAAAAAAGCCGGTATTGCCTAAGAAGGTGCGAGGATATACCGTAGTGATGCAGTTTTATGCTTTCAAGAAAGGTAAACTTCAGAGTTTAGAGGGTATAAATAAGATACGCAAACTCGAATCGTTTTCTAACATTGAGATTACAAAAAAACTTGGTGAGATGTGTGATTTTGCGCGTAATGGTGATGACCCGGTCTTCACTATTACTTTGTTTAATAAAAATCGATCACGTATGCTTGCAGATATTAGACGGCTTGAGCAGACAGTAAAAATCAAGGTCGTAACGTCTAAGGGTCAAGTCACAAAATAAATTCCACTAGGATTAAGCTACTGCTAAAATAGTAGTGTATGTCTGAAGAAACACGCAAGAGTAGCGACAAAAGCACAAAGTCGTTGCCTTATACAAAACAAAAGTTAGTGATTGTACTACTAATTGTACTTGCTATATCCGTGCTGTTTTTTGCGGTCACAGCTTCTTCTTTTCTGAGTGATAAACGTCTGTTTCTTAACGATCATAAGTTTGATGTGACAACCGCAGACACTGCAAAAGAACGGGAAAATGGGTTGAGTGGCTGGGAAAGGTTGGGTGAGGGCCAAGGTATGCTCTTTGTGTATACCGATGCAAGCCAATATTGTATGTGGATGAAAGACATGAAGTTTGCAATTGACATTATCTGGCTTGATAGTAACAAAAAGGTTATATCAACAAAAGAAAATGCTACTCCTGATACCTACCCAGAACCATTTTGTCCGAGTGGTGACGCTCGTTACGTGCTGGAGGTGTCGAGTGGTACTGTATCAAGACTGGGAATTAAATCTGGTGATCAAACAAATTTTTAAAGCATGAGCATGGTATATTAGGTTTATGCCATATGAAGTTATCATCGGTGCCGCTATTGCGCTTGTTGCTGTTGTTTTGTTGGCTCTCAGAACAAATGGTGGAGTAGTTTTCTTTAGTGTTTGTGCTGGTAGTGTTCTTGCGGCACAAATTGGTGACGAGGCTTCTTTATTAAGTTCTAGTTTTATAAAGAATGGTGACATAAATAAAAGTATCATGTCGGTAGTTCTTATTGTTTTACCGGTGGTTTTCAGTGCAATTTTTTTGCGTGGGTCAGTTGGGGCAAGTAAAGTCCTTTTAAACTTACTACCAAGTGTATGTGCTGCTGGCTTACTGGTGCTTCTAGTAGTACCGTTGTTGCCGCCGAGTGTTGGTAATCAAGTTTTGGTAAGTGATATATGGGGGGTGCTACAACAGTATCAGCCAATTATTCTAGCGGTAGGTGTAGTTTCTAGCATAGTCTTACTATGGTTTACTCAAAGGCCACATAAAAAGGGCAAAAAACATAAAAGCTAAGTCAGTAACGCTTGGTCAGCTGGTTACGGCGTAACCAGTTATTCTCCATACACCATCAGTCATGGTGAACGTTAGTGTACCATCGCGTATCTGGCCGTAAGCACTTATGGTGCCATTGACTGTGCCTTGTGTTTCACTGGTGGCTGTCCAGGTGCTTCGATCTGCTTTTACGGATGCACCGTCTGGTACGGTCGAAGTATCGAACGTAACATAAGGGTTACCCTTAATGCCATTTGCCTCAACTGAATTAAGGGCTGTTTGTACTCCATCGGGTACGCCGCTGCTACTTACTGGTTGACTGGGTGATGTTTGTCCGGGTGTTGAAGTGCCAGATGGAATGGCAACAGAAGAGGCATTCGTGCCATTAATTCCTTGATTTGGGTTTGTGCTGTCGCTAGAGATCGCATCCGGAGAAGTAACTGACTCTTCCATAAGAGAAGTAGGTTTGTTGTCGCTAACTGCGTCTTGGTAATATAGATATGCAAGCATTGCCAGAAAAACTGGTATGCCAATAGCGAAAATTACAAGGAATGATCTGGCTTTTTGTTGAAGCTGGAACTTTTTTATATTTTGGCTGTTAGCGCTTAGAGTTTCGTAGCCACTCATATCGCTTATGATATCAGGGATTGATAAAAAATAAAAACCCCATGGCTAGGGTTTTGATTGCTTGGAGGGCCCACTGGGACTCGAACCCAGGACACCCTGCTTAAAAGGCAGGTGCTCTAACCGACTGAGCTATGGGCCCATAATGGGCAACTACAGAGGTATATTATCTCTGATTTTGTAAAAAAGTCAATGTTAGACAATGAAATGCGCTTTTGTTTAGACTTAATCCAATCACTACTATTGGTTTATGAAACCACGACGACGTTTTAAGCGGACTACATTAATAATGGTTGGCTTAAGTTTGTTTTTATTGGGTTTAATCACGGTTCGTGCGTTTGGTCAAACAGGCAGTGCCATGATAGGTTTTTTTGTTTTTGTTTCTCTAATAATGGCATTGCGACGCACAAAGCGAGCTCTGGGTATTACATTATTATTAACGATAACATTTTTTATGGGAGTAGGCAGAGGCAGTGCTTTTGTTGATGAGCTGCAAGGCTATAAAGATCTGTACAAAAACCAGGTAACCTTCCACGCAACGGCTCGTGAGGATGCCGTGTATAGCGATCGAAAACAGCTTGTCTTTTCGGTTTCAGATATAGAACTTCTGCACCCTCATCGTAAGAAGATGATCGGCAATATAGAAATTGAGGGCTTCGGTGCTCCGATGGTCTATAAGGGAGACCGTGTTGACATTACTGGCAAAATGTTTCCAAAGCGCGGTGATAATCTTGCCAGCGTGAGCTTTGTTGAGATAACAGTGATAAAATCAGGGCAAAACAAAGTAGATGTATTTCGTCGTAGGTTTGCGGCAGGACTTCAAAATATTTTACCTGAACCACTTGCATCGCTTGGTCTTGGCATTTTGATTGGTCAGAGGAGTACCTTACCCGAAGACTTAACCGAACAGTTAAGGCAAGTTGGCCTGATTCATATCGTTGCGGTCTCTGGCTATAACTTGACAATCATTATCTATTTTTCGCAGCGTATTTTTCAAAGACGCTCTCGTTTTCAGGCACTAGTCATATCGAACGTACTCATTATTTTATTCTTGCTGGTGACTGGTTTTAGCCCATCAATAGTCAGGGCAGCAGTTGTTAGTGGCATTGGTTTGGTTATGTGGTACTATGGTCGAAACATAAAACCGATGATGATTTTGCTTTTAGCAGCTGTTATAACCGCAGGCGTGAATCCATTATATATTTGGTCGAGCATCGGTTGGTACTTATCATTTGCAGCGTTTTTTGGTGTACTAGTTCTTGGACCGCTCCTTCATAAACGTTTTGTGCCCAGAAAGGCACAAAGTAGATTATTACCACAAATTCTAACTGAGACAATCGCTGCACAAATCTGCACAGTGCCCATACTTTTATATATTTTCTCAACATTATCAGTGGTTAGCCTTTTGGCAAATATTTTAGTAGTGCCCTTAATACCATTTGTAATGCTAGCAACGTTGATTGCTGGAATTTATGGCATGATAGGCCCATTCTTACTCGGCGGGGTATTGGTTATACCAGCTCGAATTATGCTTGGATACATAGTGGAGATAACAAGGATTTTGAGTACAATTCCTTATGCATCAATCGAGGTGAAGGTTTCCGAAGTTCAGACAGCTTTACTAAGTTCAGTAATAGTTGTGTTGACCATTCTCTTAACGCGCTCGGTCAAAAATAAACCGAATTCCAATATCACTATCCATCCCAAAAGACAGAGTATATCAAAAACGATGTATAATTAATCCCAGAATGTGGGTGAAATATAAAACGCTCATCAAGACGGCGGGGTCTTTTGGTAAAAATAATAAGAGACTTACCTTTACGTCAGTATTTGCAAGCATTGGTTGCCTATTGATATTTATTACTAACGCAGCAACATTTTCTATTGGTACTGAGCCAGAAAACGGTAGCCTGGGTGGTGTTAACCAACTAAGTGATTCATCGGCATCCAACGGCATGGCGATTCAGTTTGGTGCAACTTCGGCTACCTGGCCCAACCCTAACGACTACAAAGTTTGTGGTAACACCTCAATTCTCAACGGCCCAACCTCTGCACAGACCGGCTGGGTAACTGTTAACCCGGGGACTAATCTAGCAACACTTACGTCAAGTAGCTCTGCCGGTACTACTTTTTACTTAACTGCCGGTACTCACACCCTACCAAGCGGACCAATTAAACCAAAAACTGGCAACACCTATATTGGTGCTCCGGGTGCGATACTGGATGGGCAGTATACACTTAATGACGGTGGCACTAGAAGTGCAGCTTTTACGGGAGGTGAACCGATAAATAACGGTAACCCGAACGTTACTATCAAATACTTAACCATCACTCGTTTTGGCGCAGAAAATGGCCTACTAGATGCAATGGTCAATAGTACAGCAATTAATCGTGACCAGGCCAACGACTGGACAATTATGAATAACACTATTTCTTACAACGGTGGTAGTGGGGTTGTGGTATCTAACGGCACTAAATTACAAAATAACTGCATAGAGTATAACGAGCAAATGGGTACAGCTACTTCGACCTCGAGTGGTAACTACACCCAGCGTTCCAACGTTCTCATAGAGAATAATGAAATCCGTAATAACAATCGTACTGGTTCAATTGAGGGTCATGGTTGCACCGGTTGTGCCGGAGGTTTAAAAATTTGGAATAGCAAAGATGTGACCATACGCAATAACAATGTCCATGACAACAAAGGCAATGGTATATGGATAGATAACAATAATATAGATGTATTAATCGATCACAATGTCTCTAAAGATAATACCAAGCGAGGCATAATGTACGAGATTAGCTACAGCGCCATCATTCGCAATAACTATGTCACTGGTAATTACGTAGTCGGGAAGGGGGGTGTTAATAATGCATCTATCTATATATCTGAATCTGGTGGTGATGAGGCGACGAAGTCTTATTTGGGTGGTACTTTTGCGGCAGAGATAGATGTCTATGGTAATTATGTGGGCGATAATTGGCATGGCATTACTCTCTGGGAGAGCGCAGCTAGGTATTGCTTTACATATACACAGGCTGGCCCCAGTAATCATAATGATACAAAATGGTGCCCTCCGATTCTTCAAGGGAAAAACGACACAGACTTAAGTACGGGCAGAGCAAGATGTGTGAATGACTTTGCGGGCAATGCCGATATCTGTCGCTGGATGACCAAGAACGTTAAAGTTCACAACAATAAGTTTGAGATGACCTCTACCGCTGCTAGCTGGTGTACGGTTACCAATACGGGTTGTGCCAATATGGCTATCACGGCTAGTACGGATGCTCCGGTAGGCACACCATATGCCGGTACAGTAGTCAGAGACAACATTACCAAAAATCAAAATAACAAGTTCTATAATAATGAGTACGTTGGGACTTGGAACTTTTATATCCCAAATACTATAGTTTCGCGATCCGTCTGGCAAAATACCTGGGGGCAAGATGACGGCTCTATCTTTAACTAGGTTTGGATAAATAGACTTTTCACGAGATGTCAAAAGTCTTAAATTGACTTCTGTTAATAGGAGTCATATAGTTTAGCGTAAGCGGTACAACAATGAAACAGAAACTTCAACAAAAAATAAGGCATCCGTATGTATGGTTGCTTTGCATATGGTATACGCTAGCCTGGTCATGGGCGTTTGTTACCGATAGCCTTGACTTGGCCGGATCAAAGCCAGTGGCAATGGCTGTTGCGGCTTGGGTTGTGTTATTTAATGTGGCCATATCAAGTTACATTGTCGTGCGCACCTTCAGGTTTTTACGGCATAAATTTAAAGCCTATAACCCGTGGCTGGTGATCGCAATTGGCTTGCCACTTTTTGCCTTAATGGACTTTGCAGTCTCTTGGCTGACAGCAATTATTTGGATTGGGCCAGAAGGTAGTGTCGACAATGTACTGCCACTCAGTTCACCTGCACTTATCCTGATCAATACACCATTTCGCTTTGCTGCGCGGATAGTTGGTTTTTATGGGCTTGCGGCATTTTTTTGGTTAACCGTTTTCTTGCTCATTCATAAGAGATGGCGTGTATACTCACTCGTGAGTATTGCGCTACTAGCAACCTTGTCAGGGATAGGTTGGCGGTTTTACAAAAACCCAAACGGTAGCAAGGTAACAGCAACAATTGTAAGCGAAAACCTTGATGATCATGTAGGCGTAATGCAGAATCGCGACAACGATTTAGTAGTGTTTCCCGAGTACGGCCTAGATAAGATAGGTAATAGCAATTTACAAGATCGACTTGGCAAGAATCAAGACGGTTCTAAAACCTATTTCTTGGGTTCTCAGGAAGTGAAAGATAGTAGCCCGACGGGGCACCTCAATGTTTTGATATTTGGTAATTCAGAGGATGGTATTGCAAGTGCACAAGAAAAACATCGGCTCATTCCTGGTGGCGAGGATCTCGGTTATATCGCCAGAATAGCGCTTCGTGCAACAAACCAAAAGGGCACACTCGATTATTTTAGTTATGCAAAAATGGTCATTAAAGGACCTCGCCCACTACAAACGCTTAGCGTTGATGAGTCAACGGTGCTTGGTTCTGCGGTGTGCTCCAGTATTATTGCCTCTAAAGATTACCAGACATTCGCTGCGCAAGGTGCTACTTTGTTTACTAATTCTGCTTCACTAACAATCTTTAGGGGCTCACGAGTTTTTGCGTGGCAACAAAAGTCACTTGCTCGTTTTATGGCGATAGCGAATTCTAGGTATTTCTTGCAATCTGCTAATGCTGCAACTGCGTACGTGCTTGATAATAATGGCAAGCAAATTGCTGAAGTTCGAGGCACTGAAGCAAAGGATGTAACTGCGCACAATAACTCACAGAAAACTCCATATACCTATGTGGGTGAATGGCTCGTTGCGACCGGGTTATTAATTGTATTTGGCTGGCTCATAAAAGTATTGCATGACAGAAATAAAAAGAAGCCAATCGTCCGCAAAACAAAACGTAAGGCTTCAAAAAAATAGTAAAATCTGCTAAAATAACAGATAAGAAACAGGAGTTTTTATGTCTGGACATAGTAAGTGGGAGACAATCAAACGATCTAAAGGTGCTAATGATGCCAAGCGAGGCGCTTTATTTACAAAATTAGGTAATGCGATTGCCATAGCTGCACGTAGTGGCACTGACCCAGAAACTAACTTTGCCCTTCGTTTGGCAATCGATAAAGCTAAGGCTGCAAATATGCCGATGAGCAATGTTGAGCGCGCCATAGCTCGCGTAAGTGATAAGAATAGTGCCCAGCTCGAAGAAGTTATGTATGAAGGCTATGGCCCAGGTGGTATAGGCGTACTTGTTGAGTGTGCAACTGATAATACTAACAGAACATACACCTTTGTTCGGACTGCGTTTGCAAAACACGGTGGGAGCATTGCGGAGAAGGGTTCTGTTGCTTTTCAGTTTGACCGTAGAGGCGTAATACGCGTTAAGGGTAGTGGTGAGGATTTACTGTTGCAGGTACTTGATGCCGGCGCTAATGATGCGGTTGAAGATGGTGCTGAAACGATTGTGTACACTGACCAAAAACAACTTGCTGCCGTGCGTGATCAACTACAAAAGGACGGCATTGAAATACTAGAAGCAGAGTTAACCTATGTGCCCAAAAACGTTGTAGAAATTACGGATGAAGCAACACAAGGCAAAGTTATGCGCTTGATGGATGCACTTGAAGAGCTTGATGATGTCGTAACTACTCACACAAATTTCGATATAGCATAAGAACAATAAATTTGACTTGAAGTAAAATTTACATTTCTTATTGTGTATGTAATTTTTGAGAGTATATTTTTGAGTCATGGGGATAAGGTTTAAATCATTAGGGGTGATTTTATCAATATTAATTGCGGCACTGCCATCTGTGGTGTGGGCAGAGCAGCCGGCCAGAATGCTTATAACAGAAGTAAAAACTGGTGGAGCAGTAGACGGTAAGCCGACCGAATTTATCGAAATCTTGAATGATTCGAGTCAAGTTGTGAGTTTGGGTAGTTGGGTACTTGAATATGCAAAACCAGCTGCAAAAGTCATTGATTGCCAAGCACCAAAGTGGAAAACTCAAGATAGCTCAGCAAACGTTAAAGAGTATCCACTAAGCGGGGAGGTTGGTGCAGGTCAAAAACTGATTATAGAAATAGCAATGAATGATAACGCCGGTGGCTCATTACGCTTGAGTAATGCAGGTGTAGTTTATGACCTGGTTGGGTGGGGTAATAGTGTGAGCCAGGGTGTTTGTAAAGAATCAGAACTGGCACCGCTGCCTGCTAATACCAAGAGTATTCGTCGTTTTATCGATACTAATGGAGTGGTGCGAGATACAGACAATAATAAGGCAGATTTTACAGACGCAGAATCAAATATTACTGAGGTTGTGCCTGACACTCAACAGCAGGTTGATGTCTGTAGCAATCTCGATGGCATCCAAGCGGCTGTACCCGCAGGTTATGAGGTCTCAGGTAGTGTTTGTAGTCAGATTGTGCAAACTCCAGTTGAGGCATGTAAAGGGATTGTTCTCTCGGAAATCTTGCCAAACCCTGCTGGTACGGATACCGGAAATGAATATGTCGAGCTCAATAACACGACGAACCAGCCAATAGATTTAAGTGGCTGCTCGGTAAAAGTAGGTAATACTACCAAACAGTTAACGGGTATTATGCAGCCAGGCTATCAGGCGTTTTATGGCACGGTATTGCAAAATGCAGATGGAGGGACGGTTGAATTTATAACCAACACAACGGAAGAAGCCGTAACATACCCGGCTAATCTTAATGACAATCAGGCATGGGCACTCGTCAATGGGCAGTGGCAGCTAACCGAACAGCCAACACCGGGCGCGGCAAACATCGCATATGTGGTGGTTGAGGAGGTTAGTGCTACAACAGCTGGTTCATCATCGCTGGAACCATGCCCAGAAGGTAAGTATCGAAACCCAGAAACTAACCGTTGTAAAACAATAGAGACAGAAGATGGCTTGAAACCATGTGAAGCAGGTCAAATACGTAACCCCGAGACCAATAGATGCAAAAAAGCCGATGATGAAGCAGCAAGCCTCAAGCCATGTGAAACGGGGCAAGAAAGGAACCCTGAAACCAACAGGTGTCGTAAGATTGCGGCAGAAGCTATACTTGCAGCGTGTAAGGAAGGCCAGGAGCGCAACCCTGAAACTAATCGTTGCCGTAAGGTAGCTGCTGCCGTAACTTCATCGCCAAGTAGTCAGTTGGAGCAAGAGGTGAAAAATAAACAGAACATAAGTTATGGCATTTTTGCGGCCATGGCGGTATTAGTACTTGGCTATGGTATATATGAATACCGCTCAAATATTGCTAACTTCTTCGCAAGACTCAAAAAGTAATATACTAGAGTAATGAGAATTCTTGGGATTGACCCTGGTACCGGTATTGTAGGCTTTGGCGTTATTGATGTTGAGCGCGGTAATACAACTTTTGTTGATGCCGGTGTTATTAGGACACCAGTTCGTCAAGCAGATAGCGAACGATTGTTTACCATATATCACGATCTTGAGGATATTATTGACGAGCATAAGCCAGATGTTTTGTCTGTAGAGAAGTTATTTTTTATACGTAATATTACGACCGCCATGAGTGTATCGCAGGCACGTGGTGTAATACTGCTACTTGGCAAACAGAAAAAATTACAACTATATGAATACACACCTTTGCAAATAAAACAGGCGGTGACAGGTTATGGAAAGGCCGATAAAAAACAGATACAAGAGATGGTAAAAATAATCCTGAAGCTACCTCAAATTCCAAAGCCAGACGACGCTGCCGATGCCTTGGCGGCAGCTATCTGTTGCAGTACGAGTATGCGATAATAGTAGAACAATGATTGCGACACTAACTGGTATGGTTGCCGAAAAAATATCATCGCAGGTGGTTCTAGATGTGAGTGGCGTGGGCTACGGTGTGTTGGTTACGAGTTCTGATTTCGGCAGCCTTAAAACGGGTGAAATCTGTAAACTCTATATTCACGAACATATCAAAGAGGACGCGCATGATCTATATGGTTTTAAGACCCTCGAAAACCAGCAATTGTTTGAGCAGCTGCTAAGTGTTAAAAATGTTGGACCAAAAGTTGCACTATCGGTTCTTGATATTGGAACCATGAGTGAAGTGAGAGCAGCAATTGCTGGTGGTGATGTGAAGAGGCTGCAGACCGCAAAAGGTGTTGGTAAACGCGCCGCAGAACAAATTGTGGTTGAGTTGCGTGATAAGGTAGGTTCACCAGTCGGTGAAGGTGCAGATGCAGTCGTTAACCGAGCATCAGTAGATCGGCAGGATGAAGCTGTACAAGCTTTAGTTGCGCTTGGCTATACTGACGCAGATGCCCAAGCCGCGTTACATAGTGTTGATAGGGCTTTGCCAACCGAAGAACGTATTAAGTTGGCGCTAAAGGGCAAATAATGGCAGTCGAGAGAATTACTAATACGAGTGCAGATGAAACACCAGAAGAGCAAGAGCTTGAAGTAACGTTGCGGCCACATGATTTTGTAAATTACATTGGCCAGGAGCGGATTAAACAGAATCTAAAATTGGCTATTGCAGCCGCTAAAAAGCGCGGAGAACCGATTGATCACGTGTTGTTATATGGGCCACCAGGGCTTGGCAAGACAACGTTAGCAGCGGTGATTGCCAATGAGATGGGTGCGCAAATCCGCGTAACCAGTGGTCCAGCCATTGAGCGCTCTGGTGACCTTGCAAGCTTACTCACAAACTTGCAAGACGGCGACATATTATTCATCGACGAGATACATCGTCTCAACCGGAGTGTTGAAGAAGTTCTCTATAGTGCCATGGAAGACTTTAAGCTGGATATTATGCTTGGTAAGGGCCCGAGCGCTAAAAGCTTGCGCCTTGATCTACCAAAATTTACAATTATCGGTGCAACGACCAGAACAGGTTCTTTGGCGGCCCCTTTGCGTGACCGTTTTGGTATGATTCATCGCCTCGAATTTTATACACCAGAAGAAATTGCTCGGATCGTTAAACGGGCCGCCAATATATTAGATGTCAAGATTGATAATAATGCCGCCCAAGACTTGTCGACGCGGGCACGGTTAACACCTCGCATTGCCAATAGGCTTCTCAAGAGGGTGAGGGACTATGCAGACGTCAATGGCGATGGCATTATTGATACAGTTATTAGCCAACAGGCACTCGGACTACTCGAGATTGATGAACTCGGTCTAGACCCGGCAGACAGGCGTATGCTCGAGGCAATCATTGAAAGTTATGATGGTGGCCCAGTTGGAGTTGATACCATTGCTGCTTTGATTGCTGAAGAACGCGGTACAATTGAAGATTTTCACGAACCATATCTTATGCAGATTGGTTTAATTGAGCGTACACCACGTGGCCGCAAAGTTACCGGTAAAGCCTACAAGCATTTGGGGAAGAAAAAAAGCGAAAACAGTCGGTCTTCTTTGCTATAATCTTAACTAATGGAAGAGAATGAACTAAAGCCCGAAGATGCGGCTAAATTGTCTGCAACTGGTAAAAAGTACTTCAGGTTTATAGAATTTGATAAAGACGAGAGTTTAATTTGTGAAATCCGCAAACACCCCATCGGCTTATTTTTTATTTATTTAACGGGCATAAGCATTGCTCTAGTGACTTTATTTGTTTTTAGTCTGATTGGATCAGGTGGAGTAAGCGAAAGCTTGAATGATGCTGGAGCAGATACTGGCGCATTGAGCTCCTTTTTAATAGCGGGAGGTATAATTTTTATACTATTTATCCTTATTGCAATGACTATTCAAGCAATTCTCTATACTAATAATGTCATATTTGTGACGAGCGAAAAAATTGCTCAGATTTTGTACATCAACCTATTTAATCGAAAAATATCACAACTTAGCATAGGTGATGTGCAGGATGTTACCGTGACACAAAAGGGTATTATGGCCCACATGTTCAACTATGGTACATTGGTTATTGAGACTGCCGGTGAGCAACAAAACTACACGTTTACGTACATACCAGATCCATACATGCACTCAAAAGCCATTGTTGGCACACATGAACGCAATCTTGTGAAATTTGGTAACTAGATCTAAATCTATTCTTGGAAAGGGTTATCGCGTGATTGCTCAAATAATGCCTTAACTTCAACGTTAGCCGATTGCAGTTGTTCAACCTTCCTTACTGCTGATTCGTCAATATTAACTGGCTGACTCTGGCTGGCTTTTTCGCTTATTGTGTCTTCACTTGGTTCTATGCTTGAAAGTGTTCTGATTCTAAAGACCAAAAAACCAAATATTCCAAGGCCTACTAATACAAAGATGAAAACGGCGTATTTTTTGAAAAGTAATAGATACTTTACTGCGATTTTCTGTAAGTTTTTTATATCTAGTTTCATGGCTTAAGGAATATATTAATGGTTAATGAGAAGGTCAGTCGAGGATTATTACCAGATGATGTCTTTGGATTAATCTTGATACTTGTTACCTGAGCTGTTCGTCTATTTTTTTCAAGCTTAGATAAAAAGCTTATGAATTGATAATAGTTCACATCGCCTTCGGGCACAATGGTTGCTTCAAGACTGTATACGCCGTTAATGCCTTGAACTGGCTTTGCTTGGCTAATTGGATTAGGGGCTGCTTCCTGGCTGGTTTGCTCTTGGCTTTCGCTGCTTGGCTGCGTTGTTTTCGCACCTAAGTTTGAAGCCGGAAATGTAACTGTCTTTATGCTAAAACCACTCTCCTGAGCCAATGCTACAATTTCACGCGTTGCTCGAGCTTGATCTTTATCTTGTGGCACAATTGTTTGCGTAATTTCTTCTAGATTTTTATATTTTTCAATATTTTGCTTAGCTTTGGCTAGAGATATTTCTTGATTTTCTAATACCTCATTATTAGCCTTGAGGTCCACAAGCTTGTTTGATTGGCCAACTAACATCTTGTTTCCAAAGTAAATGGCACCAATAATACTTGCTGTTGTAGCACCAATAAGCCCAATCATAATGAAGAATGCACGTCTAGAGGTCATCGTTGTTTATCCTTATCTGTCTGATTCACGAAAGAGAAAGGATTATTTTTCGTAAACAAAGCACGCAACGTTACTTTGCACGGATAGTCTGGGTTGACGGTCCCATCGCAAGTAATTGTTACGATATCAACTTTATCGAACAGTTTATTGTTTGGATCAGCCAAATTAACTTGGACTTGTGTTGCGGTATTCTGATCTTTGGCATCAGCGGTTAAATCTATACCTCCCTCAACTTTACTGATCTCTACATCCGATAGTACGGAATTAACTGGCATAACTGCACCAACTTGTTTTATCAGCTCTGAAAATATGATTTGCCTTGAAAGAACCTGAACGATTAATTTTAGATTACCTGATATGCTTTCAACCGTTTTCAAAGTTCCTTCCAGATCCTTGTCCTTGAGTTCTTGCTCGATTTTAATGTTAGCAGCAGCGTAAGTTTTTGTTTCTGACTTTAGGTACGCTTGACCGATGAACAACGTTATTATCACGATACCGAGAATTGATAACAGCCCTGATAGCCATTTGAGTAGTATTGTGTTACGCCTGGCATATTTTATTGATTCTTTATAGTCACTTGGACTTAGATTGATCATACAAATGGCTCCTCTGGCTTGAGCAATGCAAGGCCGGCAGACGTGGTGTAAATGCCTTCTTCACCTGCGGGAGGTAATTGAAGTTTACCAAATGATATCGTATTCCATGGGTCGTATGTTCTGACGGGCAAGCGTAATAAGTCGGTGAGGTGATCACTTAGACCTGGAACGTTAGCGCCACCACCAAGTAAAACCACTTGACCAATCTCTTTTTTCTTATCGCTAATACGTTCTTCATAATAGCGCACCATGCGCCTGACCTCTTTGATTATGTCATCAGTTAGCGGCTTTAGTGCTTGGCGTATCTCGTTTTGTCTCTTACTGACATTGAGGCCGTAGCGAGTTTTTATAGTATGCGCCTCTTGAGATGTTACCGACAATGCTTGTCTAATAGCGTCAGTGTAGTGGTCTCCACCACCTGTTACCGTACCTGATACTACTAAGTCGCTGTCATAGACAGTTATATCTGTTGATATTGCCCCAAAATCAATCAGTACGGTGGGTACTTTATGCTCATCCGTGAAGCCAAATAGACGATTTGAAGCGCTAGTTGTTGGTTCCATTGCTACCACTTCTAGCCCTAGTAGCTTAGCAAGATTCATGTAAGAGTTGATTATTGTTTGTTTTGCGGCAACGGTCAGGATGCGGTATTGATCTTCTTGGCTAGCAAGAATCGTATAATCGAAATACAGTTCATTAATTGCAGACGGAAGATACTGCTGTATCTCAGTTATTACTGCGTCAGGTAGGTCCTTTTGGTCAATATCGCTAGGTAGATTAATAATTCTTGAAAAGGTGTAGGCGGCAGGCACAGACATAACAACTCTGTTGGTAGATATGTTTCCAATGATTCCATCCTTGAACATCTTCTGGATACTACCTGCTAATTCCTCGTACTTAGTAATGACCCCACTAGATATACAAGATTCGTCAAAGTTAACGACACCGTAGCCAGCAATCTGGCGGTGCAGCTTTTGGGTCTCCAGTTGCATCACTTTAACACTACTAGAACCAATATCCATACCAAACAGGGGGCGATCTTTATAAAAATAAACAGTATCACTCATATTTAAAAACCATAAGTACTATCATAGAGTAGTATAACAATATACCGTGTCGAAAGATATCGCTAGATAACAAAAACTCCGCCGGTAAAAACAGGCGGAGTTTTTCCATCTAGACTAACTAGTTGTTTAAGCTTGTCTTGGTGTAGGTGTCGCTGCCTTCAATTGTACCTTCTAGGCTTGCAGTTAGAGTGTAGCCAGTACAATCAGTTGTAGTGTTGTCACAACCAGTTGGTGTAACAGTATAAGCGTACGAGTTGTCCGCTGCTGCTGCAACAAGTGTTTGTGCAGAGCCCTTTGGATCTTGTAGCGCTTCCGCGTCGAGACCCTTCATATTGGTGCTTCTAAACGTGGCGTCATTAACGTTTGCTAGCGTTGGATAGCGTCCGTTCTGTGCATAGTAAGCTTCAAGCTGACCATGTAGAGCCTTAATGTCTGTTTGTCGTTCTGTGTCACGACCTTTTTGTTGGATTCCGTTAAAGGTTGTGATGACGAGTGCCGCCAAAATACCAATAACAACAATCACAATTAGAAGTTCCACGATTGTGAAACCTTGTTGTTTTTTGTGTAGTGAAGTCATAAGGACCCACCCTCCTTGTTATTTTGCTTTTATTTATGACGGGATACTTTTGTATCCAGCTGAGCACAATTATAAACACAAGCAATATGATATAGCAAGTATTATTTTACTTCTTAGCCACCAATATTCTTACTCAACGATGCAATCGGGCCCATTACACTGGCAGCTATCAAGCCTACAACGCTTCCCAGAACGATAATCATGATGGGCTCAATGATAGAACTCAGGCCATCAACGGTTGTCGAAACCTCCTCTTCATAAAAGTCAGCTACCTTAACAAGTATAGTATCGACTTGACCTGTTTCCTCACCTACTGCCAACATTTGCGAAACGATTGGCGGAAAGTGAGAGCTTTTTGATAGACTATCTGATAATTGTTTACCGTTCTTAACTTCTTTGGCAGCTTCTTTCAACTCCTTTTCAATTACTTTATTACCAATAGCAGCTCCCGTTACATCTAGCGCATCAAGTACACCAACACCCGCTGCCATGAGCGATGCAAACGTACGAGCAAAACGCGCAATTGCAATTTTTATAACAACTGTCTTTACAATTGGTATCCTGAGTAGCAAAGCATGGAATTGATATTTACCTTTCGGTGTCTTTATATAACGACGTAGCAGAAACACCAAGATAACACTTACGACAATAATGAGTGGTGCATTTTTTCTCATAAAATCACTCACTGTTATCATTGCCTGGGTATAGATTGGTAATTCTGCATCCTCGCCGCCCAAATCTGTTAAAATTTTGCTAATCTTAGGGATAATAAACACCATAATTCCAAAGAAGGCGGCCACCGTTACGGTTAGGATTACGATAGGGTAGGTCATGGCGCTTTTAACTTTCTTGCGCATACTAGAGTCTCGCTCAATCTGTGATGCAAGCCGCTTTAATATCTCGTCTAAGATACCTCCTGCTTCGCCGGCGCGCACCATGTTGACATATACGTCAGAGAAGACGTCAGGATATTTGGCAAAACCGTCGGCTAGCGGCAGACCACCTTCTACATTTTTAGAAATATCACCAATGATGATCTTGAACTTTTTATTTGATGCCTGCGCTTGCAGTGTTGCTAGTGAGCGCGATAACGGTACGCCTGCTGAAACCATAGTGGATAACTGTCTGGTAAATACGGCCAGATCTTTTATGCCGACTTTTTGTCCTAGCGGTATCTTGAAGCCCCGTCTAGATCTGTATTTTTTAACGATAATAGGGTGAGCTCCCTGTTTTTTGAGGCTTTCAATGGCTGCCTCTTTGCTACGGGCAGAGAGATTGCCAGAAATTGTTTTCCCATCTTTGCTAGCTGTATATGAATATTCTTCCATGAATGTATTCCTTTTATGCCTCTCTGGTTACTCGTAAAATTTCTTCAATACTTGTTTGGCCACGCAATGCTTTTACAAACCCATCCATCTGCATCGTAAGCATACCTTCTTTAATCGCCTGCTGCTCAATTACTTCACTGGTAGCGTTACCAACAATCAGTTTCTGTATATCATTAGTATTCTCTAGTACTTCATAGATGCCCATTCGCCCTTTGTAACCGGTATGGTTACAAGCATCACAACCACCATCATGGGCTTTCCATAGATGCTGGATTGCTGTTTCTGTGGTGGCGAGCTCGCTAGTATCCTGTGCTTTTTTGTCCGCTGATACTCCAGCGCCAATTCCGGCTTTAAGGGCAGACTGCTCAAGCTGATGTATCCAGGCAAACTTTTCAGGGCTATCAATATGAAATGATTCCTTTAGTTGTAATAGTGTAGATTCATCAGGCTTGACCATCTCTTTGCACTCTATGCACAGTCTTCTTATCAAACGTTGTCCAACTACTGCACGAACTGTTGAAGCGATCAAAAACGGCTCGACTTCCATGTCTAACAGACGAGGTAGAGAGGTGGCGGCATTGTTTGTGTGCAGGGTCGAGAACACAAGGTGTCCTGTTAGGGCGGCTTGAATGGCAAGATCAGCCGTTTCGCCGTCACGAATCTCACCAACCATGATTACGTTTGGGTCTTGACGAAGCAGAGCACGGAGTCCATTAACAAAAGTCATACCAGCGACCGGATTTACTTGTGTCTGATTAGCACCAGTCACACGGTACTCAACCGGATCTTCAACAGTAGATATATTTACGGTAGGCTTGTTAAGCATACTTAGGATACTAAATAAGCTGGTTGATTTACCAGATCCAGTTGGGCCAGTCACGAGTATCATGCCGTAAGGTTGTACAATGGCACGGTTAATAGTGTCGAGTGACCCGTCCCAGTAGCCAAGTTCCTCAAGGCCTTGAGCTTTCGTGGATTCGTCAAGAATACGCATCACCACCTTCTCGCCGTCCATAATCGGCAAAGTAGAAACACGGAGCGCAAACAGTTTGCCACTGACCTGAATCTTAAAACGTCCATCCTGCGGTGCTCGGCGTTCGTCAATCTTTAGGTTAGATAAAATCTTTATGCGTGATACGAGTGCTGCCATAACCTTTTTGGGTAGTTTGTTTGCTTCGCGCAGGACACCGTCAACACGGTAACGCACGGACACAAAGTCTTCCCTCGGTTCAATGTGAATATCGCTTGCGCCAGCCTTAACAGCATACTCAATTAGCAGATTAACTGTTTGGGCTATAGGTGAATCTTCCGCTAAGTCTTCAGCACTAACCTCATCTTCGGCTGATTCTTCTTCTTTGCCCTCGCTGCCAATAACTTTGGTGAGCTCACTGCCAATATTGCCGCGGTATTGATCAAGGGCTGCTTGTATGTTGGATCTAGTTGCAAGGTGAATCTTTATTTTTGACCCTAGCTGTTTTTGCAGCAAGTTAACCGCCTCAATATCATCGGGGTCCTCCATGGCGAGGAGTTTATTACCCACTTCATCTGTGCCAAAAACAATCACACGATATTGTGCGGCCAGCCGTTCTGGAATTTGCTGTAAGATTTCGCTTGGTATCTCTTTTGGATTAAGCTCAACAAACGGTATATCAATTTCTTGAGCATATAGTTTTGTCAGATCTTTTTCAGATATAAAGTTGCTCTTAACTGCCAGCTCTTGCAAGGGTTGCTTACCATCAACCGCTTGTTGGCGCAAAGTTGCCAGTTCATCAGTAGTAATCTTAGAGGAGCTTTGTAAGTATTTCTCCACTAACTCGTCAGCTATCTGCATAGTTAGCCGTATTATAGCTAACAAACGTAACCATAACCAGTACGATGTTAGTATTGAAAATACTACGCTGTTACCGTAGGATACTAACCATGACCATAAAGAAGATAAAGATTCTGAGCGTACTACCGCTCTTCTTACTAACACTAGCAGTCATACCAATCCCCAAGGCAAATGCTGCAACCAAAACAGTTGAACTATCGACAACTCCGGCCTCTGACGATCCTTATGCTGTTCTAGGTGCCCCAAATGTTAGTGGAACCGGAGTGGATCTGATAATACCCCCCAGTGCGACTACCACACAGCTTGACGACGCTTCAACCATGAGTGGAACCCCAACGGGCTACACGTGGCGGGTTACAATGCCAGAACTATGTGATGGAGCTCAAATACAATCAGTTCGAGTTGTGATGGATGTAGAAGCGGCGGCTGAAACCGGATACAGTGGCGTAATATCGGCTATTTATAGCGGTTCAGATGATATGTTCTTCAGGGATAACTATACTATCAATGAGGGTGAAGATGTGCAAGCCTGGAGCCCTGCTCCATGGCCTGCTTACGCTATTGATCGAGGTATTGAAGATGATGGCTTTTTCCCTGCCAATTTAGGTGTAGATGGTACTCTGGATGCCACTTGGGACTTAGTAGACTATAATCCATCAGATACGTTGGGCATATTCATTCAACATTGGCTTACCGGCACCACCACCGCCCAAACCACCATCCAATCAGTAACATTGTCATATGATGACTCTGAATGTGATCAACCTACTGAAGTACTAACTAACCCCCAATCCTCCGCCCCAATCCTCCTTCAAACCCCTAACGCCACCACCATCACATCTTCCTCCACCTCCAAAGAATCCGGTCTTAGTATTACCGATGCTGCTTACGACTATCCTAGTGGTCTAGTCAGCTTTAGCTTTGATACGTCAGAACTAGATAACGAAGTATCACTAACCTTTGTAACGGACAAAACTCCTACCCAAGTAGTACCACGTAAGTACAACCCAACCACTAACGCCTACTTCACCATCCCAGGTGCAGTCATAACTGAAACTACCTACAACAACCAACACGCCCTAAAACTAACCTACGCCATTACTGACAATGGTGACCTAGACCTAGACCCAGACACCGGCCAAATAGCTGATCCAGTAGGACTAGCTGTACAGACTACGGGGAGTGCGAATACGGGGTTGAACAAATACTGGATATTGAGTATTAAATAAGAAATTTAACACAGGCGTAACCACTTTCTGCTGACCGAAAATGGTATACTATTAAGACACCTATTAAAAATTTTCTAGGGTGGAGGAGGGGAGTCTACGTGGTAGATAAGAAGGATACAAAGTCTCAAGAATCAGGCAAAACACAGGCGCTCGGGTTAGCGCTTGATAATATTGAAAAGCAATTTGGCAAAGGCTCAATTATGCGCCTTGGTGATGCACATAAAGTGGCAGTTGAATGTATTCCAACAGGTAGTTTGGCACTTGATTTGGCGCTTGGCGGTGGTTTACCGAAAGGGCGTATTATTGAAATTTACGGTCCAGAAAGTTCCGGTAAAACAACTTTAGCACTTCATGCAATCGCAGAAGTTCAAAAATCTGGTGGTACAGCAGCCTTTATCGATGCTGAGCACGCGCTTGACCCAGCCTATGCTAAACGTCTGGGTGTTAAAGTAGAAGGCCTGCTAATTTCTCAGCCGGATAACGGTGAGCAAGCACTAGAAATCACCGAAACACTAGTACGCTCAAACGCCGTTGACCTTGTCGTTGTTGATTCGGTTGCGGCACTTGTACCTCGGGCTGAAATTGAAGGTGATATGGGCGATAGCCATATGGGCTTGCAAGCTCGGCTTATGAGCCAGGCACTCCGAAAGTTAACGGGTGTAATCAATCGTTCAAAAACCACCGTTATATTTATCAACCAAATTCGTATGAAGATTGGTGTGATGTTTGGCAATCCAGAAACCACAACTGGTGGTAA
>CAZOUW010000013.1:0-30944 GCA_964583075.1 uncultured Candidatus Saccharibacteria bacterium | reverse complement strand
CGACGCCAACAGCAGCAATCGTACGACGAAGGCCACGTTTCTTTTTGGGTTGATGGTGGTATAAACCACTTTTGGCATGCAGAAGGCGCATCATCCTTGATTATACGCTATGATTGTTCGCGAGACTTTGCTTGGCGCCACGCTTCAATTTCAGCGTGGTTACCGCTTAGGAGAACGGGCGGAACCTTCATGCCATTAAAGTCTTCTGGCCTGGTGTATTGTGGGTGCTCAAGTGTTTTGCCATCACTAAAGCTTTCTATTTCTGCTGATGTTTCTCCACCCAACACGCCAGGTAGCAACCTAACAACAGAATCTATAAGCACCATTGCCGGCAGTTCACCGCCAGTTAATACATAGTCACCAATTGATAACTGCTCGTCAACAAGTTTAGTGATACGCTCGTCATAACCTTCGTACCGAGCGCAGATAATAATAAGCCCTTTGGCCTCTTTGGCGATTGCCTGAACTTTGGGTTGGCGGAGTCGCTCCCCACGTGGTGTCATTAAGTAAACCTTTGCATCTGGGTCATTCTGCTTTGCTTTTTCAACAGCCGCAAATAACGGCTCTGGTTTTAGCAACATTCCGTCACCGCCACCGTACGGCGTATCATCAACCTGTTTGCGTAGACCTAAGCCAAAATCACGTAGATTTATGCATTCAAACTCGACAGCGCTAACATCCTGAGCCTTAAACAACATGGACGTATTCAATACTTCCTTAAACATATCAGGAAATATGGAAATAGTTTGGATCTTCATTCTATTCTCTGATTAGATGTCGAGGTCGTCGAGGTCTTCCAGCTCTTTACGAGTCTGAGCTGCCCGTGAACTTTCTTCCGGAACTTCTGCTTCTTCTTCAAGTTCAACGTCAGTTTCTTTAGCTTCAGCCTGTGCAGGTACTTCATCGCGTGATTCTTGATCACGTGGTGCTGGTGCTTCACCGTTATCAACAATTTTTAGGTTATAGCGAGCATCATTTTTGGTACCGAGTGCGCGTAGTAACGTACGGAGCGCTTGCGCACCAGAACCACGCTTACCAATCACACGCCCGAGGTCATTTGCGTCAACGGTTAGCTCAAGTAAAACACCGCGCTCATCAACGGTACGCTCTACAACTACTGCATCAGGGTTGCCTACAACAGATTTAACGATATATTCAACAAATTGCTGGTCAATAGTACTCATCAGAAATTTCCTCCGTTACTGATTTACAGAAACATTATAGCAAAGTTACAAAAAATTTTACTCTTCAGCAGGTGCTTCGTCAGCTTTTTCTACTTCAGGAGCCTCAGGGGCTTCGGCCGCTGCTTCTGGTTCTTCGGCGGGCTTTTCTTCTGGCTTAGCCTCTTCTTTAGGCTGGTTGCGGCGAAGTTTTTCAGGATTACGGATTTTACCTTCTTGCTTAACGGGTGGGGTTACCCATTTTGGCAACTTTACGCCTTCGCCTTTAAGTAAAGCCGTGACACGATCAGATGGCTGAGCACCGTGATCAAGATAAAACTGAGCCTTCTCTTTGTTTATAACTGTTTCTTTTGTGTGTGGATTGTAGTGACCTAAAAGTTGCACAACTTTACCACTGGTAGGGGTCCGGCGTGAGTCTTGAACGACAACGCGGAATTGGGCGTGACCTTTGCGGCCAACGCGCTGTAAGCGAATAACGAGCATAAATGCTACTTCCCTTCTTAATTACTTAATGTACAAGGGACTATTTTACAGGATTCTACCTCTGTTGTCAATGATTACTACCTATTAAGTTCGTAAAGCACTATACTGCAACACCTTCTTCCTTAGCTCGCTGGTAGTCAATGTTCCAAACGTAATCATTCTTAACTTTTTGATGGGCGGGGTCAAAGATACCTTCACCGGACTTATATATCCTAATTTCAGGCTTGTATTTTGCCATATTATAGCCCGCCTTAAAGTCAAGGTTGAGCACAAAAAGTTGATCAACGATAATCTTAAGTAGTTTCTCTTTTTCTTTATTTGTAATCGCTTCACCCTCTGCTGCTTCAAGCGCAAATAGCAGGTGCTTCTGATGAGTTTTGTCTTCATAACTAATAAGCCTAAAGTTAGCAACCTTCTTTTTATAATCTTCACTAGCATTAATAATTTGACGTATCTCCTCAGGCCCAACGACACCTCCGTAGTAATCAACTGAGAGATCGCTGCGCCCATAATAGAAGAGCACACCAAAATCAAATTCAACCAATTTCAAAAGATCGTGATACCCGAGCGATTTCAGCTTTTTCTGAAACGCGTAAAATTCTTCTGGGTGACCAAGATCATGAAGGTTATATCGAATTCTTGGGCTAATATTTTCGACTCGACAAATTGTCACTAAGAGTTCGCCTTTTTCATTCGTCTCAAACAAATAATCATATGGATTGTACTGAAAAATCATCGGAATAATCCCCCTGCTTTGCTTCAGAAGAGCTGAGCGTAACTTTTCGTCTTTAATTAACGCCCGTCGCAATGCAATCGTAAAACTAGTTTCATGTGCAACATTAATTTCAAGATCAGATGCACCATATGAACCAATAACCTCTTTAAATACTTTTTGCAGCGAGTCACGCATTGGTTCGCTGATACCCTCACCACCGTAAATTGCCGAAACATTATATTTTTCCCAGTTGATTCGTTCATCATCTGCTATCTGCTTCAAAAAAGGCGGATACCCACAAATTACATAATCAAAGTCTGGACCAAGTTCAAGCAATGTATCAATCGCCTTCGTAAGATCGGGACCGGTCGACTTAACGCGACTGATCTCAAGTAAACTGAGCGAGGTATTAAAACCAGTTGACCAGGCACCCATGGCAAACGTATTGATAACGATGACATTCTGGCCCTCGAAGATATGCTGAAAAGCAACCTGAATGATTCGACGTGTTATTCGACGTTCTTTGGCACCCCGAGCCCAGCTTGTTGGTTTACCACTACTACCGGAGGATTCATCCAGCATAACACCACCTTTTGGCAAAATTCCATCCGTTAATTTATCTGTAAGGTAGTACTCCTTTATGTAAGATGACTTATCAATTTCCGGTACATCACCCAAGCTTGCACCGGTCAGCGAAATACAAGGGCCTTTATATTTTTTTGAAGATAGATAATCTTCGTATGCCGGCACTCGCTTAGCAGCATAACGAAACACCCGCACTGCTCTAATTTTGCCTAGGAAAACACGAAAATTGCCAATTTGCGGCGCCAAAAAGAATTTGTGAACCGAAGGGCCAAGATCTATTTTCCAAATTATCCAATCGAGAACTGCAACAAAAAAAATGTAAAGTTTTTCGAACATATTAATTCCTTTTAATTAGATGTTGTTCTATAGGGATACGTAAGCTCTGATTTGGCTCTTCTGATTTTCCGGCTCGATAAATAAAAATCAGAAAATTTTTATGGATATCTTCGTTGGTAATACTTGCAAGTTTTAGAAAATCTTGATGAGCATCAACATTACTCATAATGGTTCCGAAGGGGTGAAGATAATAACCCTCCCTAGCAATCATGGCCCAAATATTCATAATTTCCAGGCCCACATTGAACGATTCTTGTTCGTTACTAAATGGAGCAAGCATATAATACACATCGCTGTTATCACTCATCGTACGCAAGTAGTACTTTTTTAATACACTGCTGATACCTGGCCAGCGCAGTAGTCTGTAATGCTTAACCAAAAACTTCATGGTACTACCATTAAGCTCCATGCAATCGTATGATAATCCGTCCATTTTGGCTTCTTTTTCGGCCTGATTATATCGAAGCCAGTGATTAAGTTCATGTCGTACTGAACTATCAAACATATCATCAAACACTGCTCGCTGATTCAGCCAGATAGCCTGATGAGCATCGTGTTGACTCATTTTAACTAGTTGCATGCCTTTTTTATGTGCAGCGTCTATTGTTTTCTGTGAGAGCGTATCATTTAGCCCTTCATAATATTTCTTACGTGAAGTTTGTCGAAACAGGATCATCCTACGCAAATCTTCATCTGGTGCCGATTGATTGTATCCAAGATGATATCGAGCAAACTTTACTTCGCCCGTACCTTTAATTGTTTCTATCTTAGGCAATGCAAGCTTGTAGGTCATCTGGTGACCAAGTGCCTGGGCGCAAAGTAAAAAATGCCTAGTAAAAACTCCCATCGTTACATAACTAAAAAGCAAGGAAATGTCGACAGCCTGTAAGCCTCTTTCCTTTTGAAAATATAGGTCAATGGTTGTGTCGTTGATTTGTTTGAGTACTATCGGTTGTCCGTTATGGGGTGAAGGATAATGATTCGCCAACTCGAACAGTGTTTGCAAGTCGGGAGTCTTTTTGTTTTTGGTCTTCATCCTGCTTTCATTCTACTACACTTGTGTAATGGTAGAACATTATGCAAGTACTAGGACTTATAAAACTTGAGGGCGTCTTGGGCGGCTTGTTGCTGAGCGGCTTGTTTGCTTGGGCCCGAGCCTTTGCCGCGCTGGTTTTCGCCCACAAACACACCAACCACAAAGGTTTTATCGTGGTCCGGACCATCTTCTTCTAATACTTTATAAACAGGTGTGAAGCCTTCTTTGCTTTGAGCCTTTTCTTGCAAATGAGATTTTGGATCCATCCAGGAGCCACTTTTTAGAATCTCTTCAAATGTTATTAGCAAGGTTTTTTCGATAAAGGCAGAAGCAGCATCGTAGCCTTGATCAAGATAGATTGCGCCAATAACAGCCTCATAACAGTTTGCCAAAATCTGCGCTCGAGCCCTATCCGTACCGCGTTTTTCACCACGACTAAGTCTGAGTAGTGGCTCAAATTCGTTGGCTGCTGCTGCTGCACCAATACTTTCTGTGCGCACCAATGCGCTCCGCCAATTAGTTAAAATACCCTCTGGATCTTCGTGATTAGAGTACAAAAATTCTGTCACCACGAGTTCAAGTACCGCATCACCCAAAAACTCTAAACGTTCGTTATGTTCTTTAGCAGTTTTGCGATGCTCATTAACATACGAACGATGTGTAAATGCCGTTACTAACAAATTAATATCATTAAACTCAAGCCCCAGTTTATCTTTTGTAAAACTCTGAAATTTAGCCGTATCTTGCATGACCACCTTTACGCAGCTTTCCTAATTCTGTTAAGGCCTAGAAGAATTATCTTTTCGATATCCTCATACTCAATCTTATCAAGAGCTTCTTGGGCAGAAAACCATTTTATTCCGTTCATCCAATCTTCTGGCTTCAGCTTATTGGTATCACCAAGTGCTTCCACTAAAAAGATATCCGTGGTCATAAGCACCAGACTCTGTTGGCGACGATATTTAAAATTAATTTTACCTAACCAATTAAGAACACGGAGTTTCTCAAGCCCGGTTTCTTCCTTAATTTCACGTGCCGCCGTATCTTTGGCTTGTTCGCCTTCTTCGATGTGACCTTTTGGAATAGTCCAACGATCTTTAGCATCCTGAATCAGCAAGATCTCGACATCCTTAGACTTTTTTCGGTACACAATACCACCTGCTGTTGGTTCACGCAGGACTTCTTTAATAATCGGCTTACGCCTCGTATGTACAAATTTTCTAAAACCTTCTATTGGCTTTGGTCGTTTCATATTTTACTCCTCGGCCTTGTCTTCTCTTGCTGGTTTTTCACCTTCTTTTTGTTTAATAAGAGTGCCAAGCACTCCGTTAACAAATTTGGAAGAATTATCACCGCCAAAAGATTTCGCAAGCTCTACGGCTTCATTAATAGCAACCTTAGATGGCACTGACTTTTCTTGAAAAAGCAGCTCATATGCTCCAATCCGCAAAATTACGCGATCCATTCGAGCAATTTGGTCAAGCGGCCAGTCAGGAGCGATTGGTTGTATTAAACTGTCAAGATAAGAATGTTCTTTATCGACACCTTCGACCAATGTACGAATAAACTCAACATCGTCGACCATTTTACTGTAACGATCGATGTTTCTAGCTAGTACATCCTCAAGCTTAAGAGACTTGTCGCCACAATCAGCACGAAAGTCTTGTTCGTACAGAGTTTGGAGAGCGATGATTCGTCCTAAGTGACGGTTTGAAGCCATATTGTTAATATCCTTTACGCTTCTATTATAGCGTGTTTAGTCTAGGCTTTTGTAGCCTTTGCGACTTTTTTACCCGATTCGCGTCGAGTTGTGTACGCCTTAACTGGCGACTTTGCATTTACTTTTCGCGCAAGTTCAACCACAAGATGACTTCTGCGGCTACCAGTACGACGAGGGGTTGTTCGTTTTTTGGGCTTACCCATAAAAAGCTAGTTACTCCTTAACGTATTATTTGTATATCCTGGTTATTATAGCAATTTTTGCCATAATCCTCAAGTTATATGACCTAAGTTCCTCAAACTACAAAATTAACAAGTTTATTTGGCACGAAAATGATTTTTTTGACTCCCGGCATGAGATAGCTCGCAACCTTCTCATCCTCACGTGCTAATTTTTCCACATCTTCCTGAGAACTATCTGAAGCTACTTGCAGCTGAGCACGAACCTTGCCATTTACTTGTACCACGATTGTGACTGTGTCGCTCACTAAATATTTATCATCATGAACGGGCCATTCTGACACATGGATTGAACCTGTTTGGCCCAACTGCTGCCACAGCTCTTCGGCCATATGCGGTGCAAAGGGCGCAACTAACTTCAAAAGTGTCAAAATTGCGTTTTTCCACTCTTTTGAGCAATAACCATCCTTGGCTTTGATCTTATACAGAGTATTTACATATTCCATAAGCGTTGAGACAGCCGTATTAAAGCCCATAACATATAAATCTTTTGAAACTTTATAAATTGCCTGATGTTCGGCAACGGATAAGTCTTTACTCGTTTGTGTGTCTTTTTGATCTGCTAGCAAATATTCCTGTATTAACGTCCAAATACGTGAGACAAATCGGTGTGTGCCCGCTACCCCTTCGGGGCTCCATGGTGTTGTTTGATCGTATGGCGCAATAAAAGCAATCGCCACGCGCAGGGCATCAGCCCCATAACCAGCATCAATCACTTCTGTCGGATTAATGATATTACCCTTGCTCTTACTCATCTTTGTACCGTCTGCAGCCAAAATAATACCCTGTCCACGACGCGAGAAATAAGGCTCTGTGGTCGGCACAAGACCCTGATCATAGAAGAATTGGTGCCAAAAACGGGAGTAAAGTAGGTGAAGTGTGGTATGCTCCATACCGCCCAAGTACATATCTACCATGCCCCAATATTCAAGCTTCTTTTTATCCGCAAACGCCTGGGTATTATGTGCATCAAAGTAACGCAGGTAATACCAGCTACTGCCCGCCCAGTTTGGCATCGTGTCAGTTTCTCGCTTAGCCTTGCCACCACATTTAGGGCAATCGACGTTTATCCAAGAATCAATGAGGGCCAATGGGCTTTCGCCCGTATCAGTTGGTTCGTAGTGATCGACTGGTGGTAATTCAACCGGCAACTGATCGTCAGGCACTGGTACCGCACCACATTTTTCACAATGAATGATAGGAATCGGCTCACCCCAATAGTGCTGGCGGCTAAAAATCCAATCTCGCAACTTGTATGTAACTTTTTCTTTGCCTAGGTTTTTAGATTCAAGATCTTTCACAATTTTTTCACGCGCTTCACTGGAACTCATGCCATCATAGGTACCAGAATTAACCATAATGCCCTCATCGGTATAGCACTCCCCCAGGACCAATTCTCGATAAAACCAATAGTGAAGACCACCCGTATAGAGCGTGTTCGGAATATCCTGTTCTTTGACCCACATCGTTGTGAACTTATTTTTCTCACCCTCATCAAGATTCTGTTCAACCTGCTTTTTGGACGTGAGGTCAAACATTAGACCTGTGCACCGTGCATGGTCGTTTCGATCTTTCACGTTTGAATAATAATACGAATTCCCGGGCACAGATGATTGACTAACAAGCTTAACATCAACATAACCTGTTTCCTCGGCAATTTCGCGTTTAGCGGCTTCAATAATGTCTTCATCCTCGTCAATACCACCACCGACAAATAAATTGCCACCCCAACGATCCATACGTGGTCCCCAGTTTAAAACAAGGTACTCTTTAGTTTCTGCATTCCGCACAAGCGCAATGATGCCTTTCTTGCGATGCTCATCACCTTGTTCCTTGCCAAACTGAGGTTCTACTACTGGTTTGATGGGTAGCTGATATTTTTTAGCAAAAGCATTATCACGTTCGTCGTGAGCGGGCACAGCCATAATTGCACCCGTACCGTAACCCGCTAAAACATAATCCGCAATCCAGACTGGGATCTTTTCTTGATTTACTGGATTGACAGCGTAAGCACCCGTAAAGACACCAGTTTTTTCTCGGCCTGCATCTTGACGTTCAATTTCTGATTTTGCTGCAGCTGCTTTAATATACGAGTTTACTGCTGCTTTTTGGTCTGTGGTTGTCATTTTTTCTACCAACGGATGCTCGGGTGCCAATACCATAAAGGTCGCACCAAATAGTGTATCTGGCCGAGTTGTAAAGACTGTCAGCTTATCACCCGTTTCTAGTTCAAAATCAACCTCAGCACCTTTGCTCCTGCCAATCCAATTAACTTGTTGATCAGCAATTCTACTTGGGTAATCAACTGACCGTAAGCCATCAATTAGACGATCAGCATATTCAGTAATTCTTAGTAGCCACTGCTTCAACCTTTTCTTTTCAACTAATGTATCGCAACGTTCATGCCGACCGTTGACTACCTCTTCATTGGCAAGACCAGTCTTGCAATGTGGACACCAGTTTATACTTGTCTCATCTTGATAGGCTAGTCCAGCTTTATAAAACTGCAAGAAAAGCCACTGAGTCCACTTGTAATAATTTGGATTAGTTGTATCTATCTCTCTATCCCAGTCAAACGACAAACCAAGTGATTGCATTTGATTACGAAAAGTATCTGTATTTTGCTTTGTTACTACTTGAGGAGCAACCTTACGCTTAATAGCATAATTTTCCGTTGGCAAACCAAAGGCGTCCCAACCCATTGGATAAAGAACATTGTGGCCCGTCATTCGTTTATAACGCGCCAAAACATCACCGAGCGTATATTCGCGCACATGACCAAGATGCAGACCATCGCCAGATGGATATGGAAACTCTGTGAGCATTACGTATTTGGGCCGTTTTGTATCAAAGTCAATGGCCTTGTAAAGCTGGTTGTCTGCCCAAGTTTTTTGCCACTTAGGCTCAATTTCTTTAGGATTATATCTGTTCATTCTGGCACATTATACTATCTTGACCTCTAATAATCCATGTTGAGATTATTACACCTCATAATACCGTGATTTGCTGATAGTATGGATAGATACAAACACGGAGGGTAACGTGCAACAAACAATTGAGGGCTGGCAACTAGTTAGAGACATTGAAGAACGTGGTTACGCGGAGTTTGAGCATCATATTTCGCCCGACACTATCGATAACCTAATAAATCGCTACGCAAACTTTACGCTCAGCCATCCCGATCCATTACCATCCACCATGAACGCAATGCTACCAGATAGTGATGATGCAACTGATATGAGTCATCGACTTGACGAACTTGACCGTTCTGCTGACACTCAAGACGAGTGGCATAAGTACCGCACAAATACGCAGCAAGTTGGTAAACCAGATGGATACACAAATCGCAGCTTTCAAGAAAAGGCTCTTAAGCAGGCCCGAGGACTCATTCTGCCACCTGAAGATCCTAAAGAGTTCTACCATTTTACACCAAGACACTACGGCGCAATGTCACGCAATCATCAGGAATATGATTGGGGCTCCATCCCATCCGAAGTTAGTGACTTAAATAATGCATTTGCGGCTATACACGCAAAAGCTAGCGAACTAATTGTACGCATATGCGGAATCGTTGAAGAGACCCACCCAGAAATCCGAAAATTTGTCACAGCCGAGTCTTTACGCACGAGTCCAATCCGATTACTTTTTTATCACCCAAGCAACGGAGATAGCCTCGGCGCTGGACACTATGACAAAGGCGCAATGACGCTGCAGTTAGCCGAAAGTCACCGTGGTCTTAGGGTAGCGCCCGGTAACGAGGCTCCTCTTGAAGAAGTCGTGCGAACTGCAGAAAATGCTGCCTTCTTCCCCGGCACTGCCATTGATGAACATCATACACCCGGCTCTCCATATCAACCCGGCTGGCATGACATTGTAAAGACAGACATCCTTAATGATGGCCGTAGCATACCGTCAAAAGCGAGTGAGGTTTGTGCGCGTTGGGCTATCATCTTCTTTGCCAACTACGAAAACTTCAGGCAGCCAAACAAAGCTGATACCCACACACGATAACTTTTATAGAACCGTTAGGTAGTTTTTGGCAAGAGTCTGACTACCATGCAACAAGTCGCCATGTAGTTTACTGAGTTTATCAGTAATTGGACCTCGATTTCCGATTTTTCGAGCATCAATTTCTCCCACTGATGCAATGAACGCAGATGTTCCACACAAGAAAACTTCATCCGCTATATATAACTCAGTAAGATCAACAGGACGCTGCTCAACATGCAGGCCTTCTTGCTCGGCAAGCTCAATTATAGTTTTGCGGTTAATACCCTCTAGTAAATCACCTGTGGTGTCAGGTGTGATTAAAACCCCGTCTCTTACAATAAATATATTTGCAACCGACGATTCGCAGACATGTCCACTTGAATCCAAAAATATACAATCATCGTAACCACTATCAATGGCATCTTGTTTAGCAAGCACAGAGTTGACATATGAGCCATTAACTTTTGCACGAGCTGGAATAGCGTAATCCGGCACACGCCGCCACACACTCGTTTTTAGGCGCACACCATCAGATGACACAATCGCGTTTACTGGATAAATAAACATGCTTAATGTTGTTTTTAGCCCCCGGGTACGAGTTCCGGGAACGAGTTCATTGACATGCACACTTGCACGGACAAATACGTCACTATCTATACCATTAGCTTGCACCAGCTTTTTTACAACCGTTACAAATTTTCCGTAAGTCCAATCGTTTTCAAAACTATCAATACCAATGATTTTTGATGACTCTTGCAGCCTTTTAAAGTGATCTTTTAGCCTAAAAGCAGTCAAACCTCTTTTGGTTTTGTTGACCGGAAATACTGTGTAGACACTTAGCCCATATAGTACCGCTGAACTTGCAATGCTAAGACTTGCATCGTTAAAATCCATAATCTTATCGTCAAAATAAACTTTATATTGCTGCAACTGATTCATGGTTTATCCTAGAACTGTTTTAGATAGTTAGTACTAAAAGCTGTCGCCCGTTTCTGCTTGGTGGACCATGTTTCTTCAGCATACCTAACAAGTTTTTGCACCAACTCAACATTTGGAATTCCTGACTTGTTCCAGTTATGACTATAAAGCCCGCCAGGTAACGGATTAATTTCATTAAACATGACTTTCTTGGCTTTCAGGTCAATGAGCATATCCACTCTTGCAATCCCTCTACATCCGACCGTCTTATATACGTTTAATCCAAGCTCAACTGCTTGATCATATAAATCTTTTGGCAGATTAGCTGGGATCTCGCTATAACCTTGTGCACCCTGTTCTCCGCCACCCTTCTTGCCGCCTTTTTTGCCACCCTGCATATACTTTGTCTCAAAGTCAAAAAAGTCTTCACTTTTAAGTAGGGGTTTTTCAAGCAATGCTGGGACGGGCTCCTCGTTACCCATAATTGGCAACGTTACTTCTGCTAAATTCTCAACACCTTGCTCTACTATGACACGATCGTCATAGTGAACCGCTACTTCCAAAGCATTCATAAGTTGATCGCGGGATACGACCCTTGTGATACCAATGCTCGAACCAAGATGAGCTGGCTTTACAAATAGAGGATACTTTAATTTTTCAATATCTTTGATAATACTTGACCCTTTTTGTGAAAGTTCGTGCGCATAAAACCATGTCCATGGAGTAGAAGCGATTCCGGCACTGTTTGTCACCTGTTTTGCTAAAACTTTATCCATAGCAATTGCGCTAGCCGCCACACCACAGCCAACATACGGAACATTAGCCATCTCTAAAATTCCCATCAACTCACCGTCTTCGCCGTGAGTACCGTGCATTGCCGGAAAAACAACATCAATCTTTTTGTACTGCTTGCGGCCAGCAAATTGGCTGCTTTTTATGAGTGTTAGACCATTTTCTAATGACAGTTGGACCTTAGATGCCTTGCGCATAAATTCTTCTATCTCACCAGTTTGAAAAAGTTCAATATCTTTAAGTTTTTGATCCCAATACCATCCACCATCTTTTGCAATATAGACCGGTTCAACTTGATATTTTTTTGTTAGTTCTAAGGGCTTAATGATGCTAGCGATAGCAGTAACAATTGACACATCGTGCTCTGTTGACTGTCCGCCAAAAATGACAGCTATTGTTCTCATACTACTAATGGTACGTTAGTATGTTTACAATTACAACCTACAATTAATGACAATCAATTGTAATTATCAGGCCAATCATTTTGCATTAATATAACGTCGCCGGCAGCAATAAAATGCTCAATGTTTGTATAAAACTCTAGTGGGTGTTGCTCAATTTGTAGATCGCCTTTGTATTTGGCCTTCTCCAGACCGGATTGGATAGCAGCGGTCGTAGAGTTTTTCATTAGTATTACTTTGTCAGGATTAGTTTTAGCAATTTCTGTCCCAAGACGATTGTGGACTCTTTCTGTTTCTTCGCCCTGATCAACCAAACCTGGTGTGACATAGATTTTGCGGGTACCCGGCAATTCTTCAAGAAGCTTAAGGCCAGCTACCATGCCATCAATATTGCCATTATACGTATCGTCAAGGATCCAAGCACCATGTAATGCACGTGGTTGCATTCGATGTTCAAATGCCTGCGTTTTTGCAATACCAGCTTCAACTTGCTGCTTGGTAAGGCCAAGTTTCATGCCTAACGCAGCCACGAAAGCCAGCGGTCCTACTTGGTGTCGGCCAAGTAAGCCACTCTTGAGTTTGAGCTTATCTTTACCCTTACTCATTACAAATGACGTCCCGTTAAACCCAACTTTGATATTTTGTATCTTCCAGCCCATGGTCTCGTGTGAACTATAGCCATGAAAGCCTGTCTTCATAAACTTTTCGACGGCTTCAGATTCAACGTTAACATACGTACTATCGGCACCCACTGCGTCAGCAAGAGAAAATATATCTTTGCCCACCGCAGACAAACTTGGGTATCTATCAAGATGAGCAGGCGCAAGCCCAGTTATAACTCCGAGTGTTGGTTTAGTAACGGCGGCGAATCTTTTAACGTCACCGGGAGCTCCTTCACCATACTCAATTACCAAAATATCCTCGTTACCTTTCAACTTGTTTGCAAAACGGGCATGAGAACTAGATACATTCTTATTGGCGGGTGTGACGGCGACTACTTTGCCTTCGCTCAAAACAGTGTTGAGTAGCTCTTTCATGGATGTCTTGCCATAACTTCCGGCAACAGCAATTTTTACACCAGAATGATTAGCAAAAATCTTGCGCGATTCTTTTATTAAAGCTCGGTTTTTTGGATCAACAACAAATATTCGCCCGAGCATCAACGGCACGACAATCAGATGTCCCCATACGATTGGATACGTTAGAATTAAAACCCACCCTAAAAACGTCCACCAGTTAACGTTGCCAAAAGTAGCAATAATCAAGGCAATGCCAGCTACTAGTTGGGTAATCATGCCCAGCGTTAATGCCAGTAGCAATAGACGCGCGGGCTTTGTTTTGTCTAGACGTCGCCTATACATCACTTTTGTAAAATCAGAAGCTCGCCAGTACCAGTGCAAGTACGCTTTTGGTTGATACTCCGTATTTTGCAACATATATACGACTGTCTCGGGGTATGTAGAACTGAATAAGCTTAGTAGCTGTTTCATGCCAAAAACTCCTGTATGAGTCTGTTCACCTCTTGTTCTTTATCCTGATGAACAAAATGGCCCGCGCCGCCAACTATTTCTAGCGTTGAGTTAGGTATTAGTTGATGATAGATCTCTCCGTACATGGTTGGAGTAGCATCGTCATTCTCACCGTATATCAGTAAGGTGGGGATAGTAATTTTTTTGGCCTCTCGTTGTATGTCTTGCTCCACTGTTTTTTTAAATGTTTCTTGTAGTTCAGGTGCGATCAGCATATCTGAACCTACACTAGAATATAGCTTTTTTTGCAAACGAGATTTATGACGCTCCGGCAACCAAAATGTAGCCACTTTACCAGATTTGGTCAGTAGCTTTATAAAATGTTTGCGACCTTGCTGCTGATTCCTAATGCCGGCAGAGGCTAGTAAAACTAGTTTGTCTGCTTTTAGCACACCGTTAGCCAAACCAATAATCGCGATAGCACCACCGTTAGAGTGACCAATCAGAACCGACACATTTAGTTTCAATTTTTTAATAACTTCAGCTACGCAGTGAGCATAGTTACCAAGGCCCCAGACTTCAGCCGGTGCTTGCGACTTGCCAAAACCAGGGAGATCAATTGAGATGACCGCATATTCATGAGCTAGCCGTTGAGCTAGTAACCTAAATGTCGACGAGTCATCCCCCCAACCATGAAGCATTAGAACAGTTTTTTTACCTTTGCCAACCATACTGTAGTTAATCAAAAGGGAATCTACGACGACTTGCATATTAGGTTCAAGTATAGTTGAGGATAAGCTTTTTGCCTACTGTGCACCGTTGAGCAATTTTTGTAATTTTGACTCGATTTCCTGACGGCTCGTAGTAGTCTCTGGTACTTCGACTGACTGATGAACACCATAACCACTAAAAGACTCTTCTTGTCCGCCTTCACCATAGACTATTTTTACGAGAGTGCGGCTTAGCTTATCAGCTGTAAGTGTTGCCTTAATCGGCTCAGCACTTGCGTAGTCATCTGGGTTGAGTTGCTCCATCTGTTTTAGGCCAAGCATTTCATCGTAAGTTTTCAGCAGTTCTGCATATGCTTGCACATTAACCTCAACCGGATATGCATAGACTATACGGCCATTCTCATTTTTTATCTCGGTCTTTGAAAAATCGGTCTTGTATACGTCCTTGCTATGAATGATGTTGAGTAGCTGATTCCGCTTGTCAGCCGGTAAGTTACCGAATGGAACAATACCAAAAACTGCCTGAGAAAAAGTCGAGCCACCACCCTCTACTTTCGAGGTTCTTCCCCATTCATTAAGTAATGGCGAAAAATCAATCTTTGCCTTTCCTTCGGCCGTCGGCATATCGATTGAGCTGTATCGCACGAAGTCTTCGGTCGGAGTAGCCAATGTTCGAGTAGTAACCTTTACGTCACCTTGTTCTGTGGTTTGTTCTATGTCTGTTTTAATATCCACTATATTTACTGCACCAAATTGAGCTTGTGACACCTGTGTCATTTTACCTGATGCTCCATCCTGAGAAACTTCTTTTGAAACACCATACATACTTAAGCTATTAGAAAGCATGGCATTGAATACGTTGCCCTTGCTCGTATATATGCGAGCCCACCACAGCCAGACTAAAAAGATTGCCAAAATTACACCCAGTATCATGCTTGTCTTTATATAAACAAGTTTTTCATCTCGATCAGGTTTTACCATAGCAGTATTGTAACAGCATGAAGGCCGGGCTACCAATTTGATCTAAAATATTATAAAATCAACCTACTTTGTAAGGGGCATTGGCGCAGCTGGCTAGCGCACATCCATGGCATGGATGAGGTCAAGGGTTCGAATCCCTTATGCTCCACCATCTTACAGGAGGCAAAAGTTAGTATGTCTGAAGTTGATCGATTACAAAATTACTACCCATTTACCACACAAACGGCAGAAGTGGTTGCGGAAGTCGCCGAACGCTTTCGTGCGCTCAATGATTGGAATGAGCTATACTCAGATTTTCAAGCAGATGATTCTCACGCCAAACTCGCAGAGAAAACCTATACCCCAGCTCATGGCTCACCAATAAAACTCGTGGATATTGTGCCTGTTGAGCATGACAAAACACTTATGTATCACTTACCGATGGGTAATTCTGTCGATGCAAATATGCAAGCCCGCTTGATAACACTTTCTGCAGTTTTACCAAACACGCGAATAATTGCAGCTGGTAATCCGGCACAACCATTTACTGACTCAGGCAAGCTAAATCAATATCAACGCAAAGAAGTATCGTCCGGTAATTTCCGGTCAACGGTCGATCCGATACTTGCATACGCTCATCAAGAACGGCTTGAGCGTATTGATCAAGTTGGCTTTTCTTACGGTGCGGACAAAGCATTAGCTGCAGCCATATTGGCGCGCTGCTTTGATATCACGCCCGATTCAGTTATACCGATGGATCCCGCATCAGTCACGCCACGGACACTGTTCCAGCTTGGCGCAGATTTTTTGGCAACGAATAAGTATCTATCTGAATATGTAGACGCTGCTGAATTCCCTGCTTATATTGATGCACGTAAAGTTGCCGGGCGTAAAACTGGTTGGCTCGCTGGTTACGGGCTTGGTCTTATGAGGCAGAGCAATATTGCAATTGCCAAAGGGATTGCCACTGGGAACTTTGAGGATAAACTTTATCAAGCCCTTGAACATAATCCAGAAACTGATGCAGCAATTGTTTGGGGGACAGAAAGTGAGCTAGCAATAGATGGCACCATGCGGGCAGTTACTGGCCGAATTCAGACGACTTTTGGTCAGCGTGTTGCAAGCATACCCGTTACGGGACAATACCACGCTATGGGTGATGATGTATTCTTGCACGCTGCGCTTGTTCGTGAAGGACTCTCACAAAGCCCACACCTCAGCTAAGTAAATTGAAAACCAGCCATCTCTGGCTGGCATTCAACTTCGTGCGCGCCCACCCGCGGCGGGTTAGACGCTTTATTTTTGTTTTTTAAGTGTTTGTTTCGCCGCTTGAGCGCACGATTAACTCTATTTATATAACTTATGATTATTAGTTGTCAAGCATTTTAATCAGAGCCTGCTCGTCAATAACCTGAGTGCCGAGTTTGCGAGCTTTGGCTAGTTTGCTTTCGCCAACACTGCCACCGGCCACTAAGTAAGTTGTGTCGTTGCCAACACTTGATTGGAATGTGCCACCGAGCGCCCGAATCTTTTCTGCTGCAATATCTCGCCCCATTGACTGTAATGTACCGGTAATCACAAAACTCTTGCCCGCCAGTTTACCACCAACTTTTTTGACTTCTTTTGGCCAAACACCAAGACGTCTAAATTTTGCAAGCAACGCCTGATTATCATCATCAACAAACCAACCCAGAATCGACTCAGCAACGATTTCGCCAACTCCCTCAACTGCTTTCAGGTCATCTAATTGCACCGTGCCAAGCGTATCAAAACGGCGAAACTTATTTGCAAGATCGATCGCTGTTTGCGTACCGATATGTCGAATACCGAGGCCAAAAATAAAGCGTGCGAGAGGTGGCTGTTTTTTGTTTGCAATCGCGTCAATTAACTTGCGTGCCGAAATATCAGCAAATCGATCAAGCTGCAGCACATCCTCATACTTTAAACGATAGATATCTGCAATATCCTTAATCAGTCCAGCATCAACGAGCGCCTCAACGTTCTTTTCTCCCAAGGTATCGATATCAAGCGCACCCTTACTGGCATAGTGCTGAACTGCTCGCTTAAGAATTATTGGACCAGTCAAACCTTTGACGCGGTACACAGCCTCACCAGCTGGGCGAACAAACTCAAGCTCGGGGTATTGCCGTTTTAGTTCGTGCTCATAGTCAATTTTTTTAGCACTTTGTGGCCGAAGCTCCAGAATCACCTTTTCTACCTGAGGAATGATATCACCGGCTTTATATATCACCACCGTGTCACCAATACGAACATCTCGCCTAGCAATCTCATCAGCGTTATGAAGACTTGCGTGCTTAACCGTTGTACCTGCAACCGTCACTGGATCGAAAACAGCCACGGGTGTTGCCGCACCAGTCCTGCCAATGCTAATAACAATATCTTTAACAACCGTTGTTGCTTGTTCTGCTGGATATTTATAGGCAACTGCTCCGCGCGGATTTTTACCAACAATACCGAGCGAATCATATTGTTGTCGATCATTAACTTTTATTACCAAGCCATCAGTTATATATGGTAACTCATTGCGTGCTTCACTCCAGTGGTCAACAAAGTCCATTACCTTATCAAGCTCCGTGAGTACACTGGCTTCTGGGCTGCGTGTAATGCCAAGCTCCGTCATAACTTCATAGGCGAAGGTATTGGTTGGCACTTCACTTGCATCATCTCGCAAAACATCATAGCCAACAAAATGAAGTGGCCGCTCTGCTACAAGACCAGGATCAAGTTGCCTAATTGTACCTGCACTGAGGTTTCGTGGATTAGCGAAAACTGGTTGGCCTTGTTTTTCCCGTTTTGCATTCAGGGCTGCAAAATCATCCTTGTACATCACAATCTCACCACGAACTTCTGTTCGGCCATGTAAAAATTGTTTGTGTCTTGACCCTGAACGCAACCGCAATGGTACATTCTTTATGGTACGTACATTTTGAGTAACATCTTCTCCTGTAACCGTATCACCACGAGTTATGGCTTGCGTCAGTAAACCGTCTTGATAAATCAATGCGCAGGCAAGACCATCTTTTTTTGTGTCACAAAAGAATTCGTGTTTTCGCCCGGGCAGCAATTTGTCCATTCGTTGTATCCAAGCTTCAATATCCTCACGTGAGAAAACATCATTCAGCGAAATCATGGGCCTTGCGTGACGTACTTTTACAAATTTATCGAGTGCTTGAGCGGCAACTCGCTGTGTTGGACTGTCGGGTGTGATAAGGTCTGGGTGTTCAGATTCGATGTTTTTCAGTTCTTGGACCAAACCATCATAAATAGCATCCTCAACGCTTGGGTTGTCAAGATTATAATACTCGTGAGCATACTCGTTTAGCAGAGCCCTTAACTGCTCAGCACGTTCGCTTGCTTTAGGCTTGGCTAGCTTATTCACAGTAACGACCTATACAGTTTATAGCCACTACCGATTGCTATTGGCAATACAAGCGCCGATAGCAATGCCATAGCCCACTCTGCAATTGCAGGTAAGATCATTATAAATAGCAGCAATATAGCCCCATAAAGAATCGCTAATAGTACCGCAAACAAAAGAAGCTTGCGCATAATAATCCATCTGCGAAACGCCACTACCTTTTTGGCACTTCTGTACGCCTGCAAGGGCGTTGTATCCGGCAGGGTAACAATAATAAGCGAAAGTAACGATGAACTGATTAGATAAAAACTCAGTAGTGCAAGCAATATTGCCAGTAATGCCCATAAAGTTGTTTCGATTGCGGTTACGGCCAGCCCATTTACTTGCACAATACTAAATACACTGACTCCAATAACCATTGGCAATAGCTGAATACCAATCACCATTAGCAGCACTATGAAGGGAATCAGTGGGGCCATGCCTTCATAAAATGGTTGCTTAATCTTGATCTTATCGGTCGCCTTTTTTTCATACGTTTGTCGAAACAGCCATATAAAAGCCAGCGCACAAATAATCACGATCACCGTTTGATATAAATTCGCCACCTCAGTCGCAGCGGTATTGCCCGAACCAGCAATTACACCAAGTAAAGTCGCGCCCAGTGCAATGCCATCCAGATTTGATGTTTGTTGCAGCTCAACCTTTAATGCCGGTACATCTAGCGCGGAAGTGAGGCCTTTGACAAATATTAGGTTAAGTAAAAAATAAATGGCGACAACTCCAAAGAATACCCGCTTATATCGCCACATATGTTGACATGTATCAATCAGTAGCCTGCCGACTGACGGCAATTTTTTTTGAACTGGTGGCTTAATACGCTTTGTTAGCCTAAGTGTTTTGTACTCTGGTTTTTTACGCTTACGAGTCGGCATTTATACGTTATCCTCCATTTTCTCCAGGCGTTTAATGCGCTCAACAATTGGTGGATGACTACTGAATAAGTTGGTCAAGCTACTCTTCTTTAGTGGATTTGCAAAAAAGAAATGAGCAGTTGAAGAGTTCTGACGTTTCATTACACTACCATGGGCTTCAATTTTTGCGAGCGCCGAGACAAGACCTTCTGGGTAACGAGTGGCGAGTGCGCCGGTTGCATCGGCCAAATATTCACGCTTACGTGAAATTGCTAATTGAATCAACATTGCGGCTATTGGCGCCAGTATTGCAGCCGCAATTCCAAGAAAAAAGAATAGTTGGCCACTCCTGCTGTTATCGTCATTGTCTCTAAACCAACTCATGCGGAGCATAATGTCAGAGATAAGCCCGACGACTGCAACCAAAGCAAAGGCAACCATCGCAACCCGGATATCATAATTCTTAACATGCCCGAGCTCATGTGCCATCACACCCTGCAGTTCTTTGTCGTCCATTGTATTCAGTAACCCCGTGGTTGCTGCAACTGAAGCATGGTTTGGATCGCGGCCAGTTGCAAACGCATTTGGTGCAGGATCGTCAATGATATATATCTTTGGTGTTGGCAAGCCTTCTGTGATTGCAAGGTTTTCTACAATCCGATACAGGCGTGGGTTATCTTTCTTGGCAATTTCTCGAGCCCCATTTACTACGAGAGCAGTTTTAGAGCTGGCATAATAGCTTATGACAACATATACGAGAGCGCCAATAATAACGTAGTAGGTTACGTATTGGTCAGCCCCGAAAAATTTTGCAAATATCCAGGCAAGTGCAGTAACCAACAGAACAAACAGCCCCATAATAAAGGCTGTTTTTCGCTTATTTGAAGCTATCTGGCTATACACTGACCGTTAACTCCCTGCTGTTTTATTCGTCAAAAGATACTTTGGTTGGTTTTTGTATGGCCTCATTTTCGGCTTCATCAACCTCGTAAAAGTCACGTGACTTAAAACCAAGCATGCCTGCAAAAATGTTTGTTGGGAACACCTGAATTTTTGTGTTGAGGTCTCGTACAGCACCATTATAGAAACGGCGAGATGCCTGAATCTTATCTTCTGTGTCAACGAGCTCATCTTGTAATTGCTTAAAATTCTCGTTGGCCTTTAGGTCAGGATAAGCTTCTGCAACTGCAAATAAACTTTTAAGAGCGCCTTCGAACATATTGTCAGCTTTAGCGGTATCTTGTACACCTTTGGCGCTCATTATAGCCGAGCGAGCCTTGGTAACTTCCTCAAAAACTTTCTTCTCATGTTTTGCGTAGCCCTTAACCGTATCTACTAAATTCGGAATTAAGTCTGAACGCCGCTTAAGCTGGACCGTGATATCGCTCCAGGCTTCGTCGACTCGTACTTTTGAACGTACAAGACCGTTGTAAATTAGTGCAATTATTACAAGCAGGATTACTACAACTGCAATTGCAATTAACATCTGTTGCCTCCCTTTTTAAATATAAGAACATTGTAACATGAAAGCCCACCAGCAAGTACTTTAATGCAGCGTATTGCTTAGTAGCGGTTATGTTTTATAATTACTGTTGTCAGGTACCTAAATGTCAAGGCAATATAAAAAATTAATTACTATTTCTGTGTTTGTAATTATTGGGGGCATATTGTTAATAGCGAGCCCCGACCAGAAAACACCAATTCATACACCGGCAGATCAAGCACAGCAGCCAGCAGCGTCAAAGCCTTCGCATCCCAATATCCCGGCTCAGACAACTAACTCAACATCGGCAGCAGACACCAACCAATCAAAAGAAAAGCTAACATCCCCTACTATACAGTCAAACCCAGATAGACCTCAAATACCCTACTATCTGCTAGCTAGCGTTAACGACCCGCTGTTTGGCTCTGGCTGGTATCATAGCAAGATCCAGACGACCAGGGCCTGGGATCTGACGACCGGCTCTACATCAAAGACTGTCGCTGTGATTGATACGGGCTTTGAACTCAACCATGAAGATCTTACCGGCAAATGGTATCAAAATAACGCCGAAATTGGCTTAACTCAAAATGGTGGCGTATGTTGGACGGGCTCTGCGACCAACAAATCAACCAACAACTGTGATGATGACCAAAATGGCTATGTAGACGATTGGCGCGGCTATGATTTCTTTTACGGGGACAATAGCCCTCAAGCTGGACAAGTTAATCCAAGCGGTGAAGGCACTCAGCACGCCACGCTCGTTTCAGGTGTAGTGGCAGCGACCACAAATAACACTAAGGGCTCGGCCGGTGTTGACCAAAATACCAGGATATTGCCACTGCAAGTTTTTAGCGACGACGGAGAAGCCTATACAGATGATCTGGTTGCCGCAATTGATTATGCAACTGATATGAATGCCGATGTAATAAACCTCAGTCTCGGGACAAATCAGTACGACAACACGCTACTTAGTGCAATAAATAGAGCCCGGACAAACGGCACCCTTGTTATTGCGGCAAGCGGTAATTGTGCATTGAATGATGAAGAATTTTGTAATAACCTTACTGCTCCTGGCCGTATGACCTACCCTGCCCTATACCAAAGTGTTATAGCCGTTGGCGCAACAACCAGTAGCGACCAACGTGCTAGCTACTCAAGCTATGGACCGGAACTTGACATTACAGCACCAGGAAGCTCAATTGGCCCACTGCCAATATATAACGGCAGCACTATCAATTCATACGCTACCGCTAGCGGAACATCTTTTGCAGCCCCACTTACTGCAGGACTCGCCTCATTATTAATGGCTCAGAATCCAAATGCCACTATCTCTCAAATAGAAAACTTACTGACAGAGAGTGCCGACAAAGTTTCGGCTATGAACAATCAAATTTTCACGAACGAATTTGGTAATGGCCGCATCAATGCACATAAAGCAACCTTACTCGGTCTTGCTAAGACACAGGAGAACTTATTGGGTAGCCCACTAACTTCGCCACGACAAGCAGCCGTTGGGCGACTTTGGCGTACCAGCTCCGGCGTAGTTAGTAACGATGAATTCGTATTGGTCGGCTGCCGTGTTTTTGAAACTGATATTTGTTCTGCAACCGCTGAAAATAATACTGTTTATCGATTTACTCCAGCAAACAAACAAAAAGGTGACGCAATTCAGTACATTTTCATAAATGGGTCTGGCTTACCGAATGGCACATCAAAAATTAGCGTCCACAACCATGAGTATGCAAGTTTCATAACAACCATAACAAAGTAAAAACCCACAGATATGGGTTTTTACTTTGGTGGACCTAACCGCGCAGCAACTGAAACAGGGGCCCCTAAGAACCCCTGCTGTTTCAAGTAACAACTATTTGGTGGGCGAGGAGGGACTCGAACCCTCAAGGTTTATTCAACCAACGGATTTTAAGTCCGTCGCGTATACCAGTTCCGCCACTCGCCCTGGATCATGAAACCCATTTTGTGAGAGGATTCACAAAATGACAAGCGTAAGTATTGACTGGTTTTGACAAAACTTTTTGAAAGTTTGAAAAGTCGTAGTTCAATACTAAGCTGGAGGCGCGTACGGGTAACGCTCCCGTCTAACAGGTTTTGCAGACCTGTGCCTAACTTCTCGGCCAACGCGCCGCGGACCGTACCACCCTGTTATTCTACCAGAAATAAGTGATATTTGTACTCAGCAACTTCAGGTAAGGTTTTTCTTACACGCAATGTAGGATTTCTTCACCAACTGTTCGAGTAGTTTAATGTCAACATCTGCAAGTTTATTAATATATAGACAGCTCTTGCTTGTTTTATACTTGCCAAGTTTGTCCAACAAATCAGTGTAGTCATCAAATCCATTCATAATGTATAGCGTCAGGTTTTGCTTGCGTGGAGAAAAAGCAACAAGTGGCCAATCACCCTCTTGCCGGCTTCTTTCTGACTTGTAGTGATACTGCCCAAACCCAACAATGCTACTACCCCACATTTTTGGCTGCTCGGCGGTTGCCCTTACGAATAACTCCAGGAGTACGCGAGCGTCTTCTCTCTTTTGCTCTCCGTCAACTTTATCAATAAATGCACCTACGTCCGCATCATTAATTTTGGTTTTTAGTTCTGCCATGTTCTTATAATAACAGGAATCCCGATGTCGAACTTTGGTAATCAATATATACGCCGGTAAGGACTGAGGATAGTTTGATCTGCCTGTAGTTCAACAATCTCATACACTGGCGCATCAATACCAAGAAACTTGAAAGCACGCTCACCAATTCTTGCATAGTCATGATTCCAGACCGCTCTACGTGGATCAGTAACCTCAGCAACAAGCTTAACGATACCACTCGTAGTACTCAACGTCAGTAAACCGTCATTTCGTACCAACCGTGATCGACTATCAACACCACTTTTCATGCTTGGCCCGATAACAACTCTATCCCCTTCTGGACGAGCCGACACTAGGTCATATGCCGCTAATTCAGAAGCTGACAGTTCGATTGTCCCTGCTTCAGCCGGAATTTGGCCATTACGAGTAGCCATTGCGGCTAAATGTGGATCATTCGGGTTCAGTGCGGCGGGGTTAAGAATGTCGTTATCAACCGCTGCAGGGAAAAACAAATAAGCCTCGGGTGACCGAGGATCAATAAACTCTCCAACTTGCTCTGGTAATATATACGCCATATAAACTCTTCAAACTAAACGACCGGACAGTAATCCATCCAGTCGTAAAATTGAGCTCTAATGATAGCACAAGCATCATTCTCTGTCAATAAAGTCAGTGCTTGCCTTTTCACGATATGCCTCATTACGAAGAGCTTGTAACTCGTCATGGGTATCAACCTCTGTCACATCATCAATACGAACTCGTCGGACGCGAATATTATAATCACTCGTTTGTTCCTTGAATGGTACTGCCTCAATAAATCCATGATGGTTGGCGGAATCCTGCATGAATAGCTTTAAATCGTCCCGGAGCGTCTTGCCATGATCAGGTGCCCAATACATGATCCCGACAAACTTATACGCACGTTTATCGCCACCTTTCACTGTGCCAAAATCTAGCTCAGTTATTGAGTGGTTATTATCAGTACAGAAATACCAATCATCACTGACATCACCCGGAATACCACAGTACGAAGAGTGGTACTCGTATGGGCGAATAATTGCCGGATTCTTCACTAGCAGGTCACCTTCAATTACGTATGCTCCTTCAATACGATCAATAACATGATTGACCGAAACGATTGCCCCTTTTGATTCCCAGTACGGATTGTGCACAAACTGAAGCATTGGGTAATCAATTAAAAGTTCATCAAAAATATCCCCAAGATAACCCCTCACAATTGTAATATCCGTAATACCTGCCGCTAACAAAGCATGTATTTGCGTCTCAATTATTCGCTTGTTACCTATTCGCACCATCGGCTTAGGAGTACTGAGCGTAACCGGCCTCATGCGCTGTCCCATGCCAGCCGCCAAAATAACTGCCCGCTTAACACGATACGGCTCAAGGGCGTCCATCCCTTTTTTGGTTACCTCATATAGTTGGCTACTCGGGCGCACCAACCCTTTATGTGCCAAACTTTTAAGTACCTTTTTGATCTGCTCCGTGTTGGATGTGGCCAGATTTTTACACAAATAACGTAATCGAATGTTTGGGTTTAGCACCAATGACTGCAAGATATTAAAGTCGTTGAATGAAATTTGCTCCGCGGCCATACTACTTATAATCCTACTTACGTGCTGGTTCTATCCCTAAATATTTTTCTATTGCTAGCTTATCAGCTCGCATATCGTCGACTATGCCTTGCTGCTTCAAGTTCTCTTGATCCTCAAATAGCACCCAGTCTTTTTTTGGCTTTCTCCAGTCTAGACCATATGCCGCCGCAAGGTGAGCCTCGGCGTTTTTTGGCACCCAGAATTTGTCACCCAAGAAATCACGCCTTACTAATGGCTTATAGTTTGGAAACACACAGTTATACCGCTTAGCTTTATTGGAGGTATTATACGGTCTAACAAGAGAATACAGGCAAGAATATATATCGGTTTTATTGCCTTTTAATGTGCCCTCAAGATTTTTGATCGGATAATAAAAGAACATGTCTAGATGAATACCTGCTCGACCAACTGTTATCACCATGCCGTCGCTTGGCTTACCCTGCAACCGATTAATATTACAGCTAAACCTGCTGATAAGTTCATGAATGACTCTCTTGTCAAAACTAGCTGCCCAGACACCCAAATCAAGATCATCATCGTGTTTTATAAAGCCATTCTCTCTGATTGCTCCTAGTAATGTACCGTCACTCAGCCAATAGGTGCAACCATACTTTTCTAGTACAGAGGTTACATCTGCAAGCAGTATTAATGCAACCGTCTGATCCATTTTGGCTACTCCGTTATTTACCTTGGGCCATTTGATCCCTGCCGACTTATCAGTTGGCAGGGACTCCTGGCGCAAATCACGAATGAGGTCCCGAGCATTGGTTTTAACCATAGACTCCATGTAACTTTTAATTCGTCGTTTATTAGCTTGGTAAATCGGATTATCGGGCTTTTTTGCGGGTGCAAAGACGTGTTCTAAATGCAAAGAATTACCCGTAATACGTCTTAGTTTTTTGCCACTTAATACCTCACAGGCAATCGCAAAAGCACCATCCTCATGACCCCAACCGACAAAGCCAGTATCAAAGCCACGGACTAACTCCCACAGATCACGGCGAACAATAATACAACCGCCGAGTGGTTGGTTGCGTGTATGTTTTGTCATATGTGACTGCCAATCGCTATGTTCGTTTTCTAGGAGCATTTTAGTACCCGTAAAATCAAGCTCCCAACGCTGAGTATATGGGTATGTTACTGCGCCTGTCTCAAGTGCAGTCTTAACGCCAGCCTTTATATGTTTTGGATTAATCACGGTGTCAGCATCATGGATTACGGCCACATCCCAGTCACCTGCTTTCTGCGCTGCAAGGTTACGTGCCAAGCTAAGGTTGTACCTACTAAAGTCTTTAGGAAAATGTTCGCCAATGTACAATGGGTAGTTAAGGGTTTGTTTTAGCCAGCTGTGAGTATGGTTCCATATTTTGATGCGTGACGGATCTTTGGAACTAAATGGCACAAGCAATACAACCCTCGGCTCAGACACGGTCTTAGACATAAAGACATTATACTATCTCGAGAAGATGTATTTTGTACGTTTTTTAAACCTAGCGGTTATCGAAATAATGCCACCTGCCAAAAGCGCCACTCCTGCAGCAATTGGTGCAAAGACATTACTCTGACCAGTATTAGCAAGCTGGTTATAACTTTCATCTGACAAAGCCAAACCAACTGGGTCAACTATCTTATTGGAAGCTGGGTCAAGATCCAACGGGCCATTATCAACAATTGTGTACGTCACGGCTAGCGCGTGTAGCCCTTGGTATGTCGTTTCAGTAATCGTCGCACCCTCTATGTTGGCATAGGTTTTGGTATTAGGATTATACTTACGGGCAACTACCTGACTTGGCTTAAGATTTGTCACAAACGTAAGCGTCACTGTGTTATTTGTCTGCGTACTATCAAAACAGAAGTTAACGAGCCCTGCCGGATATGTATAACCACTGTCTGGTGAGCTTGCATCTTCTTTGCCCGCCGAACTACAGGTTAGAGTTGTTCCTTCTGGTGTCGTGATCGAAATTGGCGTATTTGAGGAACCGAAGATGGAGCCAGCAAACCGTGAGTCGCTTGGGCTATTCAAGTTTGACTGATTAGAACTGCTTGAGCCGCCAGAATCGCCACCACCGTTATCATCAGGGTCACCAGAACCAACGGACGGATACTCATAAGAGCCGCTATCAAACGCAGTACCTTGTGGGCGAACTTCACCACGAGCATCGGTAGTCATTCCTGATACGCTTGTACCAGCATCAATTGCCGGTGAACCTTCTAGGAGCGCTAGAGTTGGCACTGCACCACCATTGTCATCCAGGTCGCCCAAGAAAGATGCAAGGGTCGTCTGGCTATGCTTGTCGGATGACTCAGTTAATAAGCTAGCAAAGCTATTGTCGTCAGAGACATTACCTCCATTACTCGTTATGGTGTAATTATCCCCATTACCATTACCCATTCTGCGATAATTAGCCGATCCATCATTATTGCCAATGGCATATAAATCATTCTGGGCAGTATGGCTAATCTGGTTATCCCCCCAGGCATCTTCCAATATTGCTGCGGTGTAGGTATCTGCCAGTCTATTACTAAAGGTGTTATTAATTGTTGTGTAGTTTACGGCACTAATAGCACTATCATCACTGCTCTCCGCTATGACGCCGAGTCCAAAACTACTAAGGCCACTGCCACTGTATTCTTCAGACCCTGCAGTGTCACTAAAGGTATTATTTTTTATATTGGCATCAACCACAACCCCGTCACCACCAGAGCCTGCATACGCCGCAATTATAATACCGCGCTTCATGTTATTGAAAGTCGTGTTTTCGATATTCAAAAACTGCTCATTTGGCGTACTTCCTGAGTAATAGTAAATACCTGTGCTGTAAGACGAATCCTGAGAGAAATCATGTAAGTAGCTATCTTGGATATCTAAATAGCCGATCGCTTCGGCTTGTATGCCAACACCAGAGCCAGAATTATCATTTTGTCCATCTATCTCAACCCCAGTAACGGAAAGGTTTTCCAGGTTATACGCACTAATGCCCCTGCTGTTCCTTATAGTAAAATCTTGAAGTGAGATACTGGTACCAAGACCGCTACCCGAAAGATTCAATTCATAATCTTTGATAACTGATTGATCCTGGCCGACAACACTAGCAGATGCGTATAGGCTAAAGTAACCTGAGCCACCCAAATTTTCTATTGTGCCATTCGGCAAACTTATGGTGTCGTCTACACCATAAGTGCCAACCTCGATACAATCTGCAGCCGTACGTGCCCCGTCGTTAATATTTGTTAGTGCCTCTTCTAGTTGACAAATGCTATCACCATCATTCCACATAAAATCACCGGCCGCTGGGCTGATAGTAGCAGCACTTGCTTTATCTGGTTGGAATATAAATAGCACCGTCAGCATAAACAACAAAAAACCCATCTGCTTCGCAACAGATACAGCATTAATTCTTCTACTATGTGACTTACGACGCTTTTGTGCTAAGCGTTGCTTATTATTGACCCTTTTGCTCATTTTTGTCTTACCCCTCTTATGAAAGTACTTATGGCTTGAATTATAGACTGTTAAGGGCGCTGATGCAAGTCTACCCTCAGCCAAATAAAAACCCGCTATCTTTCGATAACGGACTACTCGCCTACACATTCTAATTTTCTATGTAAAACTGGTGCACCAAACCGCGCACCACTCGAACACATGTTCGATGAGTTCAAGTAACAATCTTCTGGTGCAAGATAGTTGACGCATTTCAAACATCAGCCATCCTCGCTCAAGAAGATTATAAACTGAAACACTTAGCCGAACAATTCAGACTTGCTGATAATTTGATATAAGCACTCTTAGACTTTCAAACCTTTAGGCAGAAATGCCTATTTTTTAAGCCTAAGTATAGGGGGGTAGTCGCCCCTTACCTCTGTTGTAGGTACTCCGCCGTGTATATCCCTAATTTTGCGGGGTAGTTTTTCCCAGCGTTTTTTTGAGCCGTTGTTCACGAGCCATATCTAAAGATAGCTTGGCAAGCTCGTGTAGCTGTTCAACTAGCTCGGCTACCTTTTCATCAGGCAGCTTTTTGTATTCCTTGCCAAGTAGCTTACGAGCCTCTTTGACTGACATTATCGGTTTCATAAGGTAAAGCGTTGCCACTTATCAAGGTCAGTCGTGTACTTCGCATCCGTGAATATGTAAATGCCATCTGCTCGCTTGTTCAGAATACCGCCCTTGAGCTTTGTACCCGCTTCATTTTGCTCAGTTATGTATGCCTGTAACGCATCAGACTTATCGTGTGTCGGCTGCTCAGTAACTGTGCGACCTGCTTTTGTATCGTAAATGCCAACACTGTCATCTGCATATCGCACAATATAGTCAGGGTAAAAGTTAGCCATCTTGGTTAGCTTGGTTTCTTCATCAACCGTCTGGTAGCTCACGGCAAAGTATTGCTGCTGACCCTCGCCGTTTTTATACCACCAATCAACAATGTTGCTATCTTCAAGCAGTTGCTCAAAATACTGTTCAGGGTCTGAGCGGTCTTTTCGTAAGTATGTCTGCTCATAGGGGTATCGTTTTGTTGATACAAGCTCATAGTTTTCGCCGAATTGGTCTATATCAGGCAAGCTAAAGGTACTGTGTGTAGCATCCTTTTTACTGGCAATTTCAGCGGGTTTGATTTTCTCGTACTTGAGCTTAGCAGTCTTAATAACCTCGTCAAACACGATTTGATTTTTCTTTGAGCAAGCAACGATACGCTGCACCTCGTGCCACTTGCTTTGGTCGTAACCGATATAGGCAAACCACTTATAAATAGCCGTCTTTAACTTTGAAAACGAGCGGACAGGAGCATACGGCAAACACCACGCTTTGAGCAGATAATCAAACTCTTTTTGAATGTTAGCATCGCTCACATCGGCTTGGATTTTATCAAGGTTAAGTGTGCCTATTTCATCTTGTACGGTATCAAGGTTATGCACTACAACATCGGCAAGCAACGGCGTTTTCAGCTCCTCAGCATACAGTTCAAGCTCCTTATCAGCTTTGTCATACGCCACGTTGACCATATCGCTCTGCTCAATACCAAACCGCTCGCTTAGGGTTTCAACAAGCAGGTTACTAAAACTAGCCGTTAGGTCGCCGTAGTCTTGGCGGTGCAGGTATACGCTCGGCAGCCGCACATCATTCACACCCTCTTTTTTATGGGCAAAGTGTGTCTTGAAAAAGTCCAAGTCTTCGGGCTTATTGTTAATGTTTATGCCCGCAATGTTCGTGTAAACAAACGCCTTATTCAGCTCAGGCACATCATAATGTTTTGCCTCAGGCATACGCAAAATACGCCCGACAGTCTGTATTTCAAAGGACAATGAGCGTATAGCACGCAACATTACAAGCACTTGAGCACGTGGGCAATCCCATCCGACAGCAACAGCCTCTTTGAATATCAGCACCTCAACTTCTGAGCCGTT
>CAZOUW010000012.1:0-33611 GCA_964583075.1 uncultured Candidatus Saccharibacteria bacterium | reverse complement strand
GCAAGCTTGATCAAATTCCAGATGGCGAACGCAATACGTTTATGTCACGGATGTACTCAGAGGGCACAGCGGCTTACAAAAATGACGAAAATGCTAAGCAAGAAATCGATTCGCTCGCATCGCAATCTTTTACGCAAGAAGACCCAGTGTATAAAAAAGTGTATCAAACATGTGCCGCCTGGAGTTTTCAGCAAATTGATGAGCTTGTTGCCGAGCTGGGCAATAAGCCGATTGAAAAGCGCTATCTTGAAAGCCAAGCAGATGACCTAGGCGTAAAGACTGTCAAAGAACATCTAGGTGATGTATTCATTGAAAGCGAAGGCGCTCTGGTATTTCCGGGTGAAAAGCATGGCTCGTTCAATAACGTTTTTGTTAGTAGTAATGGTCGTGGGTTATATGGGGCACGTGATCTGGGGCTTATTCAACTAAAAAACGATGACTTTCATCCAGATAGAAGCTACATTGTAACCGCTGAAGAACAGAGGGATTACTTTAAAGGTGTTATTAAAGCAGCAGAACTTTGTTTGCCAGAGCTAAAAGACACAACTATTAACATCCCTACCGGTACAGTTAAGCTAACTTCAGGAAAGATGAGCTCTAGGAGTGGTGACGTCTTAGAGGTTGGCTGGTTGTTTGAGCAGATTTCTGTAGCAATAAAAAAGCGTAGTTCAAGCGATGTTGAAGATGTCGCAAAGGCGGCAATTCGTTACCAGTTTTTGAAAGTAAGAATTGGTAACGACATAGTTTTTGATGTTGAAGAAGCTGCTAACTTGCAGGGCAACACTGGCCCATACCTACAGTACGCTTATGTACGGGCTTTATCGATCCTAAGGAGGGCTCAAGAAAAAAGTAGTCCGGACAGGGATTTTGACGCATCAGAGCATGGTTTGCTACTGAAAATTAGCGAATATAAGGAGGTTCTCGGCAGGGCGGTAAAAGAGCTCATGCCTCACTACATTGCAAACTATTTGTACGAACTAACCCAAGAGTTCAATCGTTTCTATGAGAAAAACCGTATCATAGATGACTCAAGAGAGGCACAGAGACTTTATGTTGCTCGCCTTTACGCAGACACGTTAAAAGACGGGCTTAGTGTCCTGGGTATTCCTGCACCAGAAAAAATGTAAAACGCTTACGGTTTATTTGCTATACTATAAGACAGAAGCAAATATTAACGGAGATTTTTGTCAATGGACGTACTTTTTGACTACATTTATCAAGTAAACTGGTTTGCTGTGGTGGTGGCTGCTTGTGTTGGCATGCTTATCAGTGCAGCTTGGTACTCTGATGCCCTTTTTGGTAAAACCTGGATGAAGGCAGCGGGTCTCAAGAAGAAAGATATTGAAAAACCCGGCCTCGATGTTGCGCTGGTAATTTCACTACTCACACTACTTATCACCTCTGCTACGGTTGCGGTTTTGACCGATGTGTTAAAAATTACTGGTGCGTGGAGTGGACTATTGCTTGGGTTATTGCTGGGCTTTGGATTTTTGACTACTAACAACGGTATGCATAAATTATACGAACAACGTCCATTTTCGCTTTTTGCGCTAACAGCAGTTGGCGACATCTTGACTATGGTAGCAATAGGTGTTATTTTAGCTATCTGGTAACAGGAGATTGTTAATTTATGGCCGAAGAAGCCAAAAAAGGTGGCAAGAAAGTAACCAAAAGGGTTACAAAAAAAGTTACTTCTAAAGCTCAGTCAAGTATAGAAGGCTTCGTTGATTTTATCCGAACACAAGGAATTGTGGGTCTTGCTATTGGTTTTGTCATGGGTATACAAGCTAAAGCGCTTGTAGATCAGTTTACGTCCAGTTTTATCAACCCACTACTCGGACTATTGTTTAATAGCAATCAGCCATTGAGCGATAAGACGGTTTATGTGCAAATTAATTCCCGATCAGCGACGTTTGGATGGGGCGCCTTTGTCTATGCGGTTATTAACTTCCTTATTATTGCAGCGGTCATTTACTTCACATTCAAGTGGCTTAGACTTGATAAACTGGACAAGAAGAAAAGCTAGTTTGTGTAAAGAAGGGGGTAAGCATGGCAATGACAGACAAAGAATGGCGTGCTAGATTAACCCCTAATCAGTATGATGTTCTTCGTAACAAAGGCACAGAAACACCCTTTTCGGGTAAGTTATTGCACAACAAAGGTAAGGGTGTATATACTTGTGTCGCTTGCGGTAACGTGGTTTTTGATAGTAAAACTAAGTTTGAATCAGGTTCTGGTTGGCCAAGTTTTTATAATGTTTCTAGTAACGAAGCAGTTACATTAAAAGAGGATGATTCGCATAGCATGCAAAGGGTAGAAGTATCGTGTTCAAAATGCGGTGGTCATTTAGGTCATGTATTTCATGATGCACCGGAAACCCCGACCGGTATGCGTTTTTGTATAAATTCATGTGCGCTTGATTTTAGAAAGGCGAAATGATGGCTTACGTTTACGGTACAAAACCCATTAAACGATCAAAAAGACCGCTAAAAATTGCGGCCATTATTTTAATAGTAGCGTTGGCTTTGGGTGGGTTATGGCTGCTTTTTGGTGATAAAAAACCTAACGTACCTGCCGAGGCGCATATCGAAAACGTTAAGGTTGATACAAATGTTGAATCAGTAGAGGCCAAATATTTATTCAGTGGCACTGTGGTGCCTGCGCGAGCGGTAGAAAATGAGGCTCGACGCAGTGATGGATCAATTGATTATGACCAGCCATTCAGTAAATTAGATACTTTTGAGCCAAGCCAATATGATGGTTGGGTTATAGACCACGAGTGTCCAATAACCGATGCTAATATTCCGTATCGCCAACAAGTTGAAAACACAGTTTTTAACTGTCGGCCCGAGTTTTTAACAGCGATGAGCAAATACTTCACAGTAGTTAATTTTGCTAACAATCACGTTTATGACCAAGGGAAGGACAAGTTTCCGCAGATGCAACAATACGCCAAAGATTCTGGAATGCAATTTTTGGGTAACCAAGACCCAAGTGTTTCAAAAGATGTATGTGAAGTCATGGCTATGAAAGTGAAGATCAATAAGAAGGGTGGCAAAAGCGAAGAGGGCACCTTGCCGATAGCGTTTTGTGCCTGGCATTATTTTGAGCGCGATCCATACGAAGGCGAGTTTGATGTTATGAATGAGTATGCAAAGATTATGCCTGTGGTGGGGCTGATGCAGGTTGGTGTTGAATATGTGCCGAAGGCAGGCGCGGACCAGGAGAGTGTTGGACGTTCAATTATAGACGGCGGAGCGGAGTTCGTGATCGGTAATAGTCCTCACTGGGTTCAGAATACCGATGTCTACAAGGATAAGCTTATAGTTTATTCAACTGGCAACTTCATATTTGACCAATTAGATGAAGAGACTAACCGTGGCGCCTCAATCGAGGCTAACATGTCTGTTCCTTACGACGATAATCTGGCAAAATGGCTGGCGCTGGGCGAATCTTGCAAGGCACATTACGATGATTGTTTAAATAAGGCACAAGAAGCCGGGCTGACAAAAATCTCACCAAAGTTTACATTCGGGTTAGTCGCAAGCACAACAGGATATAAAAAGATTACTCAAAAAGCTGATTCGGCAACACAGCGAGCAGTTGAAGAGCGAGCTAATTGGGTTACAACTCTCAAGGCTCTCGGTCAGTAGTTATGGTTATCTAAGCAGGGCGCGTTATAATAATTGCTAATGATTGATAAAAAAGCGAAACCGACCAAACTACTCTGGATGGACCTTGAGATGACAGGTTTAGACGCACAAAAAGACGTAATCCTAGAGGTTGCGGCAGAAATTACAGATTTTGATTTTAAAACCCTAGCAACTTATGAGGCTTGTATAAAGCAGCCAAAAAACACGGTCGTTACACGCATGCAAGCAAACGCATGGTGGCAGGACTATCCAGAAAACCGTGACGAATTTGTCAATAACTTGGATAAGGGCAAAGATTTGGCACAAGCCGAGAAGGAGCTTATTGCGTTAGTTGAAGAGCATTTTGGGACCGAGCCGGCAGTTTTGTCTGGCAATTCAATTTATAACGACAGAATGTTTATCAAGCAGTGGATGCCGGCACTTGATTTAAAAATGCATTATCGCATGCTTGATGTCAGCGCCTGGAAGGTGTTTATGCAGGGTAAATTTGGTAAAGAGTTTAAAAAGCCAGAAGTCCATCGAGCATTCGAAGATACCCAAGGCTCGATTGCAGAACTACAGTACTATCTCGACTGGTTCAAAAAATATGATGGATCACAAAACAGTTGAAGAATACCTGCTAGGTATGCCGAATGCCAAACTTGACTACCCATTCGGCAAAGAGGCGGCCGTGTATAAGGTTGGTGATAAAATGTTTGCCATTATCGCAGAAGGCAGTAACCCGGTTCGAATTAGTCTTAAGTGCGACCCGCAATTGGCGGTGCTATTGCGTGAAAAGTACGAAACAGTCATGCCAGGATATCATCTTAGTAAAAAACACTGGAACACCGTTGTTTTAAGTGGCCAACTCCCATGGGAAGAAATCCAAGGTCTCATAACTCACTCTTATAATCTCGTTGCAGGGTTAGATTCGGATACGCCGGCAGCCTAAAGTGTTTTGTTATCTTGGATGATTAACGTTACATTATCATAACTTTTGCTAATAACTTCTTTGCCCTGAGTGCCAACATTGTCATATGAGCTTTTTAGTGATGTCTGATATTCGGCTAACTTTTCTAATATGATCTCTGTAAATACCTCGTCATAGCGTCCATTACTAGTTGCGGCAGATAGGTCGCTATCTGTTTTTTTATCAGTCAGTAGCGCCAACTCCTTGGACTTTACCTTACGCTTCTGCTTAGACAGATAATTAATCATGGTACTTTGATCAGTCGTAACAGTCATGAATGTTACAGTAGCGAGTTTCTTGGTTTTTTCTCCACTTGATTTTTTGGTGGCATCCTCAGAGATACGTATAATCTCGTTTTGCTGTTGCGCAACTTTGACGAGTGATTCCGTTGTGCTGTCACTGCCACTAAATAAACTCAAGATTACTGCGAGCAAAACAATAACAATAGTCGCGATGACAAGCCCAACAATAATCATTCTCGCCTTTGGCCCGCCAGGCAATAAACTCGGCTTTTGCGGCTTCTGAGGGTTCATAATAAAGTCGAACTGGCTCGAATCAAACTGTCCAGTCGGTGGTGCCTGGGGGTTCGGAGCAGGGGAGGGCGAATTATTGGGATCCATGTTCACTTAATAATACCAAAGCATAAGAAGTATCTCTAGTTATCAGCATTAATCCTAGAAGGGTTACTAATAATAACCCGGAACTTGCTCGTTACTTCTATCTGTTGATTTACTGACTCGTGTAAGGCCCGTACCATCAAGCTTAATGCGGTAGATATTTGTCCAGATTTCAAGGAAGTATGATTCGCGCTTTGCAAAAACAAAATACTGACCATCAGGAGAAAAGGTGCCATTAGCATTTGTGCCACCATCGGCTATCAGGGGTTGAGGGCTTAAGTAGCCACTTTCAGTGGCGCTAGCTTTGTATAAGTCAGCCTGGCACCCCAAGCAATTAAACTTAAGCCAAACATATGTTTTGCCGTCTGGTGATAAGTACGGATCCCAATAAATATTTGTATCATTTGTTAGTCTTGTCTCTACGCCAGTTTGCAAGTTCAGCTTGTATAATTCTTGGTTACCACATAACACAAGACAATTCCACTGTCGGATATACAAAATTGTATTATCGTTTGGCCAAGAAGGATCAACGGTACTTGCGTCTTGTCCCTCAATCTTAATCTTCTGAGTTATTTGTACTGGATTACTACCATCTGCGTTAATAATTGCTAATTGATTCGTAAATTCTAAACCAACTAGTTGAACAATCCTTGTAGAATCTGGTGACCATTCTCCGTGGCCAAAATGCTTCCAGCCATGCTGTCCAGGGGCTAGTATTTGGTGCTGATTGCTGCCATCCGCGTTCATAACCCACAAAACGTTTGACTCGGGAGAATTAACGTTACTGCCTTTAGCCTGCTTGTAGAACAAGATTTTTGTGCCGTCGGGGCTGGGGCGTGACCAGTGAATTTCATGATCCGGGTCATTGGTAAGCCGCGTTGCCTCAGTTCCGTCTGCCTTCATTCGCCAGACTTGCGCTGTTTCCATGCCAGAGTTAGAACTATATAAGATATATTGACCACTAGCGCTCCCAAACTTCACGTAAGAGCTTCCCGATGCACTGGAATCACCAGATACAACCTGAGCTCCATTGCTTGTTTGGCCTTGCTCTGGCTCAACACCTATACTAAACGTTGCAGCGTATGATGCCATTAGCGTAATGATGCCGACAGCAGCAAATATAACAATGAATGTTTTCTTGCTTGATAATTTCCGATGGAGGCGTAACATAACCCTTACTCAAGATTATCATATGTATTGAAAGCTTAACCTTAATGTATACTGAGCGCATGGGTAAAAAGCTCAAATGGCTGGCAATAACAGTGGTGTTTACTGTTATTGTTTCCTCTGGATATGTCTTGTTTGGCAGAACTAAAAGCGCTTCACCCCAAGCGCAACAACAGGCAATTAATGAAGCACTCGAGTACCATCAGGAGAGCGGACCAGAAGTATGTGCGGATGTCATAACTCCTGCGGTGCATACAAAAACAGGGGCTAAGTATACATTCAATAGTTCATGTTTGCCACCAGGGTGGGAGGCAGACTAATCTATTGACAATTCAACGTGGTTATGCTAATGTAGTAAGGTAATTAAATAAAAACAAAAATGCAAGAACAACAAACAGGCCAAGAACAAATTCCAGATAAGTTTTACTTTAATGAAGTAAAGCGAGAAGTAGTGGCAGCCTCAGCAGAACATGATCTGATGGATGATTACAATGCACTGGGTGAGTTTGTGGATCTTGGTGAATTAAGAAGTGTTATCAAGCAAGGCACAAATAATTACCAAGATACAAATAAAATCATCAACGACAATCATGAATTAGTACAGGGGTTATGGGGATACTTAGGTGACAGATACGAAAATGCCTTAGACGTAAAAGGCTATGCAAGCGATGATATTAGAGCAGGAGCAGTTGCGCTATGCTCTGCGTATATTAGGTTATCTAGAGCAGTTGACGTTGCAAAAAGGTTAGAAATCGGCGACGGAGGTCACACCGAATTTAGTAATGCCATGCTAAGCAGTGTTATCATGTCAGGCGCCAGGGTTATGGCTGCAAAAGACGATAAGTTATTCACAGATCAGACCATTGGGTTCGTTTCTAAGTTATCAAGTGAAGCTTTTAAAAGAGTACAGTACGAAAAGGGTAATGTTTCCTGGAACTGGGCAAAAGTTCATACCGTGGCAGAGGCTTTGAAAACGGCGTTTACAGCTAGGGATGTGTTGAAGGGTCTACCAGAATTAGGCGTAGCCGATACTGAAATGCTCAAACGTCAGAATGATCAAATGATTGAAGCATCTATGTCGCTGCGGACTTATACGCCAAAGCCAGCCGTTGGAGAGCTTGAGGGCACAGATTTATCAACATTATTTGTAGACGGTGAAGTGGGCGGACATTTTGTTACCGGAGAGAAGAGTGCAACGATTAATCACGTTAAAGTTTTCAAAGGCACCAGTCTTGATAGTAGTAATGTTGTCATGGATTATGCAAATGCTTATAAAAATAATGGTGGTCGCGCAAAACGTGTTGGTTTAGAGGGGGCAGACAGTGACATAGCATATGCCGATATCGCAATATATAACGGTGAACTTACCATACTGGGAGTAAAATTGGCTGATTTTGCCCATGGTATGCAACTTGATGGACAGGCTGAACTGCTAAGATCGATGATTTTGGCGCAAAACTTTGATCTTACTGTTCCATCATATGTAGTTGAGTTAACTAACGAAGAAGCTGCAGCAGAAGATGCGGATCCAGGGTCAAATCCACTTGCTGATAAAATGAGACGCTTAATGATTGCAAGAATCCGTGCCCTAAATAGTCTTGGTGATGGTATAGCAGAGGAGCTAGCCAAAGAAGACAGTGAAGTTGCAGGTAAGCATAAAGATATCATTAAACATGGTGTTGTCGGCCATCTTAGGCGGTTGCCGGCAGGGTATACTGCTGGTCAAGACGCAAAGAAGCTGTGCCGAGAACAGTTGGGTGTAGAGCTGCCAGATGGTCATACATATGTACAGCTTCATGAGCGTGGGAATATTGAGGCACCGCATCGTGGCCACAAGCTCGAAACCGTTCGTCACGCCGGTAGGGTTTCGGTAAGTGGGAAGAAATAATTGACAAAACTTAGTACTTATGCTAATATAGAATGGTAAACAACTAAAATAAAAAGGATTCAAAAAATGGCAAAAATCAAAATCACCGATAACTCAAGCACAGATGATGCCGTAGTTTCGCCTACGCAAAATCAGATGGATGAGTGGGTGCAAGCTGAACTTGCCGAGGCTGTAGATGACCAAATGCTTACCGATGAGTCGCCAACGACTATCTTCAAAGACGAATCCACAAATGAGTCAATCGACTAACCTTTACTTTTTGCTTGTGCTTTGAGAGTGTTCACTAGCGTACAATAGTGATACATGGATGCGGTAGATGAGATAAAGCAGCGTCTGGCGATTGAGGACGTGATTGGTGAGTACGTTGAACTAAAACGTGCTGGCCGTAATTTTCGTGGTCTGAGCCCATTTGGAGCCGAGAAAACGCCGAGCTTTATGGTTAGCCCAGAAAAGCAGATTTGGCATGATTTTTCGTCTGGCAAAGGTGGTAACATGTTCAGCTTTGTTATGGAAGTGGAGGGTTTGGATTTTAAGGGTGCATTAGAGCTGCTAGCCCGAAAAGCTGGCGTGGATCTTGCCCAGTACCGCGGTAGCAATTATGCCAAGAATGCCAAAACTAAAGAACGCCTATATTCAGCACTCGATTTAGCAGCCAAGTTTTATCAATTACAACTAAAGGGCAATAAAGATGTTCTTGAGTACGTACTAAAAGATCGCGCCTTGACTAAAGACACGGTTGTAGAATTCAAGATTGGCTACGCACCAGAGGGCGGTCAAGCCCTCAGCCAATTTTTGCTGAAAAAAGGTTTTATAGCCGATGAAATTAAAAAAGCTGGTCTGGGCAATATATTTAGCGGCAAACTGCGGGACATGTTCCGCAGTCGCATGATGATTGCATTGATGGATGCACAGGGGCGGGTGATTGGTTTTACAGCGCGTATCCTTGCTGATGACCCAAATGCACCAAAATACATAAACACACCGCAAACGCTATTGTATGACAAAAGCCGTCACGTATTTGGTTTGCATCTAGCTAAGGATGCAATTAGGAAAAACGATTTTGCAGTTGTGGTAGAGGGCAATATGGACGTAATTGCCAGTCACCAGGTGGGTGTAAAAAATGTGGTCGCAACAGCTGGCACGGCCATGACAACACAACATCTGAAGGAGATTAGCCGTTTTAGTAATGATGTTCGGCTTAGTTTTGATCAAGATAAGGCGGGGCTCAATGCGACTGAACGGACGGTTATTTTGGCAGCTGGCATGGATATTAAGCTCGGCGTTATTACCATTCCTAGCGGTAAAGATCCGGATGAGCTGATTAAAACAGATAAGGCGGCCTGGCAAAAAACAGTGAAGAAATCTGAATACGCATTAGATTGGTTGGTGGATTTTTACGCGCGTGACATTGATATCACCAGTGGTGCCGGTAAAAAGGCCTATGCTGCCAAGATTGTACCGGTGCTGAATAAAATTACAAATTCAGTCGAACAAGATCATTATCGGTCAGTTGTTGCCAAGAAATTGGGTGTTAGTGCGTTGGCAATCAACAAGCAGTCATTGCCAAATGAACAGAAGCGCTACAAAAAGCCAAAAGATATTCAACACATCAGTAAGGCGCAGGCCGATGTGGCAAAAACAGAGAACCAATACCTGAGTTTGATGCTAATGCAACCAAGCCTACGTTTATACATGGAGGTGGCAACTTCACAGATGTTGTATGGTGATGTACCGCGTGAGATGTTTATATTCATTGCTAAAAATAGCAAAGAAAAGGCTCGTGATATTCTTGAAAGTATAAAAGACGTGCAAAATTTGAGTGATTATGGTAAAGTAATCTCATTATTATATGAAGAACTCTATGCCAACCTCGAGTTTGTAGAGCTTGAATACGAAGCCGCTCGATTGCAGGTCCGCGTTATAGAACATTTTGTAAAAGAACAAAAGTCAAAAATTACTGCTGTGCTTAAAAGCACGACGTCTGATGACGAGGTGACTGAGCTACTGCAGAAAGCCAAAAAACTCGATCAATTATTAAAAACTGCGAAGGAGACCACGCTTGGGCAACGATAAGGATAAGAAGGCACTAGAGGCTGCAAAACAAAAAATTATTGAAAAGGCAAAAAAAGATGGCAAAATTGAGCAACGCGAGATTTTTAAGGCCATACCAGATACGCCAGAAAACATTGATCTGCTTGATAAGTTACACGGCGAACTGACCGACGCTGGCGTTGAGGTTATTGAAGCAACTGAGCCAAATGCCGAGGACTTTTCTGACGAATGGGTAACCGAAGAAGAGGAAGTTGTTGTTGAAGAGCAGGTATATGCCGATGATGTTGCTGACGACTCGGTACGTTTGTACCTGCGTGAAATCGGCAAGATCCCGCTCCTCAAGCCAGATGAAGAGCTAGAACTGGCGTATAAAGTTGTAGCTGGTGACAAGCGCGCCAAAGACAAAATGGCCGAGGCAAACATGCGTTTGGTGGTATCAATCGCAAAGCGCTACGTTGGCCGTGGTTTGGATCTACTTGACCTAATTCAAGAGGGTAATACCGGTTTACTGCGTGCAGTTGAAAAGTTTGACCCAGATAAGGGCTTTAAATTTAGTACCTACGCAACATGGTGGATCAGACAGGCGATTACGCGTGCAATTGCTGACCAAGCTCGTACGATTCGTATCCCAGTCCATATGGTTGAAACCATCAACAAGCTGCTCCGTACACAGCGCCGTTTAACCCAAGAGCTTAACCGCGAGCCAACCAATGAAGAAATTGCCAAAGCGATGGAGATTGACGTAGACAAAGTTGAGCACATTATGAAGATCAAGCAAGATATTAGTTCGTTGGATGCCAGCGTGCGTGATGATGAAGAAGACAGTGTGCTGGGTGATTTTATTGAGGATGAAGATACGATTAGCCCGGAAGATTCTGCTACCAATCAGCTCCTAAAAGAACACGTAAAAGACATGCTCGGCGCTTTGAGCGAACGTGAACAAAAGATTTTGAAGCTGCGATTTGGGCTTGAGGATGGCCGGTCACATACTTTGGAAGAAGTGGGACAAGAGTTTAACGTTACCCGTGAGCGTATTCGCCAAATTGAGGCTAAGGCGCTTGCCAAACTGCGCAAGCACAAAGACTCTAAGAAGTTACACGATTACATAAAATAAGATGCAATTTGCAAAGCTCATTTTATTTATTATGCTGCCAAGCATCATTGCATGCCTGGTGCTGATTCCATATATTTACTACAAACGAAGAAAGGGTGAATAATGAACATTGTTGGTATAGCTGGGTTACCGCGTAGCGGCAAAGACTCATTAGCAGAACTGTTTATTGATAAGAGCTATTATGGTGTTTCACTGGGAGATATTGTGCGCGATGAAGCAAGAAAACGACATGTTGATGATCCAAACCCGATTTCATTAACTAATATGACTGAAACCTCAAACTTCTTACGTACGCACAAAGGTCCAGATTTTGCATTAAAAGAGGCATTTGCACGTTTTGAAGAAGCAAAGAAAAGCCAAGATTATAAAGGCCTGGTTGTTTTTAGTGTTCGTGCGCCAGTTGAGGCAGATTTCATAGTTGGTAGTGGCGGGAAGCTAATTTGGGTTGATGCAACCGACCAAGTACGACACGAGCGTTCAATATCTGCACGGCGAGAAGGCGAGGCGGAAGAAGCGCTAGAAGATATGCTTGTAGCCGAAAAGCTACAAGAAACACCGCAGTCAAATTTGCCCCCAGAAGTTCAGATGAACACAAAGTATGTAAAAGCACACGCGACCGACATTTTTGAAAATAACGGTAATGATTTCGAAGCATTTAAGGCGGCAGCCATAAGAACCTTTGGCCTATAGCAAAAAGTAAGAGATAGGTACAGGTTAGAGTAGATTGGTTGAGTGGGTGAGTTGTTTTGGTGGGCGAGTGAGTGGTGGGTGCCGTACGGCAGTAGTTCTTTCTTTTACCATACGGCACCCACAGATCTCACCGTCGCTCGACGAACCCCGTACCTCGGCAGGTTGGGCAGGGCTTTCCATCGTTGGTCATGTTCCAACCGGAGTGAACCCGCCCATCCTTGCACTTGGGGTTTTCGCACTTCACGCGCTTTGACACCGCTCTCACCTCCTTTCGGAAGTAGACAGTAAAAGTGAGAGAGTTGGTGCTACCTGTACCTATCTGGGTCGTCCTGGAGCTGGGCTCAACAAGAGACAGTCATATATTATAACGTGTAGTTTTACTTAAGGCAATAATATTGCAATGTAGTAAAAAAGTCCTCGGTTTACTGGATAACTGAGCGTATACTTGGTAACAGTGAAATCTCAAGATACTCATGCAAAAACAGGAGTGTTTGCTAAAAAATTGGCCCAATATAAGAAGCTGATTGATTCAGATATTGCGGTGTATACAAAGGTGATTCAAAAAAGTACACTCAGTGGCTATGGCGCGCAGTCTCGGGTTGCTGTTGATGCATACCTAGAGATTTTAGCTCGTGGTGGTAAGCGCATTCGTGGCGCTTTAACTATGGTTGGTTATGAGATGATGGGTGGTCGTGACCAAAACATGATTGTTCAGGCAGCGAGGGCAATCGAGATGGTCCATGCCTACATTCTTATCATGGATGATATTCAAGATAACAGCCCCGTACGCCGAGGTGGACCAACAGCGCATGTTGCACTTGCTGATTATCACCGCAAAAATCATCTCTCAGCAGATGCTGACCACTTTGGCGTATCATTGGCGCTCAATGCAATGGGGATTGGTAATCACGCCGCACAAGTTATCGTGGCAAATTTGGATGTACCCGAAGACTTACGCCTCAAAGCAGTCAGTATATTAAACCAGTCCATAATTGTGACAGCCCATGGCCAAACCAATGACATTATGAACGAGGTAAGCAGCTCTACCACGATGCGTGATGTTGATAATGTACTGGAGTGGAAGACGGCCTACTATACATTTTTGAATCCACTTACGTTTGGTATGGTGCTTGCGGGTGCGGATTGTGCGGCAACTGACGCGGTGCGCGAATATTCACTTAAAGCCGGCCGAGCCTTTCAAATTACAGATGATATTTTGGGCATTTTTGGTAGTGAGTTCGAAAGTGGTAAAAGCCCGCTTGATGACATTAAAGAGGGTAAGCGCACTATCTTAACGCTTTATGCGCTTGAACATGCAGAGAAGGCGGACAAAAACTTTCTGATCCAGATGCTTGGCAACCAAAATATTACCCAGACAGAGTTTGATAGGTGTAAAGATATCTTAATTGAATCCGGAGCGCTGGATTATGCTAAAAAAGAAGCAACTCAATGTATTACTGATGCGATAGCTTCTATCAAGAGCCAGAAAATTAGTTGGTCAAAGGCAAGTGAAGACTTTTTGATTGGCCTTGCTCAAACACTCATTGACCGTAAAGCTTGAAGTGTAAAGCTTATGCCTAAGTTGTAAAATTTATACAGATTTTTCTCAGGGAAGTCTCTTCTGTAGAGAGCTGTTCATACGATTTGCATTCTTAGTGTAGGGTTGTTACGTTGGAAGTACTAGTTAGTAACTACGAGGGAGGTGGGATATGATTAGTATTAAAAATATTAGCCCAGTGGCACGTGCCATTGCAGTAGTAGGCGCAGTTGTCGTTTTGGCAACCAGCGTAACGTTTGCCGCGCTTCAAAGCCAGGCAACATTAACAAACAGTTCAATAAGTACAACAGCAAGTCTCAAATTGTGGAATGGGAGTTCATTTCAGTCCACGGCTCCAGGTTTTACGATCAATAACTTAGTACCAGGATCAGGCTCTGGAGAGTTACCATTTTACTTCCAGAATAGTGGCGGCATACCATTGCAGATATCGGCAAAAATACCGTCAACACCAACATATGCGGGTCTTAGTGACTGGAATGACTTGACAGTTATAATTAAAAATAATGCAGGTGTCGAAACGCCAACGACTTTCGGTGCACTATTAAATCCTGCCGGTGTAACCTTGTTGGGTTCGCCACTTTCTGCGGGAGCGCAAGGCAATGCTGGTGTACCAGGTACGGAGGGTAACTACACAATTAGCTTCAATATAGCACCAGACAAGGTTACTGGTAGTCAATTCAGCGTCGGTAACTTTGACATTGTCTTTACTGGAGTACAGTAAGCAATATAAGGACTCATGGCACATGTTGCGAGCGCTTAAGTTCATAACGGCAAGCTCTTTGCTCCTCGCCCTGGTTGGGCTAGGAGCGGGGCTTGCCTATGTGCAAGCAAGCGGCGGAAAGCTACTGAGCGTACAAAGCGGTAGCATGGTGCCAAATATACGCAAAGGTGATTTAGTGATTGCAAATAGCGTCCCTGATAACCAACTGGCAATCGGGGATGTCATTACATTCATTAATCCGGCTAATAAAAACCAAACTATTACCCACCGTATAGTAGCAATTGATGATAAAAATATCACAACCAAAGGTGATGCCAACCAGGTTGTGGATGTGTCTATCAATAAAAATGCCGTTGTTGGTAAAGTGAGCCAAACAGTGCCGTTTGTTGGTTTTGGGCTCGATTTTGTGCGTAAGCCAGCCGGGCTTTTGCTATTAATTTACTTGCCGGCTTTAATTGTGGTCATTGCTGAGCTTAGACGGCTAATAACGCACTATGACAAACAGCGTCCCTATATAATCTATGGGCGGAACAAGCCAAAAACAACAACCGTTTCAATGCATTCAAAAACAAGCAATGCACTCAAGGTAGCGGGCTTGTTATTGTTGGTTGGCCTTAGTATTGCCATGCCTGCTCAGGCGGCATTATCAAGCCAAGCAACACTCACCAACAGTTCTATAAAAGGCAAGATAAAGCCCGTTAAAATTAAGCATATTAGATTCCATTGCAAGCGGGATGATAGAGGTAACAAGCATTGGTATCCAGAAATTAAATTCCATAATTCTTATGACCGAGAATTTTCGACTGATGGTTGGTATGTTGAGTCACGACATGGGCGAGTTTATACATTTGGAGAAAAAACCAAGTTTGGTGCGCGTAGCGATCGTGACTTCAGGTCTGACTATGATGATAGACTAGACCACGACGGTGATTACCTTACGCTCTATGATCGTGACGGTAACGAGATTGATTCGGTACGCTGGGGATCAAACCACGATACAAAACACAGAAATATCGATTTTGACACGGTTGATGATTGGCGTTAACTGGATTTAACCTGATATAATTACCACCAATGGAAGAAGAGCAAAAAATCTTCAAAAAGGGTAACGCAACCTTTTATTTTAGTAGTAAGTTTTTTCCGCGTAAGGTTCGTGACGATATAGCTAGATTATATAGTTTCTTTGGCACGGCCGAGCATTATACATACCAGGATGATCGGTCGAAGAAGCTATTGGCGCTCGAAAAATCATATCAGGCTGCTGTCGCTGACCATAGTTTTGATGCAACTGCTCATAAGTGGGATGACACTGACACAAGAGTTATAAAACACATTGTACGCTTACAACATAAATATAAATTTGATCAGGCATGGATAGAGAGCTTCTTTAAGTCTATGAAAATGGATATAGATGGCCGCAAATATAAGACGCTTGAGCAAACGCTCGAGTATGTTTACGGCTCAGCGGAAGTAGTTAGCCTGATGGTTGCAAAAAGTTTGAAATTGCCAGAAGAGGCCTATGATGCAGCAACGGCTGAAGGCCGTGCCATGCAGTGGATTGTCTTTGTGAGAGACATAGCCAAAGATTCTGAACAAGATAAATATTATTTTCCAGCCGAGGAGTTAAGTAAATTTGGCCTGAAAGACCTGAGTGAAGAAACGGCTCGGGCGAACCCAGAAAAGTTTAAAAAGTTTATACAAGCCCAGATTAACAGATATAAAAAATGGCAAGAGGAAGCAAACAAAGGTATTCATCTTGTTCCTGAGCGCCTGCAAGTACCAATCCGAACGTCAATGAACATGTATGATTGGATGGCCCGCAAAATTGAGACGGACCCATTTATTGTGTATGAAAAAAAGATCAGGCCTCGTAAAAGACAAATCGTAAGACAGGTTATTAAAAATACCGCTCAGGGTACAGCGCGCGTCACAGTACGCACGAGTAAAAAGGTACGACGGGGGGTGAAGAAGGTTAAGCCAGCCACTAAGGCTGCCGTACCAAAAATTAAACAAGCTCCAGAAATTGCTAAAGAAAAGGCGAAGGAAATTAAAGATAAATATATAGAGATTGAAGACTAATTGGTCTGATTCCTTCGTAAATAGCCTAGCTGGCGAATAAAAGTAAATATAATAACAACCAAAGCAACAGTTGCCCAATCGATGATGTTTAACGGTGCGCTGCCAAAGTAGGGTTGCAGGAATGGCAGGTAGACAATGCTAAGAATACTAGCAAGTGACAAGCAGTAGGCGACGAAAAGTTTTTTGTTGTGCAGCTGATAGCGTGTAAATAAACCCTTCCGGCTGCGCATAAACAAGATGTTAACAAGCTGACAAAGCATGATAGTCACGTAGGTTAGTGTTGAGGCGTGGAACTGTAACTCAGAACCATTTGCAACTTCTGAAAGGCCAACATTATTACGGTAAAAGAACAATAAGAAGTTGGCAAAAGACAGAACGCCGATTAGTGCACCAATCCAAGCAATGTGCAGAATGGAACGTTTGTTCAAGATATGGTTTTTTGGGTCCCTGGGTTGCTCGGACATAACATTACCTTCGGGTCTATCGCTGCCGAGCGCAACCATCGGGAATAGCTCGGCAATTAAGTCGATAGCAATAATTAACATGACCGTAAGTGCGAGCGGTGCAGAGAATAGTGTAAGAGCAATGAGGGATGCAAGGTTAACAATGAGCTCGGAAAAGTTTGCCACAAACGCCACCAAGGCAATCTTTTTAATGTTCTGAAAGATCGTTCGCCCTTGCTGGACGGCTTTGACAAGCGTACCAAAACTATCATCAAGCAGCACAATCTCCGCTGACTGCTTTGCAACGTCAGTTCCGGTAATCCCCATCGCAACACCGATATCAGCACTTTTAAGAGCAGGTGCATCATTTATACCGTCACCAGTTACAGCAACGACTTTGCCACTTGAACGTACAAGGTTAACGATTTTAAGCTTGTCTTCTGGCGAAACACGGCTAAAAATAACACTGCCTCGCGTGGCGAGGTCAAGTATTTGGCTATCGCTAAGTGTGTGTAGTTCGTCACCGGAAACAACAACAATGTCATGACTAATACCAAGGCCTGCTTTCTTTGCAATTGCTTTCGCCGTGCTAGCATAATCACCAGTTATGATTGAAACTTTAATGTGTGCTTGGTGGGTCGCGTCCATGGCTTCGGCAACGTCCTCGCGAAGCGGGTCAATCATCGACACCATGCCGAGTAGTATTAGGCCGGATTCTGTTTCTTCTTGATTAAACTTAGTTCGTTTTGTTGCGTTTGGAAGCGTCTTGTATGCAAAACACAAATTGCGCATAGCGCTTTGGGCGAGTTTTTCATTTTGTTTGAGGAGGGCAGACTTGTCTTTATCGGTAATTTTTCTAACTTTTCCGTTATCAAGAATACTCGTGCAGTTTTTGATAATACTTTCTGGAGCACCCTTCACAAAGGCATGAAGCGCTTTTGAATTTCCGTAGGGCCTAATTGAGCTCATGAGTTTGCGCGCGGAGTCAAATGAGAACTGGCGCACCTCGGGGTATAGTTTTTCGAGCTCACCAACGTCAAGGCCGGCTTTTTGTGCAAGTGTGACGAGCGCGCCTTCAGTTGGGTCACCGAGACAATACCACTCAGCATGGTCGGTATCAGGCTGGTTTATGCGCGCATTGCTTGCAAGTTGTCCAGTTGCAAAAAAGAGATCTAACTCTCTTAGTTCCTCAGTCGATAACGCCTTGCCGTTTTGTGTAATTGCCCCCTCAGGTTGATATCCAGCACCGGTAACATGAAAGACACGACCGTTTATCCAGAGCTGTTCAACTGTCATCTGGTTTTTGGTGAGTGTGCCGGTTTTATCGGTACAGATAATACTTGTTGCGCCGAGTGTTTCGACAGCAGAAAGCTTTTTAACGAGGGCTTTTGACTTGACCATTTTATCTGCCGCTTGGGCGAGGACTGTACTAATGGCGGCAGGTAAGCCTTGTGGTACTAATGAGGCGGCAACAGCAACAGCGAACAACAAAGCATCCTTAAACGTAAGATCGCTACCATTCGCAATTAGTAAAAGCAGAACAAAAATAAGAAGCGTTGCTTGGGTGGTTTTTGTCGCTAGGTTATTCATCTCTTTTTGGAGCGGGCTATCATCGCTCTTTGTCTGTGAGCTTAGGCCGGCAATACGCCCAAGTTCAGTTGCCATGCCAGTTGCAACGACAACCCCGAAGCCTTTGCCGGTCGCAATGGTCGTACCCATAAATAGCATGTTGTGTCTATCGCCAAGGGGTACGTCGGCATCAATGGCATCGGTATTTTTCCTGGTTGGGTTTGATTCACCAGTTAGCGCAAAATCGTTAGAGGCAAATTGTGAGGCTTCAATGACGCGAATATCGGCAGGTACGGAATCGCCCTCCTCAAGATAGACAATGTCACCGACCACAAGATCGTATGACGAACCTTCTTGTAATTTGCTATCGCGCACGTAACGAGTGCTTGGAATAACAAGTTTTTCAAGACTTTGCATAATCTGCTCGGCTTTGTATTCTTGGCGAAATCCCATGATGGTATTCAGGAAAACGACAACCATCAGTGCTATTGCTGTTTGGTGTTCGCCAAGGATGTAAGAAATAATTGCGCTCACCAGTAACATGATTACCAGCAGATCCTTGAATTGCCGTATGTACTTTATAAAAACAGACTCTTTATGTAGCTCCTCAAGCCTGTTTGGCCCATTCTTTTCAAGCTTGTCTTTAGCTTCATGCTCAGATAAGCCATCACGTGATGTCTGAAGCTGCCCATAAATATGTGCGACGTCTTGCTTGTAAAAAGGTTTTTTGTCTTGCTCCATAATCCTTAACCTTAGTATAAAACACTTTTGGCGTATACTGTTAAATATGGCAGAGGTAAAGCGCAAAAAACGATTAGCAATTATTGATGGTAAAAGTGTTTTTTATCGAGGTTATTTTGCGATGCCAAATCTCAGCACTAAAGATGGTACACCAACTGGTGGTGTATTCGGTTTTGCTTCAATGGGGCTGGAGGTCATCCGCAAGCTCCAGCCAGACTATGTATGTGTTGCGTGGGATAAGCCCAAAACTAATATTCGTAAGCGGCTCGAGATGTATCCAGAGTACAAAGCTGGGCGAAAACCGCCGCCGCCGGATTTTTACGAACAAATTCCAATATTGCATGATTTGTTAAAAGCATTCGGCTGGCCACTGTACGAGCTTGATGATTATGAAGCTGATGACATTATGGGTACGTTAGCAGTTCAGGCAACAGAAAAAGATATCGAGACAATGCTTATAACAAGTGACCTCGACATGTTGCAGCTCATAAATCCGCATGTTCATGTCTATGCGTTGAAGAAAGGCTTGAGCAACATTGAGCTATTTCACCCGGATAGTTTTAAGGAAAAGTATAGTATTGATCCAGGCCAGTTCCTTGACTTGAAGGCACTCAAAGGCGATAGTTCCGATAATATTCCGGGCGTTCCTGGTATTGGTGAAAAGGGAGCGATTGATTTGCTAAAAGAATACAAGACCCTTGATGGTGTGTATGAAAATATTGAACTCACTAAAGATAGCATTCACAGAAAACTCGAAGCTGGTAAAGAACTTGCGTATCTCAGTAAAAAACTGGCTGCCATTTGGACGGATGCGCCTATTAAGCTTGACCTGAAAGAGGTTGATGGCAGTAAGTGTAGCCCTGAAAAAGTGAGAGAAATCCTGCAAAAACTGGAATTTCGGTCACTACTCCGTGCGAGTACGGAAATTTGGAACGGTGAGATTGCACCAAAAGAGACCCATTCAATTGCGGGCGCAAAGAATCAAATTATCGCAACTGATGATGATCTGGAAAAACTTGATCTGAGCAAAGCAAAAAATATTATCGTACATTCGCGGTGTGTGAGTAAACACGGCCGTGACCCATTGACTATTATTTTGAGTCCATCAAAAGATACTGTATATACGCTCGATGTAGGCAAACTTAGTAAAGCAAAAGTAGCCGACCTACTTACAGAATTACCACCGCTTGTCGGTTACGACATTAAGTCAACTCTCAAAGCTGGCTATTCGCTCGGGGTGGATATAGAAAAGATTGAGCATGATGTGCTAGTGGGAGCTTTCTTAATTAATAGTCTGCGGCGTGAGCAATCCCTTAGTGAATTAATCGAATCAGATTTAGGCTTCGACGTTGAACTAGAAAACCTAAGTAATGAAGAGTTTATTGAGCGGGCTGGCGAAATTGCCAAGGGAATCTGGCTGCTATATGACCAGCAAGTTAAGGAACTTGCAAAGATGCCAAAGGTGCACAAGCTGGCACATTCAATTGAGTGGCCTGTTATTCCGGTCTTGGCACGCATGGAGTATGAAGGTATTGAACTTGATGTAAAATATCTTGAAACTTTTTCAGTAGAGGTTGATGACCAAATTTCTGACATCGAACAAACAATTTATGGCCTGGCCGATAAAGAATTTAATATTAGTAGCCCTGGCCAGCTGGCCGATGTATTATTTAACGACTTAAAGTTACCAACACAAGGGATTAAAAAGGGCAAAACTGGCTATTCAACTGCGGCCACTGAGCTCGATAAATTACGCAGTCAGCACGAGATTATAAATAAAATTTCAGAATACAGAGAGTACACAAAGCTTAAGAATACGTACATTGATACACTGCCAAAAATGGTCGATACCCACAATCGATTACACACTACATTTGCGTTAACGGTTGCCCAAACTGGCCGTTTGAGTTCCAATGATCCAAACCTGCAAAACATACCGGTGCGGACCGATCTTGGCCGGCGAATACGCGAGGCTTTTGTTGCTGGCAAGGGCAATATGCTCGTCAGTGCAGACTATTCACAGTTTGAGCTGCGCCTTGCGGCGGTGCTGGCAGATGACAAAGAAATGATCAAAATGTTTAATAGTGACGTTGATATCCATACCGCAACGGCTGCTCAAGTGTATGGTCGTGAGCCCGAGGATGTTACAAAAAATATGCGTCGCGATGCCAAGGTGATTAACTTTGGTATTTTGTATGGTATGAGTCCACATGGGTTAAGTGTGGCAACGGGGATGACGCGTGACCAGGCTGCGACATTCATTGAAAAATATTTTGAACTCCGCCAACCACTTTTGAAATATCTCGATAATCTCAAGGAAAAGGCAAGAGAAGATGGCTACGTTGAGACGCTATTTGGTCGTCGTCGCCCAATGCCAGATATAAAGTCGAGTAATTTTATTGTGCGTAATGCTGCTGAACGTGCGGCTATGAACATGCCAATTCAGGGTACAGAAGCAGATTTAATGAAGATGGCCATGGTAGAAGTTGATAAAAAATTAGATGACGATTGCAAACAATTGTTGCAAATACACGATTCTATTTTAGTTGAATGCCCAGAAGGCAAGGCCAAAAAGGCTGCAAAGATTTTGCAGGAAACAATGGAGAATATTTATAAATTGCCAGTTAAACTAACAGTAGACACAACCATTGGCAAAACTTGGGGTGAATTGTAGTGGGTAAAGAATTCGTTTTTGTTTCGGGAAATCTTAAGAAAGTTCATTGGTTGGAGACATTTCTAGGTAAAGAAATCAAACATCAAAACCTCGACTTAAAAGAAATCCAGTCGCTTGACACAGAGGAAGTGGTTAAAGAAAAGGCGTATGAAGCTTATCGCTTACTAAAGCAGCCAGTTTTAATAGAAGATACAACCTTGCGATTTAATGCATTGGGAAGATTGCCCGGAACCTTCATCAAATTTTTCTTGCAAGAAATACAGCTTGAAGGACTATGTAAATTACTAGGCGGATATACTGATAAGTCTGCAGTTGCATCGGTAATGTACGGAATATATGACAGCAAGCATTTTACACATCTTGGTGCTGAAGTTATTGGTACTATTGCTGATCAGCCGCGCGGCTCTGGTGGTCATGGATGGGATCCGGTTTTTATTCCCGAGGAGCAATTAAAGACGTATGCAGAAATGACACTAGAGGAATATGCTCATTATTCGGTGCGTAACAAGGCAGTAAAAAAACTAGAAGTCTTCTTAGCTGACGATTAGGCTGACAACCCAGAAGTAAATCATCAAGCTAATGATATCTTGCACAACGGTGACAATTGGGTCAGCGCCAGTGGCCGGGTCAGTCTTAAGTTTATTAAGGAGTGCTGCAAAAATGAGTGCAAAGACAGTTGCGCAAGTAATGCTTGCAAATAATGCAATCCCAACTGCGACTGCGAGTTCGTTTGTTCCAAGCCAGAAGTGAGTGACTATTGCCGTTACTACTCCAAAAATTGCACCAATCGAAAGTCCAAGTCCTAGTTCTTTCATAATGTAGGTGGTAAATTTGGCCTGCTTTTTATTGAGGTTTCTGATGTAAATGGTAGCAGTTTGGGTGCCAACGGCATCGCTAACATATACGATCAGGGGCATAAAAAAGGCAACACTCGGATTGAGTGACAAAATCTCTTCATAGCGCGAAACAACGGCGGCTGTACCTAGGCTCAGACACAAGCCAATAATCAGCCAAGGCAAACGAATACGTAAGAGTAGTGGAATACTTTCAGTTGCGTCATTGGCGTATAAAACGCGCTTTTTCTTTTTAGCCATTAACAGTATTATACAGATAAAAAGATAGAGGAGGTTAGTATGTCCAACATAAGACGTCAAATTGAAGATTATGCTCAAGAGCTTGAAGGCTTTATCGAGAGGAATAAATTACCAAATGAATGGTTTGAGCGGCCCGACCATGTTGCATTCAAGGCGGCGAATAGTCAGGGCTTCGATTTGTTGATTCAAACATTCCGGCCATTGTCAGAGCAGATATCGTATATTGAAATGGATGGGCGCAGGCTTGCAACAGCTAAATTGCTGAGTCATGTGACTCTTGGGACTTTCGGGGACATTCAATGGGTCGAGCTCATGGAGCCACGTCCCGCTCGGGTTGGCAGTGACGTTGTGGGCTTTGAGCATGCCGAGTTCTACTTTCCAGACTTTGAAGCTGCACAAGCCATCTTGTCTGATAAAAAAGTGGCTTATGATATGCAAGACAACCCGGGACACTCATGGGTCAACATAGTCATTAATAGTGATGGGCAGGAGCTGAAACTTAACAATGGTACATTAGAAGATATAGTTGCCGCAGAAACCGCTAGGGGTGAGACTAAATTCTTCTAGGAAGCATAATCGTTGCTAAATACTGGTAAAAGTGCTATAATTAGCATATTATGAGGCGTTTTATTGTCACCGGTGTTGTCATTTTTTTGGTATTTGTATCTTTGATCTGGTTCTTTGCGCGTCGTGGTGATCGTCCCGAACAAGCAGCCGGCATTAACCGAGAAACAAACCTTGTTGATTATGCAAACACTGGTACAACAGTACGTTTTACGCAATCGGGCCAAATTAATGCCCGAGAAAATCACCGCGTGCTACAAATTACTGTGGGGCAAAAAGAACGCACGGCAGTTATCTTTGATGGCTACCAAGGTAATGTGCTTAAAAGCCAGACTTTTTTAAATGATGCTGACGCATATCGCAGTTTTCTGGCTGCTTTGCAGAACAGTGAGTACACAAAACCACGGATTGCTAGCCGTAACGTCAATCCACTTGGTGCCTGCCCAACTGGTAAACGTTATAACTATGATATTTTGAACGGCAGTGATGTTAAGCAATCTTTGTGGTCTACGTCATGTAGCATCAAGGGTACTTTTGCTGGTAATGCAAACACCGTACGAACACTATTTCAGAATCAGTTGCCAGACTACAATAATTTCGTACAAAACGTAAGCTTCTAATCTACGGACAGTGTTACATTAGGGTAGTGATAAAAGCGATTATATTTGATTGTTTTGGAGTGTTGGTGGGCACAGGAATATGGAATGTTTATCAGCAGGCAGGAGGTGACCTGGTTGCAGATAAAGCCTTTCTTGATGACCTGATAGAGCGAAATGCACTAGGTCAACTCCCAAATGGCGGCTTCAACAAAACATTAGCCGATCATCTTGACTTAACAGAGTCTCAATGGAGGCAACTGTTAGATGATGATGAAAAGCCGAACCAGCCGACTTTTGACTATATAAAGCAACTGAAGAATTCTTACAAAATTGGCTTGTTAAGTAATGCGAATCACGGAGTTATTGAGCGCAAAATCCCACCAGACCTGCGTGATATTTTTGATGACATTGTTGTTTCTGCCGAAGTTGGCTTAATGAAGCCGAGTCCACATATTTTTAAACTTGCATCCGAGAGGCTGTCTGTTAAGCCGAGTGAAGTGATATTTATTGACGATCATGCAGAGTATCTTGATGGCGCAAGACAAACCGGCATGAAGACGATTTTATACAAGAATCTTGAAACACTCAAAAAAGATATGTTCCAAATAACTACCGGTTAATTCGAATTATCAGACGCTGCTTTGTGTCGAGTTTTTGACTAAGTTCATAAAGTTCAAAGCGCAAATTACTGGCAATCGCAGCATTGGGAACACTGATTGAAATTGCGCCTTTCGATGTAGATAACTTAGGAGTAACTTCAAACCGATCTTGAACATATTTTCGTATAATCATAAATTCTTGTGGCTCTTTTTGTGAGTCACGTTTTTGCAGTAAGTCTCCTAGCGCATCAGCCATTCCATTAATTATAGACGTAGTAATATTTATTAACCACCAAATAAGAAGGGTCAACGCTGTTAAAATAGATTTATGCCAGAGTTGCCAGAGGTAGAAACAGTTAAACGTGGCTTGCAAAAATTATTGCCAGGCCGAGTTGTGAAGTTGATAGACTTTGATTGGCCAAAAGGCTTTCCGAATGCAAAATCAGATGTTGACGAGTTTTTAATTGGGGCAAAGATTTTGGAAGTCAAACGTCGTGCTAAAGTTTTACTGATTGAGCTGAGCACAAAATACAGCCTTGTCATTCACTTAAAGATGACTGGCCAGCTGGTCTTTGTAGGTGATGCAAACCGCTGGGGGGCTGGCCATCCGAATGATTCGTTGGTTGGCAAGTTGCCAGATAAATCTACACGTGTCATTTTTGATTTTAATGACGGGTCAAAACTTTTCTTTAACGATCAGCGTAAATTTGGTTGGGTGCGGCTTATCCCAACCGCAGAAGTTCCAAATATAGATTTTTTTAAAAAAGTAGGGCCAGAACCACTGAGTGACGATTTTACTGCTAAAGATTTTGTGGCTCGTGTGCGCCGACGTGCAAATACGACAATTAAAGCAGCCTTGCTTGACCAAACAGTTATTGCCGGCATCGGTAATATTTATGCCGATGAAGCATTGTTCGCAGTTAAAATTCATCCAGCACTGCGTGTCCGAGATGTGAGCGATTTAAAACTAAAACAACTATATAAAACTGTCCGTAATGTACTGCAACTCAGTATTGATAAAGGTGGCTCGAGCGATAAGAATTATGTGAATGCTGAGGGCAAGAAGGGTAGCTATCTTAGTTTTGCGCAGGTGTTCCGGCGCGAAGGCAAGCCATGCCCGCATTGTGGCCATGCTATCATAAAAATCCGCGTAGCAGGACGTGGCACACATATCTGCCCACATGAGCAAAGACTCCCGAAAGGTTACGCATGATTTATTTTTTTACTGGTGATAACCATTTTGCAGTCAAGCAACGACTACAAAAACTTACAAAAGAGTTTACTGCCGAATACGGCGATTTAGCACTCGAACGCATAGACGCAGAAGAAGTTTCGCCAGCGACCGTAATTGATGCAACCCAAAGTTTGCCTTTCTTGAGCCCGGCTAAGTTTGTTTTAGTTCAGAATGCTTCAGATAAAGATTTACTTGAAAAACTGACTGAAGTTGACGTCTCGGAATCAATTACCGTTGTCGTAGTGATCCCAAAGGTAGACAAGCGGGCTACGTATTATAAAAAAATTAGTAAGCTACCAAATTTTGAATTGTTTGAAATGAGCAATGCTCACGATTTACCGCGTTGGGTTGTTGACTATGCAAAAAACCAAGAAGCAACCATCAGCTCGGCCGATGCACGGTATTTAGTAGAGCGGGTTGGCACAGATCAAATGCTGCTAGGTAACGATATCGACAAGCTTGTTACCTACAATACGTACATAACAAAAGATTCGATTAACGAACTAACGGACCCACTCCCACAAAGTACCATTTTTCAATTACTTGATGCTGCATTTGCGGGCAACAGTAAAGAAGTCGAGAAGCTTTATAAAGAACAGCGAGCACAAAAGGTTGAACCCCAAGCAATCATAGGGATGATAGCGTGGCAACTGCATATTTTAGCGACCGTAAAAGCGGCAGGTAATAGGTCTGTAGATGAAATTTCTCGAGAAGCAAAAATTAACCCGTTTGTAGTACGAAAAACTCAGAACCTTGCTCATAAACTGACCATGCAAGATGTAAAAAAGCTTGTTAAAGGTGCTCATGATCTTGATTTGCTACTCAAAACTAAGAGCGTAGATGCTGACCAAGCGATATTGCTATATCTTATGGGCATAAAAGATTTGAGGGTTGTATAGAACCTCAAATAACTCAGTAGCTAGCTAATTATTTCTTAACAGTCGGCTTTTTAGCAGGAGTCTTTTTTGCGGCAGGTTTCTTGGTTACGGGCTTTTTGGTAGCTGGTTTTGCAGTGGTTTTAGCAGGGGCTTTTTTGGTATCTGCCTTCGCAGGTTTTACTCCAGCTGCTTTTGAGGCTTTTGCTAGCTGCGCCTTTTTACGGGCAGCCTTATTTTTGTGCATTACACCTTTTTTAACAGCCGTGTCGATCTCACTCTGAGCTTTTGCAAGCAAGTCGTTAGCTTTCTTCTTATCGCTCGAAAGACTAGCCTGGAGGGCTTTAACAGCACCTTTTACGGAGCGCTTAGTTTTCCGGTTGCGAACGGTTGCTTTGTTGGCAACGCGAACACGCTTTTTTGCAGATTGAATGATTGGCATTAGCTGGTTTTAAATCCTGTTTAAACTTAATATTTTGTTATCTGTGTAACTATACCGTATAACCTCTGTTTTTGCAACACACATTTCGCATACGCCAAGCTATAGACAACCTAAAAAGGTTATGGTAGTCTAACACCAGTATTAGCTAAATACAAAAAAAGATGGATCCAAATATAAAACAAAGCATAGTTGATAGGCTTAAACAGACCAATAACGTATTAGTGACGGTTAAAAGTAACCCAAGCGTTGATCAGTTGGCGGCCTGTATTGGTCTGACTCTCTTTTTGAATAAACAGGGCAAACACGCAACAGCAGTCTTTAGTGGGGCAGTGCCGTCAACCATTGAATTCTTAAAACCAGAATCAACGTTAGAAAAAGATACAAATTCACTCAGAGATTTCATAATATCGCTCGATAAAAGCAAAGCTGACAAACTGCGCTATAAGGTTGAGGATAAGGTTGTAAAAATCTTTATTACACCCTACAGAACAAGTTTGAGCCAAGATGATCTAGACTTTAGTCAAGGCGATTTCAATGTAGACGTGGTTATAGCGCTTGGTGTGCATGTTCGTGAAGAATTAGACCAAGCCATCATGGCACACGGCCGCATTTTGCATGATGCCACAGTTGTTTCAATCAACAACACAAAACCGGCCGATCTTGGTGCATTGAACTGGAATGACCCAAAGGCGAGTAGCCTATCTGAGATGGTTACCAGTCTGGTTGAACTACTTCAACCTAACCTCATCGATGCACAGATGGCAACTGCGTTTTTGACTGGAATCGTTGCAGAAACGGATCGTTTTAGTAATCCAAAAACTACGTCAACTACTATGAGCTGGAGCGCAAAACTCATGGCAGCTGGCGCAAACCAGCAGCTTGTAGCAACCAAGTTGCAAGAACCAGTCAACATTGCTTCGCCCGCAAAGCAAGCTGCTGGTGAGGACGGCGAGCTTGCAATTGATCATCCTGCTAAACGGCAAGACGTAGAACTACCACCACCCGCTGGAGAAGAAGGTAGTGAAGCTGATGAGATCCATATTGATGAACATGGAAACTTCAAAACTGGCTTGCAAGATGAAGATGCAAAAGACGAAGCAAAGGACAAGCCACAACCATCTGGACGACTTGCACTTGATCCACCGACTATGGGTGGAGCACTAACTGCAAATACACAGGCAAACCAACTTGACCCAAGCGTCGATCCGCTAAGTGGTAAATCTTCAAACGATGAAATATTGTCACACAAACCAGCGGCTGCCATTGCACCGCCAGAGGATGATGAGCAAAAGGTTGATATAAAGCCAACTCAAACACTAAGCTCGATCGAAGAACAAGTTGATAGTCCACACGCTACCAAAAATCCCCACGAGGACGGTATAAAACCGCCTAGTTCAAATGCTCCAAGCCTGAATGAACTATTGAACACAACAAGCGGTGCGAACGATGTACCTCGTCCACTAGCGGACATGCCAGGGCAGGGGATAGATGATGCACGTAAGGCTGTTGAAGAAGCGGCTCAAGCATCATTCAATTCGCCACTCGAACCCATCCAGGGCCTTAACTCACAACCGCTTGGAGATAGTTTGAATTCTCCTTTGCCATTGCCGGGTCAGCCGTTTAATCCGGCTAATACGCCCTTGCCACCAGCCGACCAACAGGGATTCAGTCCAAATTTACCACCAAACTTAGTTCCGCCAGAAGCACCGTTTTCATCGCCTCAGAGTAATGTTGGTCAGTCACCGACTCCGCCACCGCCAGTGCCACCACCAATGATGCCTCCAAATTTTGGTCAACCCCCAAGCCAGAACGATAATAACTTCGACGCCCCTCTGTAAATAGGTTGTACAAACTACTCTTGTCTATCACCGATTACTGACGCATAATCATGTCACATGAGTGACATGTATCTTGAAGAGGTGGTGCATTTAGGCGATGATGCTTCAAAAATGCTTTTTGAAGCGTGTAAGGCAACCTGGCCCAATCGTGAAGGACTTTACGGTGAAGTCAATGCAGACATGGAAAACTTCAGAGGCTGGAGAAACTGGAGTATCCTGCCATTACTAGAAGTAAAAAAGCCGAAGGGGCTTATTTTTGACCAACAGGCTGATGGCATTGGTACAAAGGTCAAGGTGTCACAAGGAAGTTCTAGCTACTCAGATGCCGGACTAGATCTTATGGCGATGGCAGCAGACGATGCGGCGGCTCGGGGTATGGAACCAGTACTAGTCACTACGGGCTTAAACGTAAATAGATTTACCGATGAAAACAAGCCATATATGGAGCAACTTGCGCGAGGTGGTGTGCGCGCTGCTAATGTAGCGCGCGTAGCTTTATACGGAGGAGAAACTGCGGTTTTAGGTGATCTTGTTGGGGGTTATGGAAATCCAGACAGACATCTTCACTTTACATGGGAAGCTACGGTGCACGCGGTTGGCCACAAGAAAAGATTTGTCGATAATACCGATGTGCAGCCTGGTATGGCAATTATTGGTCTGCGTGAAACGGGGTTACGCTCAAACGGTATCTCGATGGTCAGGGGTACATTTAGGGGTGAATACGGTAACCAGTGGTATCGACATAAGTTTGAAGCGGAAGAAGGTGTTACTACTTTGGGTGCCGCAGTAGTCAAGGGCTCTACCATCTATACACCGGTACTGGTAGATGCTATCGGTGGCTATGACCTCCGCAGAGAACAAAGAGCAAACGTAGAAGGAGCGGCGCATATAACGGGCGGTGGCGTGGCCAAGGTGGCCGAGATGTTGGAGACGAGTGGATATGGGGCAGAAATCGATGATCCGTACGAACCGCCAGAGATAATGAAAGAAGTTTTACGCATAGCACAAATACCAGATGCTGAAGCTTACCAAATGCTACATATGGGTGCAGGAATGGCTGTTGTCAGCAGCGAACCAGATGAATTTATAGAGGTAGCCACTAAAAACGGCGTAGAAGCAAAAGTTATAGGTGAGGTTAAGCGCAAAGCAGGAGTTTCAATTAGGAGCGCCGGCTTAACAGATCCGGGCAAGAAGTTGAAGTTTGCAGCTTGATGGACGGCATTCTGCTAATTGATAAACCCAAAGAATGGACGAGTTTTGACGTAGTAGCCAAAATTCGTGGGTTAGTCAGGGCAGAAACGGGGCAAAAAAAGCCAAAAGTTGGCCATGCGGGAACACTAGATCCGCTCGCAACAGGTCTACTGATTGTCTTAGTGGGTAATATGACAAAAAAACAGGATGATTTTATGAAAAAGGATAAAGTCTACGATGTTACGCTCAAACTGGGCGTAGCCAGCACAACAGGGGACGAAGAGGGTGAAAAAACCGTAATTTCAGACAAACAACCCTCTCTGAGCGATGCAGAAGCCGCCCTAGAGGCGTTTGTGGGCGAGCAGTATCAAACACCACCCCAGTTTTCTGCAGTCAAAGTAGACGGCCAGCGGGCTTATAAGCTAGCCCGCAAAGGCAAAGAGGTAAAAATAGAGCCCAGAAAGATCAATATTTACTCAATAACAGAGGTGAAATACGATTACCCTACAGTGCAATTTACGTGTAAGGTCTCAAGCGGCACTTATATTCGTAGCCTTGTAACAGATATAGGCGAAAAGCTCGGTACTGGTGCTTATATGACGGATCTCAGACGCACACAAATCGGGGATTTTTCAGTATCTGATGCCAAAGACATCACAGATGAAAGTCTACTTAGCTTTTTGCGGGTTTGATGGCTTTTTGGGGCGCTTCCAAACTTTTACCAGAATTGCAGTAAAGATAATGATAGCGCCAACAGTAATTGCCAGGCCAATCGCTGTGCCGGTGTTTATGAGGCCACTTGAGCTAGAGGTTACTTGTCCGTTATAGGTGGTGCTGTTGTAATTGCCCTCTCCATAGTAGTAAGAGCTGGTTTCCGCAAGATAAGGAAGGGATAGGGAATTAATTGCTGGTAGCGTAAATGTGTTTGCTGTTGTCATACTATATAATACGAAAGTGTTTACGTTTATCTAGATTATATGGTAGCATAAGCTCAGGAATAATTATATGAATATAAAAATTGAAGATATGTTGCAAAAAGAGGTAAGCCGGACCGAATTTTTGGGCCTGGTTGGTGCAGGACTACTTTCGCTGGTAGGTGTGACAGCGCTGCTAAAGAATCTAGGTGACATTTTTGGAAAATCATCTCCAAAAACAGGCGTTTTGAACTACGGCAACGACAATTATGGTGGCTCAACCGGCAAAAAGAATAGCCTCGGATTCTAGATATACTTACGCGTAAAAGAACATAAACAAGGAAGAGTGTTAATATGAAAACCAAGAGGTCTCATAAGACTAATCACCAAAACAAAAACACCAGTAAACGTTCTAAGCATAACTCTGTAAAAAGCAAGGCTCTACTAACCGGTATAACTCTATCCTCAGCCCTCGTGATGTCACGCCCTATCATCCCAGCAGCGGTTTATGCTGCTACCAACAAGTATGATTGGACTAAACAAGAAGATCTTGCTCCTACAAGTACGACAATGACCAATGTCGCTAGTTCGGCTAGTGGTAGTAACTTGATTGTTGGCGCAACAAACATTGGAAGCGGTAGCGAATTCGACGAACCATCTCCGCTCTACATTTCCAGTAATTACGGTGCGACCTGGCAAAACATTGCCGCCACGGCCGATCCGGGCACGGCTAACGCCTGGACTTCGGTTGATGTTTCTAATGACGGCCAAACCATGGTAGTTGCGAGTGGACAGGGCTATGATCTTGAAAACGAAGGGGAAGAAGTTGGTGGTAAAGTTCTTATGTCTCATAGCGCTGGCACAAGCTGGTCAGAGGTTACGCCGGAGTATAGTGGGAGTGGACTTTGGGGTGGCGAAGCAAATGCTGTTGTGTCTGGTGATGGCAGTACTATAGCAGTTGCCACTGGAGACACGGTGTCTATATCAGAAGACGACGGTTCAACCTGGACAAACAGTGACCTCGATGATTACTATAGCGGTTCCTCAATATGGGCAAGCTCTATATCTATATCTGACGATGGTAGTAAGCTACTGGTTGGTATCGGGGGTAGTGGTTCTGAATACGGAGATGCCTTTATATCGACCGATGGTGGTACTAACTGGACTGTTCTGGACTCAGATCCAGAACATGATATGTTTATGGCTCATACTGCAATGTCAGCTGATGGTAGCAAGATAGCTTTGGCAGGAGCTGGCAATGGAGAGGGCGGTGAGACTGACTCAGTTTATATTTCCAGCAACGATGGCGCTACCTGGACAGACGTCACGCCAGACGATCCAGCTTGGAATATATGGAGTTCTATAGGCATGTCAGCCGATGGTAGCAAACTAGCAGTGTTTGGTATTGAATTTGACGGGGGTGAGCCTGGTGGGTCTATGCCTCCTACAATGTATACTTCCAGCGACTCAGGTGCTAGTTGGTCACAGGAGGATCCAACTGAGGATGGCAGTGAGGTCGGCGCTTATAGTATGTATGCCTCAGACCTTGACCTCAACTCTACCGGCTCCCGTGTCATCCTTGGTAGCGTTGGAGGGGTTTACACCGGCTACAACGCGAGCCTTGATGCAAGTACTGTCACCCTCGATGACGCCGAGGGTGGCAAAACAGTCACCATAACAACTCCAGACGGCACAACCATAACGTGCCATTCTGCTGTTAAAGAATCCGGCTTGTCTACTAAAGATGGAGTTTATGCCTATCCACTTGGCCTTATAGATTTCTGCTTTAGCGGCGCTGGTGAATCAAATGAAGTCACACTTGTCTTTGTGACTGATCTTAAGCCTAACCAGGTAGCTGTACGTAAATACAATCCTGATGCTGGAAAATATTCGACTATTGGTGATGCTAGCGTGACGGAGACTACCTATGAAGGCAAACATGCTCTTTCAGTAGCCTACGTCATAACCGACAACGGGCCACTTGACCTAGACCCTGCAACCGGAGCAGTCAAAGACCCAGTTGGCCTTGCCGTAGCTGATGTAGGAGCCCCAAATACGGGTATAGCCCCACAAAATAGTACAAACCGAAACGTGACAACTTTACTGACTGGTATAGCTGTAGCAGCTGGCATGGCTATCAGTTCTGTGAGGAGAGCTGTGCGTCGGAAGTAGGCGGATTACTCTTCTTGCGTATAGTGACGTGCCTAGCTATACTTAACCTTAAGCTAAATGGATTAGTCCCATGGTAAAGACAAACAATCAACAAGACGTATATAAAGAAGGCACCCTCCATGCCTAGACTCCCCATACCTGGTCAAGATGGTGGTACCTGGGGAAACCTACTGA
>CAZOUW010000011.1:0-33916 GCA_964583075.1 uncultured Candidatus Saccharibacteria bacterium | reverse complement strand
AAAAGTAGGGAGGATAGATGGGGCGCTAAGGTCGCCCCCATCATCTATCCGCCCCTGACGACATCAATAAAAGGCGGCGTTTATGATGTGCGGGCGCTAGGTCGCTGCGGGTTCACCCCTGCGGGGTTCACCCCCGCTCCCGCGCCCAAGCAAGGATGTGCTACGCAAGAACACATCGATCTCTTAGACGGTCAGGCGCAGGCATGGCCAAAAGTCAAAGGTCAGACCTTTTCGGGGTTCGCCCGCTTCGCGCCTCGAAATATCCACCGATCGGCAAATCGGACGGTTGACCATAAAACCTCCTATCCGTCTCTCCGCCTAATCGTCTGGTTTTCTTTTCGTCTCTGCGCCCGATCCGTCTCCCCGGTGAAATTTTCCCCGGAAATTCATGGACGCCAACCCCACCCGGTAGCGCGGACGTGTTTGGGGGATCCCCCTGGCCTCGCATCTGAACAGCACGCGCAGGGATTCTCACAGTGCATTGTGAATCAATGGCTTACGTTGTGCTGTCCTGCGCATCGGCTAGGCTCACATTCGATAATATTCAATTATCGAAGGTGACAAGGCCAGTACAGCACCACGTTATACAAGGCGTATCAACGGCTTGCGATGAACATTATACCAAAAGACATTATATCTTTTCCTTAAGTGTAACACAAACGTGCAGTTCTAGCCGTCAGAATAGAGCGGGGCGACGGTGCCTACGTCCCAACGCTCCAACATTAAAACTCATACCCAAAGCACATCTATTCAACTACCATGCGTTAAAACTCATGTATAAAACATCAGTATAGCCCTATGCGAGTATTTTATGAATAGTGCTTGACGTGGCACACCGAGCCTATTACTATGCACACATCAACCACGCAGTCATCCACGGGAGCACACACCATGAACACGATCAACGAAACGACATTGCGCGCCAACGGCGCATCAGCCATCGCTATCGCGAAGTTCCGCCAACACTACCCTGAAGGCGTGGCCATCATTGTCGCCCCTGGCGACGCGGCGCACGTGGCAAAGATGGTTGGCGCGTCCTGGCTCGCATCGCGCCTACTAAACGCCGAGTACCGGGATACGTTCTCCCGCGTGCTCGTCAAAAAGCTGGATCGATTCGACATGATCAGAATGTGCGCGCTGGTGGACCGGAACATCGGCGTTCAAACCAGCACAGCTTACGAAGCAAACCGTGCGTCCACTCGATACGCAGCTCAGTTGGCCGATGCGTTCGCCGAGCTGCAGGACGCCTTGGCCGATTGTTTCGGCGAGCTTTACTGTGCACAGCTAGCGGAACTGTAAACATGGCGATTGGCGTTGGCATCACGGCGGTAAATGTGCTTTACACGGCACAATAAACATATTACTATTCACCCATCAACCACGCAGTCATCCACAGGAGCAATATCATGGCACGCGATGTCACTTTAGCCGAACTGAAAGCCGCGCACCCTCAACCTTCCTTGGTTGAATCGATCATGAACACGATGGGCCGGTCTTGGAAAGACACACGTAGCGCGTTGCGCAATGTCGCTGCATACGGCGCTGACGCGGGTTTCAATGGCTTCATTTACTACGCTGACACCCGGCGCTTCTATATCCGTCATCGCTCAAACATCAATGCGCTGGTGCGCGATGAGGCGTGGGATCTTGGCATGACGCCGGTGGATTTCGTCGCCGGGTTTAAGTGCCTGGAATCGAGGCGGTTCGACGAGGATAAATGTAAATGGGTGCTGTGCAAGCCGGACGCCGCGATGATGGAAGCGATTTCGCGAGCCGTCTATGGTGCACGCCTGACGTGGGACGATAACGACGTCATGGTAGCGACCGCGCTGGCGTGGTTCACGCTGGAGTCGGTCGCGTCTACCCTTGATTCACTTTCTAACTGAAGGGCAAAACAATGAACGTAACGCATGTCACCCTAGCATCTAAATATACGTCAAAATCTTACACCACCCAAAGCAAACGCACTGTCAACATGTTCATGCTGACAGTTGATCTCGGCGAGCATACGGCCATGGCCTTATCCGCCCATTGGATGATGGGGGCACGCCGTAATGCGACCCGCGTCTACTGTGATATTAAAGTCCGTATGCCGGGTGGTGGGTACCGCTATGGCGCGGGTTTCGTGGATGGCTCTGGCTATCACAAAGAATCGGCCGCTTTGCAAGAGGCACTGGACAATGCCGGGGTTCAGCTATTCGATGGCAGTGACCGAATTGATGTCGGTGGCACGGGTGAGCGTGCAATGCTAGAAGCTTTGCGGCACATTGCACGGTTGTTATATCCTGACTTCACGATCGATCAAATCTAACCTGACGCATTCACCGGCCATGGACGGCCCAACCTTTGGAGAATTTGAGATGACTACGGTACTGAATGACGGGCGCATTCGCTTCGACAACCACGCCGACCTAGACGCTGTTCTGAACGCTAACGATCGTCGGCTCCCCGACAGCTACAAACCCGCGCATTTTCTGTGTGCGAGCTGCGGCCAAACGCTGCCGATGCACGACGGGGTGGGCGGAACGGGGTACGCAGTAGACGCGCACGATGACTTTTGCTGCTATGCGTGCTGTGGCAAAACCGATGCAGAGATTCTCCGTGCAGGCAAAGAGCCTATTTGTCTGTATCTGGTAAAGCGCGGCGTTGGTTATCATGCGGTCACGAACTGGCCAGGTACGTTGGAAGTTTTTGTGGATTCGTACAAGAAAACCCGGCAAGTCGTGTTTGGTCGCAACGTCACCCCACGGGTCCACGTCCGATTCAGTTACCAAGGCGTTGACTGGTACGGGGATTGTATCGGTGATATGCAACTCTGCCGCTGTTATCCGGTGGGCTACCGTGCGAAAGGAGGTGCTAAATGCCACGCTTAATCCGTATCTCTTACGAAGTCATTACGCCGGAATCCGCTGAATTGGGCGAGGTGGCGGAACGCGGCTGGATAGATGAGGACGGCGTTGTCATCGAACCTGATGCGGATGATATTGCGGATGCAGGTTCAGAGTTTTTGGCGGTTGTAAATGCTGCGGTTGGCGTCATCGGGCACTACCGGCAACCCTCGTGCTACCCGTTCTCGCCCGGTTTTACGTGGTATTCAGAGACCACAGGCGACGAAGACTACGCCACAGGCGCGGTGACTTACAGATCATGGCACCTGTCCGGTTTCACACCGGAAGAAGAACAGGACATTTACAACGAGGTGACAAAATGACTACCCATCGCAGCAGTATCGACGATTTTACTCTCGGCTATATCGAGTGCGCGCTGTGGTCTAGCCTAGACGATAACGGTTATCCGCTCGATCAGCATAACGACATAGACGATATCGCGGAATCTTGCTTGCTCAGTATGATAGCGGATTGTGCCAAGTTTCAGGCTGACAACCGGTTAATGCTGGCCGCGAGTGGCCTGGACGCCAGCCAGCAAGGCCATGATTTTTGGCTGACTCGCAACCACCACGGCGCGGGATTTTGGGACCATGGCCTTGGCCAGATCGGCGACATTCTCACTGCTGCGGCGCATTCGTTCGGCGAGTGCGGATTGTATATCGGAGACGATTGGGAAATACACTGCGAGTAACCCGCTGATTTTACTACAAAACCCGCCACCATGGCGGGTTTTTTATTGCCCGTTAACTGGCTTACTCAGTACACAACAAACTAATATTTTTCTTTTGCTTTCAGGTACTTACGCCTATATTATAAGAGACGGTCAAACAACCAGGAGACCGTCTCTATGTATGTCGTGCATTTCCGCCGTATCGCGATAGACGCTGAAAACAGCGCCGTCGCTTCCCTCCTTGACGACCCTACCGCATGGCCTGTACCGCCCACGGACGCCGAGCAGGTTCGTCAGCGTATCGCTGAATCCGCCTTGGATTGCGTGCGGACCCAACTACGCCGCGAGGTAGGCCGCGCACTCCCAGAGTTGGTCAACCGGCTCTACGACGTGGCTATCGAAGACGGGCCGCTAGCTGACTTTGAAAGCGTCGCTGCTGATCAACTCGATGGATTCGGCGTAGTCGATTGGTCGCCGCTGCTGGCGGTTCCGGTTAACCCGCGCAACAGCGCCCTGGACTACGAAGAGTTTCAGCGTGCGGTCGGTCTGGCGCTGGCTAAGCGCATCGACCGGCTATCGTTGCCTGTAATCCCGGTTGCCGTGGTGCTGGACTACGCTCGTAAAGACCCTCGCGTCGGTAACGTTCCCGGAATGAAGAAAGCCATTGCTGCTTTGCGGGAAAGTGGCGAACCGCCCAAGCCGGTGAAAATCGAACTCACACCCTCCCAACGCCGCGAGCGGGCCACCCTGGACCCGTTGACCAAAACGCTCACACAAATGGGCTATCCTCCAGCCGCAAACCTTGCCAAGCAGCTTGAATGCCGGAACGCGGCCATGATCAACATCGCCAACGGGATCGACACGTGGGAGGACTTGTCTCCTTACAGTAAAAAACGCCTCATTCATTGGCTCGACGACCTCCACCATTTGTCGGGTGTTGCTTTGCGGGAAAGTTGCGAACGGTTCAACATGTCGCTCCCGGATGAGCTGGCCACCCAGGAAGACGCAAATGACTGGGACTAGTGAAAGTGTTATTCCCGTCGTGCGGATCAATCTCCCCCTCCCGCCGAGCGTGAACCGGGCCTATCGCCCTATCGGCAACAAGATCATGCGCACGCGAGCCTACCGGGATTGGGTCGCCGAGGTGTGCGAAGAGCAACGGGAACCGCTTCCACAATACCCCGATAAGCAGCGCTATGGCCTGCTGGTGTTCCTGCCCGCGACGATGCACGGCGACGGGGACAACCGGGTGAAGCCGCTGTCCGATGTTCTCCAGCGGCCAGACGGGGAGCATCCGCACCGGTTGGGCGTTGTGCAGGACGACAAGCTCATGCGCGCCCACTATGTTGGACGGCACAAGAACGTCGTCAAGGGGCGGTGCTGGGCGTTCGTGGTCCCGTGGTATCATTGGTTTGACTACGTGGGCTATGTACTTAAAGTTGAAAGGGATAGCTTTCGATGACCCCCCATGAACCACTGGCGCAGTACCAGCTTGACGGTGCGGCGCTGTTGGCATCCCGCTATCGGGCGTCCATCTTCGATGAGCCGGGTCTCGGCAAGACGGCGCAAGCCATCAGGGCGCGGGAGTTGGTCGGTGGCGGCCAGACGCTGGTCATTTGCCCTGCGGGTGCCCGCCCCGTTTGGGTGGGGCAGTTTGCGCTGTGGAGCCGCGACGGGGCGAAGGTCATCCGGGCTGAGACTGTGTTTGACCTGTTGACCTGGCAACGCGGGCGTTGTGACGTGCTGATCATTGGGTATGAACAGGCGGTCAACTGGCGCACGGATCTCGAATCGGACTTCTTCGACGTGCTGATTATTGATGAAGCGCACTACATGAAGAACCCCGACGCAGCGCGAACAAAGGCCATCGTTGGCGAACACAACAAACCGGGCGGAATCGCCTTGCGCGCCAGCTATGTCTGGTGCCTGACCGGCACTCCGGCAAAAAACGACCCGGCGGACATCTGGGTACCCTTGTGGCTGTCCGGCGAGATGTCACTCGGCTACTTCGCGTTCCAGCGAACGTACTTTCGCCAGCGCCGCACCACGTTCTCAACGTCGAACCGGGTGCGGCCGGACAAGGTGGCGGAACTTCGCGCTATCATGGCCAAAATGAGCTACATGCGGACTTTTGAGGATGTCGGCGAGCAGCTCCCCCCGATGCGGGCGTCAGAACTCCCCATTGACGGGGACAGTTCGCAAGTCGTCGAGTATCTCAAGCAATACCCTGGCCTGTCCGAAGCCATCATCGCGGCCTTGGAAACGGGGGACAAGCTCAGCTTCGATAACGGCATTCACATCGCGACACTACGGGCGATGATCGCGGAGGCGAAAGCGCCGGTGTACGCCAAAGTCATCACGGATGAGCTGATGAACGGTGGGGTGGACAAGCTGGTCGTTATGGGCCATCATCGTGCCGCGTTGGAGCTGGTGCACCAGCACCTTCTACATCACGGTATTCACTCGGAAATGATTGTCGGCGGTGTGCCGGATCATCAGCGGGAGAAGATCGTCAACAGCTTCCAGTCTGACGACCCCAATGGCGTTCGCGTCATCGTCGGTAACATCACGGCGGCGGGAACGGCCCTGACGTTGACCGCTGCGTGTCGGATTGACATGCTGGAATCCGCATTCACGCCGGCGGACAACTCCCAGGCCATCAAGCGGGTCCGGCGCAAAGGCCAGAAGCGCATGACGCTGGTGCGCCTGGTGTCTTTGGCCGACAGTTTTGACCAGGTTGTGACGGGGATCGTGCTCCGCAAAGTCGCGTCGATCCGCGAGACGTTTGGCCGCGACACTCTTTTCGATGAGCTGACCACGGCTCTTGATTAACGGCGTACTTACCGATACAATTGTACGCGCAAAGGCAAAATTCACCCAAGCAAGCAGAGGCATAAAATGGCAACCGTAACACTGACTTTTGAGGTTTCATCCCCGGCTGGACTGGTCCAGGCGATCAAGAATTTCCTGGGCAACATCACGGACGGTCCCGTGGAGTCTGGCATTCCAGATCTGACCCCAGACGCGTTGACCGCACCTTCTGTTGAGCCTCCTGTCGAGCCTCCTGTCGAGCCTCCTGTCGAGCCGCCGAAGCGGGGGCGTCGTCCACGGGCAACTAACTCCACCACGCCGCTCGCTCCAGCTGAGCAGCCGGTCGCCGGGGAGGATTGGGCCGACGACGAGCCTGCGAAGGAAGAGGCGATTCTCGAAGCCGCGCCCGTTCCGACAGACGATCAACTGGTCGCCGCTGCCAACTCGGCGGTGGTTGCGGTTGGCGCTTCCGGTGCGGCCCGCGTCAAGGCGTTCGTCGCCAGCAATTTCCAGAAGGAAGACGGCTCTCCCGGCACCCTGAAAGGCGTCAAAGACAGCCAGAAGGCGGCCCTGCTCACCGGGTTACAGCGCATCGCTGCGGGTCAGATCGTACTGCCCGCGTAATCGACTACAATGCCCCTGACGCGCCGTCCGGCGCGTCACCCTTCCACAGAGGATATGCCAATGGCCGAAGAGAACATCACTCCCACCGTTACCCCCGTTGCCACGGCTACCGAAACGCCCAACTGGGACGACGAGCCTACCGCTGCGGGAATCCCCGCCACGGACACCACGGCGACCCCGACCATTCTTTCCGTAGCGACCGCTGCGGGTACTGTCGAGACCACCACTGATCCGGTCGTCGATGCGCCCACTACCCCCACGCCGGTTCCAGCCGCACAGGCTACGGTCGCTGCGGCGGTGAGTGCCCGCATCCACAACCCCATGGACGATTTTCGCGAAACGCTGCGCCAGATGGGCGCGGTGATCGGCGAAGGTGGAACGTCGTTTCTGCTGGCCGAGTTCTTCGGCGTCAGCGATATCGACGAGTTGGAGGGGGCGGATGTGCTTTCCGCCCTTGAGAAGTTCAACAAACTGCAACCTTGAGGAGACTGCCTATCGCCGGTTCCTGATAAAAATGGTGATGCAATAAGTGCAAAATGGTCGCGCCCGGTTCACCGGGCGTTTTAACGAACAGGAGCATGTTATGCCAGAAAGACACGCAGAACTCGGCGGAAGCTCCGCCGACCGTTGGATGCGCTGCCCCGGCAGCGTCGCGCTCAGTCGCAGCTACGGGCCACCCATAGAGAACGACTACATGCGGCGGGGAACGCACGCGCACAAGTTGCTAGAAACGCTAGTGAGCCATCATATGGGCCGGATCGTTGGCGCGTGTACGGGGAAAAAGATTCGGACCGTCCCAATAACCTTCTTCGAACACAAAATCGTTGGCGCGTGTACGGGGAAAAAGACCGCCAATAGCTACAAGGGTAGCGTGCTGATCGAAGGCCACGCGCCGCTGGACGAAGAAGATTGCCGAGCTGTCCAGGTTGCGTTCGACTGGTTCCTTGAACAGTGGCGAAGTTCCGCCTGGATCGAGGCGCGTGTCGAGTATTTCGGCTTGCTGAACGAGCGCAAACCGGACGCGGGCGGTACGGCGGATCTGGTGCTGTACGACAAGATCAGCCGGACCTTGATGGTGGTCGATTACAAACACGGCGTCGGGCATTTCGTTCCTGCCGACACCTACCAGTTGCGACTGTATGCGGCTTGTCTGATGTTCGGCCCACAGCGGGTCACGCATCCGATCGAACAGATTGCGGTGGTCATCATCCAGCCGCGCTGTCCGGTCGGAGAACCGATCCGCAAGCTGACCTACACCCCGGCGCAGCTCCTGAACTTTGCCGACCAAGCCGAGGAGGCCCAGGAGGCCACCACAAGGCCCGATGCGCCGATCATCCCCGGCGAGGTGCAGTGTCAGTATTGCCCCGCCATTTTGTCCTGCCCTGCGGTTCAGGGCGTCGTTACTGCGGCGGCCCTAGACACCGAGGCCGCGATCAATGCGGCGGACGGGTACGAGCTGGCCCAACGCCTAGCCATGGTTCCGGTGATGAATCTGTGGTGCGGCGTGGTCGGCTCGCGGGCTTACCAGTTGGCGACAGCGGGCGCGAAAATTCCTGGGTACAAACTGATCCCGAAACGAGCCAGCCGTTTCTGGCACGATCCGGCCAAGGCGCAAGATTGGTTGCTGGCCCACGACGTACCGGCGCTTGTTCAAACCTTGGTCTCCGTGGCGCAAGCCGAAGAGCACATCCCGTCCGACCTGAAAAAAGAATTCCTTGGCCTAGTTGACAAAGAAAGCTCAGGGCTTAAACTGGTGCCTGACGACGCGCCGGGAGTAGAAGTAAGTCCCATCGCGCTCGCCGCAAGTGATTTTTCGAGTTCAGTTCCTCTTGATTCTAACTCTACCTCTGATTCAGAATGGGAGTAATGAGATGGCCGTCGCTTTTGTAGATCCTGCTCGCATCAATAGTCGTCTTTCTGCCGATCAAATCGCCAAACTGGCGAACAGTAACCGCCCCCGTGTTGCTGAAAACGGCGCTATTTTCTCTGGCGCAGTCCGCCTGTCCTTTCCTAATCTCGACTCCCCCTACAAGGGCAAGATGAGCGAGAAGGAAAAGTTTCAGCTATCCGGTCTGTGGCCGCATAACGCGGTAAAGACTCTGGAAGACGTACTGCGGACTGCTTTGCAGCGCGAATACCCCAACCTGACCGACCCGACGATTTTTATGGATCGGCGCAGCGACAAAGCGACCATCCGGGACCAGGGGCTTTGCGTCAACGTCAAAGATGGTGGGTATTCCCCGCTGAAAGCGACCTACGCCGGGTACGTTCCGGGGTTCCCGTGGTTCCGAGCGAAATCGGGTTTCGCCGTGCCGTGCTTCCAGTTCGTCGCGGGCAAACCGACCATTGTTCTGCCGGAGAATATTCCCGCCGTGTTCTACAGCGGATGTTGGGTGGATGTGAAGTTGAACTTGGTCAAGAGCACGTCAGCGGCTAACCCCGGCGTGTTCTTCGGCCTGCAAGGCGTGGTCAAACTTGCCGACGACAACACCCTGGGCGGCGGCTCCAGCGCCTCGGCGTCTGACTTCGCCGGTGCCGTGGTCATCGAAGATCCGAACGCGGCTGGCGCGGATTGGGATTGATGCCATGAGTCCTCGTGATGAAGAGCTGCTTATCAAAGTTATCCTGATCATGTTGTCCCTGCTGGAGCACCGACGGGAGCCAACGCCAGAAGAGCTGAGACTGATTCGCCTGTTTCAGTACAACAACCGGGAGCTACTAGAGTGAACTTCGAGCACGCTTTGCACGCCTTGCGCGCTGGTACGATGGTCACTCGGCCACAATGGACCTTCTATGTTCAGCTAGTGCGAATGAGCGGCGTATTCCCGCTAACGCCTCCGGTCTATTTCCCCGCGAGCAACGATATCCGCACGAATCCGCAGCGCGTTTACACCAATTTCGACCTGTTGGTGAAGTTGGACGCAGGACACGGTAACGTGACTCCGTGGACACCGACGACCGAGGATATCCTCGCGACAGACTGGGAATACATCAGGGAGGCTCGGTTATGACATTCAGTGAAGCCCTAGTTCTCCTGCGTTCATATAGGCGTTTATCTCGCCCAGAGTACGGTTTCAACTATGTGTATCTTACCCCTAACAGCGCGGTATCAGGTAATGACTTACCTGTATTCGCAATCAGATTGGGGGGCGGAGCGCCTCGAATATGGTTCCCGACGCACGAAGACCTATTGGCTGATGACTGGTTTCTCGTGTAGTTGGCTGCCGAGTAGTAAGCAATAAACCAACCCCGCCTAGCGCGGGGTTTTTAACGGGGAATAACATGCGCGTATTGATCGGTTGCGAATTTAGCGGAACGGTACGTAGAGCATTCCGGCAGCGCGGGCATGACGCCTGGAGTTGTGATCTGTTGGACGCCGAGGACGGGTCTCCGTATCACATAAAAGGTGACGTGTTATCGGTGCTGGACGATGCGTGGGATATGGCCATATTCCACCCGCCATGCACCCATCTGGCAGTCAGCGGTGCTCGCTGGTTCAGTGCAAAACAGCAAGAGCAGACGGAAGCGCTAGAATTTGTGAGGCGGCTGATGGCCGCGCCTATCGGCGCGTGGGCGCTGGAAAATCCTGTGTCCATAATCTCATCGAAGATTCGCAAGCCAGATCAGGTCGTACAGCCGTGGCAATTCGGGCACGGCGAGGTAAAGGCGACCTGTTTTTGGTTGCACAACCTACCTAAGCTGCAACCGACGGCCATTGTTGAAGGCCGTATTGCGCGGGTGCATAACCTCCCCCCTTCGCCTGACAGGTGGAAATTACGGTCTCGGACCTACCCCGGTATTGCGGAAGCGATGGCGGACCAATGGGGCGGTGCACGAATGGCGGCACTCCGCGAGCTGACGAATGAGACAGGGGCGAGCATATGAAGATCCACCTTGACTTTGAAACCCGGTCGGCCTGTGATTTACGGAAAGCTGGTGCGGTTCGTTATGCGATGGACCCGACCACGGAATTGCTGTGCCTTGCGTACAACATTGACGGTGGCGAGTACATATATGCGTGGCATCGCGGGGGCGGATACCCAGAGGAGTTACTGGACGCGGTAGTCAGTGGCGCAGAGGTCTGTGCGCATAACGCCATGTTCGAGCTGGCGATGTGGAACTACCATTGCGTTAAGTTGAGGTGGCCGGAGCTGTCGCCGTGGCAAATGGACTGCACGATGGCGCGGGCGCAAATTATGGCGTTGCCCTCGTCGCTGGATGACGTTTGCAAAGCGCTGCGCGTCCCCCAGCAGAAAAGCATGGCCGGCCATGCTTTGATGATGAAGATGTGCAAGCCTCGAAATCCGCGCAAGGATGAAGATCCAACAAAGCTACATTGGTATGGCGACGCGGACGATTTTAAGCGCCTCATGGAGTATTGCGTTCAGGACGTGCGGGCCGAGATGGCCCTGGACAAAGCCTTGCCCCAGATGACGGCCAGCGAGCGCGACATTTACCATACTGACCTCGTGATCAATCTTCGCGGCTTCCGGCTGGACACGGCGTTGATGCGGAAGGCTGAAGCGTTTCGCCAGGAGGCCCAGCGCCGGGTCGATGCCGAGCTGGCGGATATCACTCGCGGCGCAGTGAAGCAGGCCACCAAGGTTATCGCGATCAAGGACTGGATCTCAGCGCGGGGCATCGAAGTCAGCAGCTTGGCGAAGGGGGAAATCCAAGACCTGATCGACCAAGCCAAGGCCAAAGATGACCCTTTGGTGTGCCGAGTGCTGGAGCTGCGGCGCACCGGCGCGAAGGCCACCAGCCTTGCGAAGTATAAGGCTGGGCTGACGTGCGCTGGGCCGGATGAGCGTGTCCGTGGCGTGCTGAACTACCACAAGGCGTCCACTGGGCGCTGGGCCGGCTCTTTGTACCAGCCGCACAATCTGGAGCGGGTGGACCCGGATTCGGACGACCCGAAAATCATCGAGCTGATGACTACGATTCTGACCCGCGCCCGGTCCCCTGGCGACGCGGTAGACTGGGCGGAACTGGTCGGGCTGGACCCCATGCGGGCGCTGGGGAAATGCACACGGGCGATGATCTGCGCGCCGGACGGTTGGGAGTTCATCGGCGCGGACTACTCGAACATCGAAGGCCGTGGATCGGCGTGGCTGGGCGGCGAAAGCTGGAAGGTCCAGGCGTTCCGGGACTACGACGCGGGCATCGGGCCGGACTTGTACAAGTTGGCGTACTCGAAATCGTTCGGCGAGCCGGTGGAGTCGATCGGCAAGGGCCGCAAGCGCCAGATTGGCAAGGTGCAAGAACTGGCGCTGGGGTACCAGGGCGCAGTTGGGGCCTTCATGACGATGGGCGCGAACTACGGTATCGATGCCGATGGTTTGTTGGCCGCCGTGCGTCCAGTGGCGGATCTGCAACTGTGGGCGACGACGGAGAAGAAGTTTGCGCGGTCCCCGCACTACGGCCTTGACCTAAAGCACTGGACCGCCTTTCGCTATGTCGTGGACAGTTGGCGGCTGGGCCACCCGAACATCGTCGCCGGGTGGTGGGAGATTCAAGACGCGGTGATCGCGGCGGTCGATTCTCCCGGCGAGATTCTGACGATCCTCGGTGGCAAGGTCCGCGTGACCTGCACCCGCAACCGGGCCTATCTCTACATCTACCTGCCCAGCGGGCGAGCGCTAGCCTATTTCATGCCCCGGCTGAAGGCGGTTGTAGACGAGCACACGGGCCGAGACCGGCTACAGGCCGTCATCCAAGGCAAGAACAGCAAGGGCCGCTGGGGCGACGTGTACCTCTACGGCGGCCTGTTGTGGGAAAACGTCGTGCAGGCGCTGTGCCGGGATCTGCTAGCAGGCGCGCTGATGGCGTGTGAGCGCGCCGGGTACCCGGTCGTCCTGCACGTCCATGATGAGGTGGTCGTCGAGGTGCCGAAAGGCGCGGGCCGTGTTGAGGAGGTCCAGCGGCTCATGACCCAAGTGCCGTCGTGGGCGCAGGGCATCCCCATCAACAGCTCCGCGTGGCGGGATGAAAGGTACGTGAAGTAAATCTGGACGCCAGAAATGGCGTTTTGTCAAGTCTTGACTTGAGGTAGTTACCGTAACACAATAGCCGCGTCAACAACACGAGGACGCACGATGGAACCCAGTAAAGACCAAGTAACGGCGGCGATGAGCACGCTGATGAATATGCTGAGCTGGAAGCAGCTCCGCGATCTACCCGCTGAGGAAAAAGAGGTGGCTTTCGCCTACCTGTACGAGAACAACATGCGGTGGGTGAACAGCCGGTGGGAGCGCACCCTCGGCCTGGGGGAGGATATTCGGTTCGTGGAGGACGACGGCCGTCGGTATCGCATGGCGGTCGGAGCCGTGGTACGCGTAAAGGCCAAGGATTACAGCTACTACGGTGTGCTGGCTACGATATTCAGGAAGCAGAGTGGAGCGGTTCGTTGCGTCGTCGAAGATGCCCACGGCCGACTCTTTATCCATAACTCTTGGCAGCTTGGCACCAGTGATGATGCTCTTGCCGCCGCTCTGGTAGGAGGTTAAACCATGTCCGCAAGAAGTCCGCAAGATGTTCTCGATATTCTCGTCCCATTCGTCAATGAGTTGATTGCTAGCCGCAGAGAAGTTAGCATCAACGAGGTTTATATGGTCTTCAGCGTTGCGAAACGGACGGACCTGGACACATGGGAAATCCGCGCACGAGCCACCCAATACATCGCCCGCATCCGCACGTATCTGAAACGCAACCACCCTGGCCTGGAACTGGCGAAGAGCGGACGTATCGCTCACTATCGCATCATCAATTCTAAGTAACCGGAGTCTTCTCCATGTCGATCTACCATGCGGCCCTTCGTTGGGCGCAATCTGGCTTCAACGTGTTTCCCCTACTGCCAGGGACCAAGCGCCCAGCGGTAGGCCACTGGAAGGAGGAAGCCACGACGGACCCGGCGAAGATCTCCGCGTGGTGGGCCGACAACCCGAATTACAACTACGGTGTAGCCTGTGGCCGTGGTCTATTGGTCGTGGACATCGATACCGGGCCGGGGAAGAACGGTTATGCCAGCCTCCTCGATCTCGACTTCGACTTGCCGGCAGACACCATCCACGTCAAGACCCCCAGCGGCGGTGAGCACATCTATCTGTGCGCTGAGGACGTGGCGAACTCGGTGGGCCATATCGCGCCGGGTATCGACATCCGATCTGAAGGGGGCTACGTCGTCGGCCCAGGAAGCGTTCTAAGCGACGCGGGCAAAGAGGGGCGGTGGGAGTTGCTGTCCTTCGATTTATTGGCTCCTGCGCCTTCTGCGCTCGTCTACGCGGCAGGTTCGGCCAAGGTCAAGACGCCGGCCAACACCGCGCCGGTATCCGTGGACGACCCGAAAGACGTGGCGCTGGCCGTCCACTACCTGACGACCACCGCCCCTATCGCGGTGCAAGGCAAGGGCGGCGACAACACCACCTACCAAGTCGCCGCGAAGCTGATGGACATCGGCCTGTCGTCTGAGCAGACCTTGCTGTTGATGAAAGCACTGTGGAATCCAAAGTGCCAACCCCCCTGGCCGGATGATGAACTCGCCACGAAGGTGGAGAATGCCAGCCGCTACAAGCTCAACCCGACCGGAACTAGCGGGCTTGTCGCCGCCGAGGCTACCGCCCAGATCGACTGGCGCGGGGCTGTACCGCTAGAAGACGACGAACCCCCAGTCAGCAATAAACTGAAATGGTTGCGGCGAATGATGCGTCAACAAGAGTTTGTCCCGCTCAATAAGCTGTCCGCCCCGAAGCACATTATCGACGGCTTCGCTGTACGCAAAGAGGTGACGCTACTGTGCGGGCCACCTTCCGCCAGTAAATCCGCCGCCACGTTGACCGCTGCGGTATTCGGCGCAAACGGGAAATCTTTTCTAGGTATGAAGATCAAGCGTCCAATTAAGACCTTGATCTACAACCAAGAAGATAGCAAGGAGACCATGCGCGCCCGGATTGAAGCGATTGCGATACATCACGGTTTCGACGTAGAGGAGACCATGCGAAACATCACCCTCTGGTCCGGCGAAGATGGCCAACTATCCCTGACGACACGAGTGGCCGGGGTCCGTGATCCGATCATTGACACCGAGATGGTTGACGAGATGATTCGCAGTATCAAGGAGCGCGAGTTTGATATGGTGTCGCTCGATCCTTTTGCCTCTCTTCATGGCATGGACGAGAACGACAACACACAAATGTCGCAGCTCATGGGCGCGCTGAACAGAATCGCTGACGACACGAATACCGCTCTGCTGGTGGCCCTGCACGCAACGAAAGGCATAAAGACGCCAGGGTCGCTGGACATGATTCGTGGAGCCAGTGCGATTGGCGCAGCAGCTCGCATCGCGTACACCATGGTGAACATGGATGAGACCATGGCCGCTGCATATCCAGGGATGAAAGAGTCGGAGTGGAAGCGGCTCGTTCGGCTGGACGAGGCGAAGCAGAACCACCGGCCACGCCGTACCGGCCCGATCTGGATGAAGCGTCAATCGTACCTATTCGACTCCGACGACCCAGAAGAGCCGTTCGATGTCTACGCGCTTTATGAGGTTGATCTGGGGCTAGCGCGGGCCGCTAGCAACATGGCCGTGGCGGATGCGGTTCTGGACTTCATGACGGACATCAATTCGGCCAGCCAAGAAATCGACGACGAGATGACGCGTTACGTACAAGACCGCGTAGAAAACCTCCCGGCCGCACTCACCCAGGCAAAGGCGCAAATACGAGGATGTTTCGACAAGGGCGAGGTAGAACCACGACCGGGAGTAAAAATGACCTTGGCTCGGCTCAGTTATGGCGGGAAGAGCCAAGGGCGGATCGAAGTGACACGAGATAAAAGCGGCGTGTTGGTGCCGCCTCCGTTCGACGTGGCGGGGGCCACCACGTCCGACTCAATATGGGATGACTAGGCTCGCTTCACCCAGACTTGACTGCCCTTCTCGATATAGAAGAGCTGGTGGGCGGTCACGCCGCCATAGTAGGGGATCAGGACGCCGTTGTCGCAGGGAAGTCTATCCGCTGCGGCGGTGTCCTGGGCGGACACAGCGGGCATGATCGCCACCCGGAACGACTCGGCGGTGCTGTAGGCTTCGAGGATCGCGCCACCGGCAGGAACAGTGTTGTCCAGGCTGGTCAGCCGGGTCCAGCTCGAAGGCGCGGCCAGATTCTGGGTACCCAGCACCGTACCGGCGCTACCCGCAGGGCCGTTAGATTGAATGATGTTGGCGTAGATGGTCACAGGTCTTTCTCCCGGTGCGAAGGAATGAGGATGTCTAGCTGGGTTTGCAGCGACTTATGCTGCTCCCGCATGTCGGTCTTGATGTCATGAAGGGTATCGTCAATTCGGTTCATGTGCCGTTCCAGTTCCGAGGTCAGCACGTAGCTGTTCCGAACATCGTCCAGCCGTTTGTTTGTGTCGGCCATACCCTTTTCGATCTTGGTGTTGAGCCAAGAGAAGGCCGACACGATAGCGGTGGAAAGCACTCCACCGAACACGGCCATGATCCCAAGGAACCATTTGGTCTCTTCGTCCATCATGGTCGGGTCTGGCATATGGCCTTCCACACGGCGTTGTACTCGGTCACTTGGTCCTGTGTCTTCCGAGTGTCATCCTTTGACCAGTAGATCGGCACCAGAGCGGCGCAGGGAATTGACGCGGCGGTATCAGTCGCGACGGAAGCCGTCGTCTGGCAGCTTGTCAGTATCAGGCACAGCCAGATTGCGTTGATGCTGTGCAGTGCGGGCTTCATTGGCGACTCCCAAAACACGCAACTGTTCCTTCATGGCGGCGGCCACCAGGGCAGCTTGCGCTTCGTTGATGATCTGGCGGCGTTGCAAGAACACGGCCAAGGCTCCGACCAGCTTAACACAAAGCAGCAACAGTGATAGCCAATTCACAGCCCCAGCCTCTCGACCATCTTGCGGCAGACCTCACACACAGCGATCCGGTAGTCATCTGTCGGCGGCGCAGCATGTAGCTCCCCAGCGAACCGAGTCTTTCGACACAGAGAAACGCCGACCCTGTAGTAGTGCCAAGGTCGGCGTCGCGATAGATCCATATCAGAAAGGCGCGACCAGTTTTGGAAATCTGGTTGCGCCCAACCGGCGTTCACGACGCCTTTTCTTTCATCGCGATAGCCAAGATGCCCGCGATGACCGTGCCTGCTGGCAGGATCAGTTGTGCGATATCGGTGGCGTGCGGGATGAATTGCAGGCCGCCCACGAACGCGGCAATGCCGGCGTAGGTGCTTGGCTCTTTCAATCGTGCGATAACCCAATTCATGGTCAAGCCTCGTTGGTAGATACGGCCCCAGTGACCGAGACGTGGATAGGCCGGACGTTGGTCGGCGTGTTGCGGTAGCTACGCCGCGCAGCACACAGCCGTGCCTTGGCGATCCGCGTGATCGACACGGCATCGCCTTGGTTTCCGCCGAGGACGTGGTAATGGCCCTCGTCCTCGGCGACGTACAGCCCGACGTGACCGCCACCTGGGCGCTTGAAAACGAGAACGTCTCCAAGGGCAGGGGCAGGACTCTTGTCGCCCCACGTCGCCCACGACAGCGCCCACAGCGGTGAACTGGACATGGCCTTGCCCGCCCGGTGGGCCAGCAAGGCGACGAACAGCCCGCACCACGGAATCGAATCCGCCGTGTACTGCTTCAGCCCCAGCTCTTTCGCCCAATCCAGGATCACTGGATTGCTGCCAGACCCCTCGCGCTCATGCGTGCCGTACAGCTTGAGCGCTTCAAGGATCATCTTCGGCCCCGGCTCGTCGGCCAGCCAGCGGTAGGAATCCGGCAGGGAGGCCATGGTATTAGCTGGCGTCGTCGGGAAGAATGACCGGAGTCTGACTGGCCAGCTTGGCCTTCAGCTCAGCGTTCTCCTTTTCCAAGCCGTTCAGCTTCTCGACCAAACTGCCCATCTGGGCGTTGAAGTCTTTGACCATGGCGTCGATCTGACGGCCAAGGTTGATCACCATCGTCTCCGAGAAGGTGGTCGGAGTCTGTTGATTCTGCTGGTTTTCCATGTGCGCCTCGTGTGTTATGCAGAAAATAAGCCTATGAGTTTGAGCCAGTAGATCAGCACGCCGATCACTTGCCCACACTGCGCTAGTGTAGCACTACTGCCGGGGAAGTTGGCAACTAGCGCGTAGTTGGTCGGCGTCCCCCATCCGCTGTACACCCCGATGGGAGTGGCGTTCATGAAGCCGACCGTCGTGCCGGTGTGCTTCAGCGAGCTGTTAATCAGGACGTTCGTCGGGCCGAGCTGAAGGACCGGATTGCCGCCCGCCGCAAAGACCAAGGCCGGGTTGGCAGAGTTGTACGTGATCGCGTAGTTACCGCCTGACGTGGCCCGCCATCCGCGTTTCAGGTTGCCACTGGCCGCATCGTCGCAGTCGAAGGCAATCTTCTGGTTGGCTTTCAGCGCGAGGGCGATGCCGCTGGTGAACGTCAGGTTCAACATCGACAGATCGATGCCGTACATGAACAGCCCAGTGGCCGACAGGATACTGTCCACCGCTGCCGTGCCGTAGGACTGCACCCGGTAACCGGTCCAGAACACCGATTTCGCCCCGGTCGCATTGGTGCGGCCAAGGTTGAGTACGTCGCCGATGCACGCTACATCGTAGCCGCCATCGCTGTGGTTCCACTCACGCGGGTTGAAGTAAACCCCGTCCGACCCGGCATTGCATCCGCCGTTGATCAGCACGATGGCCGGGTTGGCGAGGAAATCGGTAGACCCGGCTTTCGTTCCCACAGCCAAGCCGGAAATGGTGATGCCTGACAGGTCGCCTTGGCCGTAGTTATCAGCCTTGATAAAGATACCCGCCGCGCCGGTACGCCCCTCGTTCCCGTTGGTCGCGTTGTTCCAGCCGGAGGTGTTCTTGCTGTACAGGAACATCGCTGAGGTGGTCGGCACGAACACATAGCCCGATGTCGGCTGGGTCATCGTGGCTGCGCCCGTGATCCGATGCTCGATCATGAACAGCGACTTGCCTAGCCCCCCAGTGAAGGCCCCGTCTATGGTATCCCAGTTTCCGGGGCTGGCCACGGCCGCGTTCTGCGCGAACAGGAACCGGCCGTGCTTGATCCCGTCAGCGGTCTGCAAGCGCCCTGGCCCCCAGTAAGGGCTAGCCAGAGCGTCTGCGTTGGCCACCGTGGTTGTCGCCAACCCGTTCGGAATGAACACCGCATAGCCGGTGTCCGCTGAGCTGGTTGGGCTGTAGGCCGTGATCGCGTTGACGTAGTTCGTGCCCCCGGCGGCCAACGCCGCAATGGCCTGCGCCGTGCGCAGCGGCGACATCCAGGTCGTGTTGTCCGTTCCCGCGACAGCTTGCGCCTGGGAGGCCGCAGTGGCCGTCATCTTGGTGGCCATAGCGGTCCATACCATCAGCGGCGTCATGATTGTGGTGTTGTCGGTGCCAGCGTTGGCCTGCGTCGAGTTCGAGATGCGCGCCGTGATCGCCGTGAAGGTCTTCAGCGCGGTCATCATCGACGTGTCGTCAGTACCGGCCTGCGCCTGCGAATTGGTGGCGATCCGGTAGGCCAGGGCTTGGACGAATTTCAACGGCGACATCGCCGTCGAGTCATCAGTCCCGGCCTGCGCCTGCAAGGTGGTCGAGATACTCAGCGCCGTTCCACCGGTCGGAGCCAGGGCCGCAATGGCCTGGGCCGTGCGCAGCGGCGTCATCAGGGTCGTGTTGTCCGTGCCGGCCGTGGCCTGAGCCTGCGTGGATTGCCGGTAGGTCAGCGCCTGCATGACGCGCAGTGGCGACATGATGGTTGAGTTGTCCGTGCCATCCTGCGCCGCTGTCTGGGTCGCGATGGCCTGAGAAATCCGCCAAGCGATAGACGCGGCCACCGTCACTGGCGACATGATCGTCGAACTGTCCGTGCCGTTCTGCGCGTCCAATGTAGTGGACATGCGATACGCGATGGACTGCACAACCTTCAACGGCGACATGGCCGTGGAGTCATCGGTACCCGATTGCGCCTGCGCAGTTGACGAAATAGCAAGAGTCATAGTGCCTCCCCCGGCGATACCCAGAGAGTCGGTGCTGAATAAGGTGGGCGCGCCGGAATCATCGAAGCCAAGCAGCTTACTGGCGCGAGAAGTAGAAAACGGCAGCGCCGATGTGTCTGAATCGTAGTCGGAGAATCGGACGCACCGATATATCGAATGGTATAACCACTGGATCATCATCGTGATTTTATCCAGGGCGTTGTCGATCGAATCAGCGAGCACCATCCCGTTGGTAAACTGCACGAGCTGAGTCGGATCTGGAATGCGAACGATGCCCACTCTGACGTTGACATCCGGCGGCGTGGTGAACTGGACGCTACCGCCATTCGGGTTGGTCGCCCCGGTCACGGTGTACCCGGAGCTTTGAACAACACCGTTCAGCCCGACAATCAAGTCAGACGCCGAAGTAAATTCGTAGGGGAACGCGAAGGTATTCGTCACCCCGTCGCCGAGATACCCTACGGTCGATACTGTCGATTGTATGGCCATTACTGCCTCGCGTAGGGCGAGTTGCCCATCATGTATTGCAACAACTCCCTTGCGCCGAGGTAGCTGTTGTAAGGCAGGATCGACACCGCTGTGTTTTTGTCATGCTGGGTCGGTGGTTTCCCGCGTGCCACATCGGATACTACTCGACCTGCGGCCAATCCGCTATCAATGATGCCCGCTGACGGCCCCAATAGTGAGCTAAGCACACCGGAACTGTCCGATGCCCGGTTCGTGACGACGCCCACCGGACTGCCGCCGCCCGCTGCGATGATCGGCGACTTGATCGGATTGACTCGGTAGTCATAGCCCATCCCGCCCGTCAACTTCTCCATGCGGTTCGCGAACTCGAACATCAACGGAAACACGCCTGAGCGGTCCAGCCCGTCGCCGATCAGAATGCCGGGGTTCTTGGTAATGCTGGCCATGTACTTGTCGAACCGCTCCCGGCCGCCGCGCAGCGCCGCCAGGACCGAAGCCATCGACCCCATTGCGGTCAACACCGTCAGCCCGCTGATAAACCGGGTCGTGTCTTCTTGCATCCCGCGCAACATGACGCGGCTGTGCGCGCCGAAGGTGAACCCCATGAACTGGGTCAGCAGCTTGCCTAGTGGATGGTTGGCCAGCAGCGGCACATCGCCGATGCCCCGCCGGCTGACGACGCTGTTCACGTCCATGTTGACCGCCGTCCGGTAAGCACGCACCGCCTTCTCGACCCGCATTTGCGTACCGAGGTCCGCGCCCGCCGCGTTGCGCAACCAATCTTCAGTGTTCGGGATCATCAACCCGTCCACTTCCTTTCCGTACTGACCGATCAGTTCCGCGATGTCTTTCTGAGTGGCGCGGTCGATGCCCAGCATTCGGATCAGCCGTTCGCCCTGCCCGACCGGCACGAACGATCCCGGTTCGCTGGCTTTGTCCAGAATCGCTTGGATGATGCGATGCTGGCTGACGGTGCTGGCTATGGTCTGCTGGGCGTCGATCGCCATCGCCAGCCCATTCCATCGGCTCGCCAAGGCGCTCCCTTTCTGCATCAACCGTTCAAGCGCCGTCGCCTTGTTGACGAACGGATCGGCGAGGTCGCCGTTGGCGGCCAAGTTCGACAGGGTGAGCCGCTCGTGGATCAGGCCAGCCCGTTTCGCCTCTTCGATCGACAGCTTCAGCCCCTCACTGCCCTTGCCGAATGCCTGAGCTATGGCGTCGGGCAGGGCGCGCAAGTAGGGCATCAACCCATGGACCATCGCCGGTCGGTAAAAGTCCGCCAGGTTGGGGATCAGCACACCGCCCATGGCCCGGATGTAGTTGAAGTGCATCAGGTTACGGCTGACTGTGCCCATCATGCCACTATTCGCGCCTTGGTTATAAGTGCCCCGGATCAAATCTCGACCGGCCTTGATATCTTCGATCGCGCCTTTCTCGTCTTTGGCGAGGAGCTGTTGCGCTTCGAGTTTCGCCTTGTCCAGCGTCTTGCGCGCACTGAACCGGGGACGGCCCAGCGCCGCGTTCAGTTCTTCGATCGTGGTCGCTTGATCCGCTTTGACCCGCATGTCGCTGTATTCTTTGGCGACTTGGGACAACTGGTCCTGCATGTCGGCCCGACCAAAGCGCCGCGTCAGCTCAATCTCGCCGTGCATGGCGCGGGAGTAGCGGGCCGCGATCTCGCGCACGTCGTTGACCAGCCAGCCATTCCTGACCAGCATTTCATCCGGCACCAAGAAGGTCCGGTCTTTCATTGGGCCAGCAGTGATCTTGGTCAGGAAGGGCGGAACATCGTCGCGCTGCTGGACCTTCCCAGTCAGCTTGTCGTAGACCTCCTTGGCCGTGGCGCGTCCGGCCGCCTCAAACGGGTAGGCTTCAGGTCGGCCCAGCTCCTCCGCCAATGCCTCCCGCGCCATCCACCGGCGCTGATACCGCTCCTGCACCTTGGCTAGAGCATCCTTCACCTGGGCGACACGCGACTCCGCCTGCTTCTTGATCTGCTCCGGGCCGAGGTCTTTCAGCTTCGCCTTCAACCGGCCCCGTTCTTCGCCAGCCCGCATCAGCCGATCCGCCGATTGCCGAGCCACGCTATCCAACAGATCATTCAGCTCGGCGAGCTGGAACGGAACCGCATCTTGCACGTCCAGCAAGTTCTCCTTGGCCCCGGTCGCCTTCTCCGCCGCTTTACCAAAATTCTGCTCGCGTGCGGCTCGATTGGCGCGGGCCGATTCTAGCAGCGCTGCCTTCAACTCCTCCGGGCTGAGGGTAGCCAGCTTGTCAATCTGGTCTGACGTGGCGGCCACCTTCTCACGCAGCGCCGCCTGTTCGGCCTTGCGCGCTTCCCAGTACGCCTTCAGCCCCGCTGGCTGTTCCCCGGCTGGCACGTCAGCGGTCAGCCGCTCGACCCGTTTGGCCGACGCCTCCAGCAGTCTGGAGACCTTCATCAACTGCGCCGTGGCGTTGTTCAGCGCCTCATGCGCAGAGAGGGTTGGGTCTTTCGCGATCTGGTTGAGGATGTTCTTGATCTGCTTGCCGGTGGCTGCGACGGACTTTTGCCCAATCTCTTGCAGCTCGTCAATCCGCTGCCGCGATCGTGCGGCCCGGACCTCCAGGGCGTCCGCCCCCGTGGTCAGCGCTTGATGCCGCGCCCGCAGGTCCGCCCGCTTCTGGTAATACTCCTGCAAGCGTGGGCCAGCCTCTTTGACCATTTGCTGCACCCGCCGCCGCGCTTCGATCTTGGCGTCGCCTTCCGCTTCCCGTGCGATCAGGCGCTGTTCAGCAATCGCATCACGTGCGTCGGCGATATCGGCGTAGTTGGTTTCGAGGGTATCCCCCTGCTGTTTGACCGCTTCAATGCGCGCCGTGCGCTCCGCGCCCGTCGTCTGTAGGTCTTCGATCCGCTGTTCCAGGCGCGCCGTCTCCGCGTCGCGAGTTGCCTCGTCGCTGGCGTGCTCGCTCTTCATCTTCAGGGCGTAGTGCTTACCGATCACGTCCAGAAACTGCGGCTCCTGGGCCAAGAGCCGGTCCTTATCGTAGAGCCGCATCAAGTACGAAGGGGCGGTCGATAAATCGAGGTCCGTGTCTTTCAGCAGGCCCAACTGCAAGGCCGTCTTGGTGGGCTGGTCGAACAGCTCGCGAAATGACTTCGCGCCTTGCGCGACGAACGGAACGTCATGCTGGTCGCTGTTGCGCATGGCCTTGCCGATCTCGTTGTAGAAATCGTCGCGGCTCATGCGAATTCCTTCGCTGCGCATCGCCTTGTAGGCCGCTTCTGAACCGGTCATCGCTTTGTCCATGCCCGACTCGACGGCGGTTCGCCAGGACGACTCGACCGCTGCGCCCATGGTGTCGCCCACGTCGTGCATGCTACGGTAGAAGGTGGATTCGTAGATGTTCGCCCCGAACTGACGGGCCGACGCGGCGTAGCGTTGGGTCGAGCGCAGCATCGGATTCAGCCAACTGGTCGCCGCTGCGACCTTGCCGGTCTTGCCCGACACCGCCGTCTCTTCAACAGTACGCGGGGCCATGATCGGATCAACTCCCGCCTCCATCGCACCCGCGCTGGTGTCGGTCGGCAGGATCGGCGGATTCGGCTTCTCCCCGGTCTGGATCTTGTTGATCTCCTCCAGCGTCTTCTCGACTTTCACCGCCTCGTGGGCGCTCAGCAAACCCGCCGCGCCACCCAGCAGAGACCCCAGCACGATACCGGCTTCGACGTTGTGAGCGCTTTCTTCCCACGTGCGCTCCGGTTGGCTGACATGCAGGCCCGCTTCCGACGCGGCCATGAACGCCCCCGCACCCATCGCCCCTTCCAGCGCACCCTTGCCGACGGTCCAACCGCCCACCGCCGCTCGACTGACGGTCATGCCAGGGATCAGCAACGGCGCGTCGAAAGTGCCCGCCGCGAGCTGGGCGAACCAGCCGGGGACGCCCGACGCCGCCAAGGTCTGCCGGTCTCGCTGTTGCTGCTCGATGTCGGCCTTGATGACATCGGCGCGGCGCTGGTTCAGCACACCCATGAACGAATCTTCGTGGCCCTCCAGCCCGTTCTGCTTGACGTACTCTACCGGGTCGAATTTGCCGTCGTCGGTGTTGTCCGTGCGCCAGCCGGCGTTGGCTATGCCGCTGATCACCAGGTTGGTGGTGCGGAACGCAGCGGCCAGGGTCGAGCGGTCGGCCAGCTCCCCCTCCAGCGCCAGTTGCGCCGGGGTCTTGTAACCTTGCAACTCCGGGTTCCCGCTGGTCGTCGCTACCGGCTTGAACGACACCGGGCTGTTCTGCTGATCCTGCGCGTCGAAATCGTCGAACATCAATCCGCCCTCCGCCCATGTTGAATCGTGGCAAGCTCACCTTCCAGGCGGTCCCGCTCTTTCTTCAGAATGCCCCGCAAGATCGTCATGTCGCCCCGTGGTGTTTTCTGCAAGTCGGCGTCGCGCTTGTCCAGTGCCGCAATCTGCGCCTGTAATTCGGCGATCGTCTTGTCCGTCCGCTGCGCCTGGTCGCTGTTCGTTTCGCGGACCCGGCTCACCGATTTCTCAAGCTGGGCCTGCTTGTCGGCCAAGGTTTGCGCGGCCTTCTGCTGCTCGGTCTGGAGCGGTTGCGCCGGGGGAGCGGGCCGCAGCACGCTGGTCGGCGTCATCAGCTGCGCCGGTGCCGCCGGTTTCGCGCCGGTTATGTAGGTCTGGACATCCGGCAGGAACGCGCCGTTCAGAATAACCATCTGCTGGTCCGGGGTCTTCGGCATTACGGTGACGATGTACGGGGTCGTGGCGTAGGTGGTGCCGTCGGGCCGCTTGGCCTGGTAGGGCGCGCCATCAAACGCCGCACGGGTACTGTAGCCGCGCTGCTCGATCGGTAACAGCACGATCTGAGACGGATCGACCGTCACGCCCTTCTGCTTCAGCACCAGCTCCGCCGCCTGTTGATTCACCCACGAGTACCCGTCAGCCTGGTCCGCGATCTTCGGTAGCCCAGACTTCGACGGCGGGTAGACCATCAGCACTCCGTTCTGCACGCCGAAGGCTTTCTGCGCCTTCAGGTCGGCCTGCGCCAGCGCCTTGTCGGGGTCGCGGAATTGCTCATACGCCTCCTTCGCCCACTCGGAATAGATCGACGCCAAGGCCGTGCGCTGCTCGCCGCCGGGGAGTTGCAGCGAGAAAGGCTTGCCGCTGAACGGCGACCACGAGGTGAACTGCGAGGTCAGTCGGGCGTCGATCTTCTCCTGGGTGAGATTCTGCTTCTGAAACAAAGCGAACTGCTCCTGCTTCACCGGCTCCGACTTCTCCTGCGCCGCTTTCATGATCTGCTGGCTGGCCTGCTCTGGCGACAGGCGCATCGTCTCCGTCAGCCGGCGATACTCGGTGGCCGCCTCTTCGATCTGCTTGCCCCCCTCGGTACCCACGAACGCATTCGGATTCTGGCGCAGCATCCCAGCGGCCGCGTTCATGGCGCTGGTGTAGCGGCCCTGGTCGTTCGTCGCCATCGCGCCCCGGATCGCCAAGGCGAACGAGGGAGCCACCAGACCTGTCCGGTCAAAGACCCTGGCCGCCGTCTCCATCGGGTCCGCGCCACCCTTGACGGCGTTGTTAAAGTAGGCGTCAATGCCCTCGCGCTGGTCCTTGTCATAGAGATTGGCCACGGCCTTCCCGCCGCTCATCAAGGCAATGCCAAGGTTCAGCGATTCGTCACCTTTCAGCCGCGAGGCCAATACGCCCTGGGCTTTCTTCTGGTCGCCGAAATCCGACAGCAGACCACTCTTGACCGCCGCGTCGTAGGCCGCTTGTGGCGCGGGTCCGTTTGCGATGTCCAGCAGTGTCGCGTTCATCTTCTCCGCCTTGTCGGCGGTCGCCGCTGCGGCCGCATTGCGTTCGTTCTGGGCGATCTGAGTCTGAGCGGCGTTGTCTCGGCGCTGTTGCTGCTCCGGGGTCAGTGCTGCCGAGGCGGCGGTTTCCACCGCTCCCGCGCCCAGCTTGTTCTTCCAGACCTGCATGAACTGCGCACTGGTCATGCCCTCCACGCCGTTCGGAAACTGATCCCGCACATTGGACGGCACGTTGCCCCATATCGCCTGCTTGGCCCAGGCTTCCCCCTTCTGCTTTCCTTCTGTCGTGGACGCCATATTCTTCCACGCCAGCTCTTCCGGGTGCGCCATGTGCGCCGCGAAGCCTCCGACGCCTTGCTGGTACTGCAAGTACATATCCGCCGCCGTCGGGGGTCGGCCATACTTCTGCTCGAAGCCGGCGGAATCCGCTGCCAGTTTCGCGGCCATGGCGTTCGCATTGGCGGCCGGGTCGAAGATATCGCCGCCGCTGCCGTACTGCTGGAAATCCTTGGCTGATAACTGGCCCAGGCCAGAGTATGCCCCCTTGGTCGCTTTCGGGTCGCCGCTGCTTTCGATCTGCACCAGCCGGCGCATCATCGCCGGGTCCAGCCCATGCGATTTTGCCGCCGCATCCACGATGGTGTTGATCTCTGGCGAGAACTCCGGTACAGCGGACGGCGCTACACTGTAGGGTGCATGTTGCGCCCGCGCCATCTCGGCGAGATTGGCGAGACTGTTCGTGGCGGCCTGTTTTAGCTGAACCTTCTTGTCTTCTGGTAGCGGCGCTTGGTCGATAAAGGTCTGTATCTGCTGAGCGAACTGCGGGTAAAGTTGGTAGTTATTCCACACCTGCTGTTCCGCCTTTTGCTGCGCATCCGAAATCAGCCCCGCCGTGTGCGTGTCTTGCTGCCTGTACTGGTCGGTAAACGCCTGTTGGGTCCGGCCCGCCAGGAATGCGCTAGCTTTGGCCTGGTACTGACCACGGTACTGCTCTGGAACGGTTTGCAACCAATCGGAGAACCGCTGCTGCGTCGCAGCACGGGTCGTTTGCCACCAGCCCTCGCCGTTGCCGGACAGCCCGCGAACGCCCTGGGTGTACTCTTGGTTGTCCAGGTCTTGGAGCTGAATGAATTGGTTCTCAAGGTCGAACTGTTGATTCTGCTTGTCGTTCGCCATGATCCGGGCCGCGAGGTCTTGCCCCGCGCCGGACAAGCTACCCAACGCCTCCCCGATGCCCGCGCCAAACGCGGCGGGTTTCGCCTGCTGGGCCGGTATTTGCCCGTCCGGCAGGTTGTTCTGGTTGCTCATCGTGGTCACATCGACCGGGAGACGCGGCATGGCAATAGCCTCAGTAGTAGAGTTTCGACGTTCCAGTTAGCAGCGAAGTACCTGCGCCCAGCCAGCCCGCCGAGGTGGCGTAACTGGCCGTCGCCCGGTCCACGCTGGCGTTTGCGGCGTAGCCTCGGCTCTTGGTCTGGGCGTCGTACAGCGCCGTCAACTCGTCCAGAGTGCCTTGCTTGTTCACCGCGTCCAGCACATCGGTCGCGCTACCACTCAGCGCCATGCCGTTCTGCAAGAACGTGGCGCGGGTGGCGGCCATGCGCTGCTTGGTGCGCTGCGCGATCTCCGTCGCCTGCGCGCCGCCAGTGTTCAAGGCAAGGCGCGCCTGCTGGTCCTGAACCTGGGCGTTATACTCCGCCGCCTGTTTCTGGGCATTCGCCTGGACCAATGTCCCCGCAGCACCCAGAATAGACGAACCGGCTAGCACGGTCGTACCAACCTGAGCGGCGGTAGTCGCTGCCGTGGTGCCCAGGATACCGCTGAGACTGCTGCCGATGGCCGCGAAGGCCGGAACTAGGAAGGCCATAGTAATCTGCTCCTCGATACGTGAACATCCAATAATCGTGACCGCCGAAGAAATTCTGCAACCGCGATTCGGCGCGGAAGCCCAGCAACCACGCCCAGCGGACACCTTCTGAGTGCCCGTCTTGCACGTACATTTCGATGCGCTGGCCCTCGCGCTGCTGGAGCTGCACCCGGATGAACCGCGTCGCTTTCAGCAGAGCCGGCCCCGCGTTCTTGCCCAGGTAGGCCCAAGCCACCAGCCGGTTCTCCCACATCGGGAGCAACCCCGCCAGGATGAGCGGCCGCGCTTCGTCGTAGGCACACCACGCATCGCCACCCGTCACCAGGGCCTTCAAGTTCTCCGCCGTCAAGGGCATCTGGTTCCGCTGCGCAGTCTGCACATCCAGCGAAGCGATGAACTTGTCCGGGAAATGCACCACGGGAAAATAGTGCAGCTTCACAATTTCAATCATTGACGATCAACCTCGTTATCAGCGCCACCAAGGTCGCTGGCAAGGGTAACGACTGCTCATAGCAAATGTAGCAGTCCGTGTCGAGTCCAGCGGGGAACTGCGTGCAAACATCCCCGCTGAATAAAGCCGGTGGCTCGCCCACCGCCGCGTAGGGGTCTATCGTAGGCAGGTCGTCCATCTTGTCGAACGACGGCCCGAATCTACCACCGATTGTGGATTGTAGCCGAAGCCAGAGGTTAGAGATACCTTTCTTCGCGGTCTGCGCTGTTCCTGCGCCGGTGTCCAGCTCCATCCGCATGGATTGATACCGCGACGGGTAGCCATAGCCGACGTGGACCAGGGCCGACGGGCGGTCCAGGGTAATCTGCCCATCGCCGACAATCCGCTCAGCCTGCGCCGCACCGTCCGCGCAGATCTGCACGCTTTGGCCTTTCAGGTGGTCTAGGCCGTTGATGGTCGCCGTGGCCGTACCGCGATAGGTGACGCTACAATCGACGTGGACGGCCTCAGCCGCGCCCAGTTTCACAAGGCGGTAGTCGGTCAGGTATTCGATGGTGCGTTGCGTAGAGCCGTTCACCGTGCGTTTTACAGCGAACCAAACGTCGTCGCTGGTGCCGTCTGGCGACGGTATAGCCCGCACCGACTCCACCACCGCGCCCCCGCCCAGAATATGCGGTGTCCAAGCCAGAACGCCGCGCTCCCGGTTGTAGGTCATGACGGCCAGAGTGCCATCGGACAGCACGCACCAGACCAAGCCATCGCGCTGCTGTTGATAGGCCCAATCCAGAATATACCGCTGGCCCTGATCGACCTCGCCGATCCGCTCGGACCCGTCAAACAGGTGCTCCGCCAGAACCGTGATGTCCTCGGCCCGGTATTTGTCCGTTGAAAATTCATAGCGCATCGCCCGAATACGGTGGCCGGGGCGTTCAATGAACAGCACGTCGTCCCCCACCCGGAGCGGGCGCAGCATCCGGCCACCGTATTCAGTCTGCGGGGTGGACTGGACGTTCGTGGCCGAATAGACCGCTTGCGCCGTCTGCTCGCTGAGGGCCAGCTCTGACTGCGCAGACCCGACCAGCAAGGCGTGAGTCGCGGCCATCCATCGAATCGCATCCAGCTTATCCGAGGACAGTTCGACCGCCATCGCCGTTTCCGAGGTGACAGACCCAGCGTCTAGGTTGTCGAAATTATCGTAGTCGCCCACCACGGAATGCCAGACTTTCTTGCCCCGCGCATAGGTCAGCCGCTCCCGGTAGAACACCACGTTGGTGGGATAGCCGTAGACGGAGCCGAACTCCGAGAACGCATACCGGCCCGACTGCAAGGTCAGCAGCGAATCTGGGAACCGGCCTACCGTGGACACGGTACAGCTCATCCCGTCACCGGCGACCGCCGTGATGGTCCCCCATCCATAGCCCGAATGCAGGTAGGTCCAACTGATCACGCCATCGCTGGCGTCGCCCTCGGTATGCGTCGGCACATACCGTTGCGTAGTGTCGTTGGAGTTGTAGGTGTAGTTGTTGTTGGCCTGGTAGACGTGCCCTGCGTTGCGAAATTGCTGGCCGGTAGTCACGCTCATGGCAGGCTGGTAGGGCGTCACCGATGCCGGGTTCTGGCTCCAGATCCGTAGCAGCATCCCGACATAAGCGGACGTGAACAGCGCCGCGCCCGCTGTCACCGTCACCGTGATCGTGCCGGTCGTGGCGCTGATCCGAAAAGCGTGGCCGTTGGCCGGGTAATCGACATCCTGAAACGGACCCTTGGTGAAACTGATCGCCGCCAAGGTCCAGCTCGTTGCGCCCAGCCGCGACAGCTTATAGGGTGCGTACTTGCCTTCGGCGTGGACGATCCACATCACGTCCGCGCTCTGCAAGGTGCGCAAGGCGAAGGTGCCGTCCGCCGTTACCAAGTCGGCCACGGCGTAGGGCGAAGCGATCTCGTAGGGCGCGCCTCCAGACAGGAGCTGTCCACGGTTCACCCAGAACCGAATGTAGTGGTCCCCGAATTCCAGGATGTAGGCTTGACCGGCGGAAAACACGAACTCCACCAGCCACGTCTTGTTCGCCGCGTTCTTCACCATGCCAACATACCGTGTGCCGCCGCGTCGCCGTGCCGGCCCCTGTACAGTGGGCAAGAAGTTCAATAACTTCTTGGCGGCGTTATAGTATTTGTCCTGCTTGACTTGGCCGTCCAGCAGCGGAGACCATTCGCCGCCGTTCAGCGCGGCGGTAATCGTGCGGGCGCGGGCCATCAGTAGATCCTCGCCGTCAGCCAGCTACCGTCTGGCGGATACTGCGGGGCGAGCTGGATGGCGTTCACCCGGCGCGCCCGCGACAGCTCCTTCTGGTATTGCTGCTCAGCGCGCTGACAAGCGGTATCTGACTTGGCCAATGGGTTAGCGAGCTGGATGGCGAGGGCCGCCGCAGCGACCGCGCAGAACGCGGGGGACCACTCTTCCGGCTCGTCGGTCATGTCGCGGATGTACGTGACACGCATCGGCGCAACCAGATTGGTGTACAGCTTGTCCCCCATCAACGAGTAGAACGGAATCGGGTCCGATTCGGCGTATTTTCGCCACGGGAATAGCCAGCGATTTTGCAAGGAAACCAACCGCACACAGTCGCTAGGTAACTGATACTCATAGGCATAATCGTACAGCGGAGTCTCAGCAACCAGGGCCAGTTGGGTTTGCTTTAAAGCGAATATCCACGGGTGCGCGGCCAGCTCCGCCCGCACCACCTGGGCGTAGCATCCCCGCGCCTGCCGCGCCGACTCGGTGTTCTCAGCGGGGTCCGCGATGGTATTGGCGGCGATGATCCGCAATGCGGCGTTGGTGATGCTCACTTGGTTCTGCGACATAATCAACTCACTCCGGTGGACCCGAAGCCGGACACACCGCGTTTCGTTTCATAGAACTCGTCTACGATGACGAACACCGGACGCACCACCGGAACGATGACCAGTTGCGCGATCCGCTCCCCCGGCCGAACCCGGTAGATGTCGTCGCTGCGGTTCCACAGGGACACCATGATCTGCCCTTGGTAATCGCTGTCGATCAGCCCGACGCTATTGCCCAGAATGACGCCGTTCTTGTGCCCTAGACCAGAACGGGGGAGAAGAATGCCCGCGTAGTCAGGATCTTTGATGTTGATCGCGATCCCTGTCGGGATAAGCAGCGCAGCGCCCCCCGGCCACAGGGTTGCCGTTTCGCTGATCATCGCCCGTAGGTCGATGCCCGCTGAGCCGTCCGTACTGGGTTGAGGAAGGGGGAAATCAGCGCCCAAACGGCTATCAAGAATCTTCAGTTCAATCTTCATTATGGACTCCCGTGGATGCGATGAGTCTACGCAAACAGCGGGCAAAAAGAAACCCCAGCAGTCCGGTACAGTCCTGCTGGGGTTAATCGCATGTCATCCACGGGCTATATTACGGCCCCATGAACTCCATGTCAATGATCAAAACCGCACCGGCAGTCGTCGGCAGAGCCGCCGTGGCCACGGTCAGGATCACGTCCTCGGAAGCCGCTGTGGCAGCAGCGGCCATCTGAGTCGCCACACCGAACGCCGTCGGTGTGTCCGTCACGGTGAAGGTGGCGGCGGCTTTGTACTTGGCCGGGGTGCCCGACACACCAATCGCAATGGTTGAAGTGCCCAGCGAGACCGACGAGGTGACGAAGCCTCGGCAAAACCGCATACCCGGCGGACGGGTAAACAGCACCACGGTATCGGAAGTCGTGACACCAGCGCCGGTAGCAGTGCTGTTGGTCTTCGGGGCGTCCAGGGGGATCGTAGCCCGATACCAGCGGCTCCGACCGCCCACGCCTTCGTTACCCGGCAGACGCGGCGGCACATCGGCGCGCTGGGCCTGCTCATTCGCATAGTAAACAGTCATAGCGTAATCTCCAGTTGATGCCCAGGTGGTGTATTAGGTGCTCAGGCACGCAATCTGGACGACTTTCTTTTCCTGGGTGCGCACCGCACCGCAGTTCAGCTCCGACCAGACTTGAATGTTGTAATTCTTGTCCGGGCGCTCACTGACGCGGCTTTCGGTCGCGCCCCACCGGCCCAGGTGCATGCCGCTCTGGACCCAGACCGGAATGTAACGGGTGGTGCTGGCCAGACCGCCCGGAGCGATGTACGCCAGCGACAACGGGTACTGCGCCGTCACGCCGTCGGTCATCGTGGCCTGCCATTCGACCTGATGGAAGTTGAACCCCAGGAAACTGGTTACGCGGCCATCGACCAGCGTGGGTTGAGAGTTGTAATCCAGGTTAGTGACCTGCAACTCGCCCAGGAGATTATCGTGCTCGACCGCCGTAATGGCACAGTGAATTTGCTCGCGAGCCAGATCCAAGCCGGACTGCATCAGCAGACGTTTGGCCGCACGCAGCTTCGGCACGTTCAGGCCGGAGTTCGTGCCGCCAACATTCACACCGATCTGCTGAGCAGCGGGGAACGCAGTCGTGGTCAGCCCCTGCTCGCCGGTCATCGCCGCAGCAAAGAACGCCGCACCGATCTCATCGTCCACCGCACGCCCCAGGGCTTCGGAAATGGCCTGCGCATACGGGGATTTCAGATCGATCAGCATCCGAATCACGTCCAGATTGTCGATCAAGGTGCTGGAAGTCAGGGAGTGCGGGTACACCCACCGACGGTCAGACGGGACATTCAGTTGCGGGGTGTCGGTCAGCCGAGCACGGTCACGGACAATGCCGATGGTGCCGACCTGATCAACCACTGACCCGGCCTTGCCGGTGTAGCTGCCCTGGTTGACAAAGCCCGGAAGCTTCATGCCGCGCTGTTGCAGCAAGAACTCGACGTTCTGGCTGAACTGCAAAACTTGATACGTCTGGATATCGTAGGACATTGTGGTCTCCGCGATAGTTGATGGTCACTTTCGCGGTTGTCCATACGATTATGGGCCGTTCATGGCGCTGTTTACCATGGACGGCCCATAATGTCAATACCCAAACCTCAGCACTACCACACTGAAGCCCAGACGACGTTAATTTAGCAGAAGGTTCACCCGGTCGTCAACCTCCGCGAACCATTTGAGCTGCTTGACCGGCGTGCCGTCACTGTGCCGCTTCCCTGTATCCAGCCATTCGTACAGCCCTGCGGCTTCCGGGGTTGGAATCCATTTGTCGTTCTCCCGTGTCTGCATTCCGGCCATGGACAACAGAATATTGTACGCCTTGGCAGAAACCGGCGTGCTGCGCCGTTCGCCCAACTCTGTCGGCGTGTAGGTCATGCCACGCGGATCGGCCAGGAGGTGCGTCATCCCCGCCATTTCCAGCA
>CAZOUW010000010.1:0-35206 GCA_964583075.1 uncultured Candidatus Saccharibacteria bacterium | reverse complement strand
TGGCTGGGTCGGCAGGATTCGAACCTGCGAATGCCGGGACCAAAACCCGGTGCCTTACCACTTGGCCACGACCCATCGCCAGAAAATTTGGTATAGAAATTCTGTGCAAAACAAGGGTTATTGTACCCTAAAAAGGGTATAAAAACAACGGTAGTAGGTTATAATTAAGCGTATGCGCGTTATCGAACCACATTATTCTGTGCGCAGAAAACGACCAAAATCTAATCGAAAGCCACTAGTCGTTGGCTTATTTGCATTGTTCATTATTACTAGTGCTGGTATTTATGGATACTTTTCATTCGGCAAGTCAGATAATTCAGATGGCAAAAGCCACACAGCTGAGGTCTTGGCAGAGCAACGTACAGAGAAACAGATTACTAACCCTGGGCCAGATGATTTTAGATTTTTTGGTGGTGACGAATTCCAGACACTATATGCGAGTATCGCCTATCCGAATACGCAATCCCAAGTAACACCGCCCTCAATTATCGGCAATGCAGAAGCAGACAACAGGATTCGTACGATCGCTACTAGCCGTGGCTACGTTACCCATAGTGTACCGGTTGCCCCCATTGAGAAAACGGACGTCCCTGGCCTTATAGGTGATGATTTGCTGCAGCCTCTTGCCTATAATGCTTGGCAAGAAATTAAAAAGGCTGCCGACGCCGATGGTATACCACTCAAACTTAATTCTGGATACCGTTCAATTGAAATGCAACGAGAATTATTTTTAAGTCGTATGCGCGCAGCTGGCGTTCAAATATCGCAGATTGCATCGGGTAGTGTTGATGACCAGATCGTAAGCCTACTTCATGTGACGGCTCCCCCTGGTTACTCGAAACATCATACTGGTTATACGGTTGACTTTGTGTGTGCAAATGGTACCCAAATGTTTGAAACGACGACGTGTTTTAAATGGCTGCACGATAATAATTACCTTAATGCAAAAAAATATGGTTGGATACCAAGCTACCCTGATGGGGCAAATCAGCAAGGACCAGAGCCAGAATCATGGGAGTATGTATGGGTTGGCGTTCAGGCGCTTTTAAAGGACTAATATGGATGAATCATTTAATACAGGCATGAATAATTTACCGATGGCTGAACCAAATCCACCAAAGAAAAATTCACACAAGAAGCTATTTATTGTAGGTCTTGTTCTTTTGATGATGGTTGTCGCGGGAATGCTTTATATGTTCGTTTTCAAGAAATCTGCTAGTGCGCCGGTAAGCCAGGAGCAATCTGAAAGTCAAGCAGAAGTAGCAAAAAAACGCGTTCGTCTAATTGCAACTGGCGACATGATTCCGCATGATGCCATTAATCAAGAGGCAAAACAAGAGGATGGCAGCTACGAATATTCGCCAATGTTCGGTGATATGAAAAAGTTGTTTGATGAAAGTGATGTTCGTTTTTGTAACCAGGCGGTGCTAGGTGGCGGAGTAGAATTTGGTATAAGTGGCTATCCAAAGTTTAACTCTCCAACTGAGTTTGCGCGCGACATGGCTGAGCTTGGCTGCAATGTTATCAATACGGGCAGTAATCACGTGAATGATTTTGGTCAAAACGTCATCACGGCGTCTGCTGAAGCCTGGAATGGCTTGCCTGGCATTGAAGCAGTGGCGGGGGCGAATACATCAAATGCCGACATGCAGAAAGTTCATTATTTTGAAATAAAAGGTATAAAGTTTGCTTTTGTGTCATACACAACCTACACAAATGAACCATCATCAAACGGCTACAGTGTAACGATGTATAGCGATGATCTTGCAAAACAACAACTGGCTGAAGCGCGCAGTAAAGCTGATATTGTTATTGCTTCCTTGCGTTGGGGAACAGAGTACTCAGACAGTGTAAATACAGAACAAAAAACGTTAGCGCCCAAACTGGCAAACTACGGGGCCGATGTTATTCTTGGTCATGGCCCGCACGTATTACAACCAGCTGAAAAGCTTACACTTGACGATGGTAGGCAGGCTGTTGTTTGGTATAGCCTTGGTAATTTCTTAAATGCACAACTTGATCCGCCATCGCTCTTTAACGGCATTGCTGTCATGGACATTAATCCAGAGACCAAGAGGATTGAAACGGTAGACTATTTGCCTATATATATGCACTATGAATGGACACAGGCAGAAAAAGCAGCTGGTGACTTGTTGGCGCGTCACAATTTTAGAATGTACACTTTTGATGATGGCCAAGAAGCACTTGATAAATCTCAAAATAATACGACTTTTGAAGAGCAGAAAGCTCGCATTCAAGAAACTCTCAATAAGCTAACAGAGATCAAGTTACTCACAAAAGATAAGTATCTTCAATCATAGTTCGGTGCAGGCCCGAGTTCAAAAAACTCTTCAAGTGTTTGGCCAGTTTTATGGATCTCTGCAGCTAACTCTTTGTCAACGTAGCGAATATGCCAGGGCTCATATTGGTAGCCAGTAATATCTTGTTTATCCTTAGGATATCGAATGATAAACCCGTATTTGTACGCATTCTCGGCGATCCACTTGCCTTCTGGTGTATTTTCCCAACAAATCTGTAAGTGGCATGTTCCGCTCACGCTTGTAATGTCCGCCGCAAAGCCAGTTTGATGCTCACTATGTCCTGGGCGTGCGCTGTACGTATCGGCGGCTGCCTGACCATCCTTTGCTTTGTATGAGTCATAGAATTGCTTTTGTAGCGCACCTGAACGGTAGCCACTGCCAAAAACAAGTGTTACTCCATCGTTTTTTGCAGCAGCGAACAATTCCTTAATAGCTGGTTCGGTGATTGTATTAATTTGCATTTGCTCCTCACTCGATGCAAGACGCAATTTTACATCTGGCACGACGAGATCTGGTACAAAATCAGCAGAGATGCCACGCTGCTTATCCACAACGAGCCAGATACTGGTTGGATCTGTTAACGAATGCTGTTGTTTATTGAAAGATTCGGTGCTTGATTGGGGTGTTTCTTGTGTGGCGGCAGAGTTATTTGTCGGTGTATCGTTTATTTCTGTTCTTTTGAGTTGCTTATAAGTGAACCCAACGCCAAGAACCAAGACAATTAAGGCTACGAAAAATGCTGCATATTTCTTCATCTTTGGTATTGTAACATTGTCTTATCTTGACCATAAATCATCTTTGAAGTAAAGTCTGTTTAATATGAGTCAAAAACAAAACCACAATCTTGAGGAAGCAATTGTGACACTTAATATTAATGCTTTGCGCGGGCGTATGCTCAGAGTGTCTGCCAAATCTAAAAAAAGTCGTGAAATCCTACTTGTGTATGGACACCACGCTAGCATAGAGCGTATGGTTGGTTTTGTGGAGGAGCTAAGCAAATATGGCGCAGTAACATTACCAGACTTGCCAGGCTTTGGTGGGATGGAAAGTTTTTACAAAATTGGCGAGAAGCCAACGCTTGATAATCTTGCTGACTATCTTGCTGCTTTCATAAAGCTTAGATATAAACGAAGACGAATTACCATTTTAGGAATGTCACTTGGGTTTTTAATCGTCACCAGAATGCTGCAAAAATATCCTGATATTGCAAAGCGTGTTGATCTGCTGGTAAGCGTTGTTGGTTTTGCGCACCACGAAGATTTTATCTTGCCACGTCGCATACGTTGGCCATTGCGTATTACGGCCAGCATCTTTTCTAACAAATACCCTGCCCTGTTTATGAAAACATTTATTCTGCGCGGTCCGGTAATTCGTGCTTGCTATGCATTGGTTGCTGATAGTCATAGTAAACTGAAAGATGCCGACAAAGAAGAACAAAGTCAGCGAATTAATTTTGAGATTGGACTTTGGCAGTCAAATGACATTAGAACGTACATGGATACAACAGTCACTATGTTGCGAGCGGATACTTGTGGGGTTCAGGTTGCTTTACCAGTTCATCATGTAGCAGTTGATGTTGATCGCTACTTTGACAACCATCGTGTTGAACAGCATTTTGGAGTTATCTACGAACACGTGTATATAATCAATGCCAGACAAAAGACTCATGCGCCAACAGTTGTTGCTACTGCCAAGGAGGCCTCAGCATTTATTCCGCCCGCTCTTCGTCGATTATTATCCAAATCATAACTGATTTGCTATACTATTTATAACTATGAGAATTGGGCTGGTTTGTCCGTATAACATATTTAAAAATGGCGGTGTCCAGGAGTGTGTTCTTGCGCTCAAAAGTGAGTATCAAAAAAAAGGACATGAAGCCTATATCATTACACCCAGGCCAAAAGGTGTTGAATCCGAAAATGTAGATGGTATTTTGCTGGTTGGTCAGTCGCGTGATTTTAATTCTCCTTTTCAGTCGACCACAGCGCAGGTATCTGTGAACTTTGACAATGCTGCAATTGATGCCTTGCTGCACGAATATCAATTTGATGTTCTGCACTTTCATGAACCCTGGGTGCCTATAGTTGGACGCCAGGTGCTGAACCGATCAAATACTGTCAATGTTGCCACATTTCACGCCAAGCTACCTGATACCATGATGAGCAAGACGATCGAGAAAGTTATTACGCCGTATACCAAATCCATCCTCAAATATATAGACTCATTTACCGCCGTATCTGAGGCCGCCGCTGAATATATAAAATCACTAACTAGTGCAGAGATTAGCCTAATACCAAATGGCATCGATATTGATAAATTCAGGTCTACCGGTAAAAGCGAACGTGACAAACACACAATTTTATATCTTGGTAGGCTAGAAAAGCGCAAAGGCGTTATTTACTTACTTCGCGCCTTCCAGCAATTAAAGACTGTCCACTCGGAGGCCAAACTAATTATCGCTGGCGATGGACCGGAGCGGAGCAAACTAGAAAATTATGTAGAGCTAAATGATATCGAAGATGTTGAGTTTGTCGGCTTCGTTGATGAATCAACAAAGATTAAAATGTTACACTCCGCAACAATCTATTGTTCACCAGCAATTTATGGTGAAAGTTTCGGTATAGTATTACTTGAGGCTATGGCAGCTGGAGCAATCACTGTTGCTGGCAATAACCCGGGCTACGCTGGTGTACTAAAGGACACAGGTGCCGTTTCAATAGTTAATGTAAAAGACACAACAGAATTTGCACGTCGGCTTCAGCTCTTGATGATTGACACGGAACTACGAAAGTTATGGACAAGCTGGGCTGATGATTATGTAGCACAGTTTGACTATACAAGAATCGCTGAACTCTATCTCAAGGTGTACAGACTCGCCAAAAAGGCACACATGGAATGAAAATTGGGTTCGTGCTTGATGATACGTTAGATACAACTGACGGCGTGCAACAGTACGTCTTGCTTGTTGGCGGGTGGTTAAAACGTCAAGGACATGACGTTCATTATCTTGTTGGCCATTCCACCAGAAAAGATGTTGACAATATACACAGTCTAGCGCGGAACGTTAGGGTTAGTTTTAATAAGAATCGTTTGTCAGTACCATTACCTGCTTCGACACGAGCCATTAAAAACCTACTAAATGCAGAAAAATTTGACGTTTTGCATATACAGATGCCTTTTAGTCCATTTTTGGCAGGTAAAATTATACGACACGCACCAATTGAGACGGCAATAGTTGGTACTTTTCATGTAGCACCTCACGGTAAGAACGTCACGTTTGGCACACGTGTGTTGGCAATGGTTCAGCGGGCAAATATAGAGAAGATCGACCGTATCATGAGCGTGTCGCAAGTCGCAAAGCAATTTGCACTTAATACACAGAATATAAAGAGTACTGTTGTACCTAATGCGATCGACACAAAGATGTGGCAATCGTCAAAGGTGGTGAAACGAAAGTACGATATTGTATTTGTTGGACGCCTTGTTTCACGTAAGGGCTGCATATATTTACTTAGGGCACTCAAAAGTCTTGCGAACTTGCAGGATATATCAAAATTAAAAGTTGCTATTGTTGGTGACGGGCCAGAACGCGAAGTGCTAGAGCAGTATGCGAAAGTCAACAATTTATCAAGAATATGCACGTTTGAGGGCTATGTATCTGAAGATAAGAAAAAACAGATCCTTCGATCGAGCAAGTTAGCCGTGTTTCCTTCTACGGGTGGTGAGAGTTTTGGTATCGTGCTGATTGAGGCAATGGCGGCTGGCACAACCGTACTTGCCGGTAATAATCCTGGCTATAATACAGTTTTGGGTGCATTGCCTGAGGTGTTGTTTACTCCACAAAACATCAAAGAGTTGGCCGACAGTTTATTCACTATGCTGAATGATCAAGCTACCCTTAACATGATTCACGCAGCTCAGCAGAAAATTTTAAAGCGGTATGACATAGATATCGTTGGTAATGCTATACTAAAAATATACAAAGAAGCAATAGCGAGTAAATAATGGCGGATAAGCACGACAACCAAACAATCACAGTAACGTTTACTAACAAGACGGTAATAAGAGTTGTTATATTCGTAGTAATTGCGCTTTTGATTCTTGGTCTTTTTGCTAAAATTTCAACGGCACTAAAACTGATATTAATTTCTGGATTCTTAGCGTTGGCACTCAACCCCGCAGTAAGTTGGATTAGCAAATACTTGCCTGATCGGAGTCGAATTAGAGCTACGGCAGTTGCGTATCTGGCTGTTATGACTGTATTAGTTGGCTTTGTCGTTATTATTGTTCCGCCCCTTGTTCGTCAGAGCATTGATTTTGTAGATACTATTCCCTTGACGGTCAATGATATACAAAATCAAGATACACCTGTTGTTCGCTTCATTGAGCGACACAATCTAACAAAGCAATATACTCAGGCAATATCAGAAGTTAAAGATAATCTTAATGATGTAACTGGTCGAGCATATTCAGTCGCTACAACTATAGGCGGAGGGGTCATGGCAATCATAACTGTTCTAGTAATGACGTTTATGATGCTCATTGAAGGACCGTTTTGGCTAGAGAGGCTCACTGCACTGCAGCCCAAAAATAAGGTTGATAAAAGGTCCCGAGTGTTGAATGATATGTATCAAATGGTAACAGGGTACGTCAACGGTCAATTATTGATAGCGATTATTGCCGCAACCTTTGCATTCTTTGCGCTTGCTATTACAAGCACAATACTCGGTGTAACCATTAATCCAATAGCATTAGCTGCGATTGTGGGGCTCATGGGCTTGATCCCAATGATCGGCAATACCATTGCGGCTGTGATTGTAGTATTATTTTGTTTATTTGTGTCTGTTCCGCTTGCAGTTATTATGGCAATCTTCTTCTTTGTCTATCAGCAAGTTGAAAATGCTACACTACAGCCTTACATACAATCACGCTATAACGAACTTACACCGTTGACTGTATTTATTGCTGCGATCATAGGTGTTAGTGTTGCTGGTTTCTTGGGTGCACTTGTTGCGATCCCTGCTGCCGGTTGCCTCAGAATCTATCTGAAGACCTACTATGGTCACAAGCTGAGCCCAAAAATTACAGACGAGAAGCGGGCTTGAGTACTGTTGTCTAGGTTCTAGACCAAACAGTTCCCCGGTCAGTATCTTTAACTTCTATTCCCTGTTTTTTGAGTTTATTGCGTAGTTCATCTGATTTTGCAAAATCTTTACTTTTACGTGCTTGTTCCCGTTGGGTAATAAGCTGTCTCTGGTCTTCCGTTATGTCGCTTGATGTGGTGAGACGCAAGCCGAATAGTGCATCTGTATCATTAAGATATTGCATAAAGCCCTCTTCCTTCTTAAAACCGCTTGTGTTGATCTTTTCCTCTAGGTCACTCATGTATTTAAGTGCTTGTGGTGTATTTATGTCTTCATAGAGTGAACGTGTTGCCTCGCTCCACAATATATCGAGTCCACCGTAGTCAATGGCGCTTGCACTATCGGTGAGTTGAAAGCGTAAATCTGCAAAATCATGGAGGGAATTGAGACGATTTTGGGCAGCTTGCAAGTTCTCCCAGGTAAAGTTTGACTGGCTGCGGTAGTGCGATTGCAAGATCATTAGACGGAAGGCCAACGGGTCGAAACCCCTGTTTGTAATATCTCCTAGAGTGTAAAAATTATTAAGTGACTTACTCATTTTTTTATCATCAACAAGCAAGTGCTCGCTATGTGAGAATAATTTCGCGTACATTGGGTCATCACGTCCAGCTGTACTTTGTGCAATTTCATTTTCATGGTGAGGAAAAATTAAGTCAACTCCACCGGTGTGAATATCGAATGGCTGCCCAAGGCTGCTAGCACTCATGGCCGAACACTCAATATGCCAACCAGGTCGACCGTGGATATGTTGGTTGCCTAGAGTAAATTCCCAAACTGGCTCACCAGGCTTGGCCGTTTTCCATAGTGCAAAATCATGAGCAGAGTCTTTATCGTACTCATCGTTTGATATTCGTTCTTTTGAAGTATTGCTGCTATCAATTTTAAGAAGTTGACCGTATTTTTTGCCAGATTGTTGATATGCATCGATTGAAAAGTATACGCCATCATCTGTTATATAGGCAAAGCCTTCATCGTACAAAGTACTTATCAATACTTGCATGGCGGGAATCATGTCAGTAGCACGCACGAACTCAATATCGTTAATGCTGTTACCAATAGCAGCCATATCTGTTTTGAATATTTCTTCGTATTCTCTGGTAAGTTTATGAAGCGCCTCTTTCGGGTCAAGGTGCGGATATTTTTCTCGGCTACGCTTGATAGTTTTGTCATCAACATCAGTAAAGTTCATAACATGCTTGACTGTAAACCCTGCTGATTTTAATGTACGCTTCAAGGTGTCGGCTGCGATAAATGCGCTCAGGTTACCAATATGTGCGTGATCGTACACGGTCGGGCCACAGCTATACATACGAATGGTATTGCCTTCAAGCGGCCTCACGTCTTGAGTTTTTTTGGTTAGTGTATTATATAACTTCATCGGACTGTCCTTCTATTGCTTCAAAAACCAACGAGAAATATGTAGAGCCATGAGGAACATATAGGTCCGTATTGCTGTACCCATTTTTTATTTCTTCGATATTCTTCCATACTACTGAAGATACTTCCCCATCTGCAAGCTTAATAGTAGAGCCATCCACCATCTTGTATGTGTATAACCAGCAAAATTCATTCTCTTTGGATGCACCATCTTGGGCCATCATAGAACACCTATACACTCCAAACATAAACAAATCTTCCGATTTGATAATAATACCTAGCTCTTCGTGTGCTTCTCTTTTGGCGGCATCTTGTGGGCTTTCTCCCAAATCTATATGTCCGGCTGCTGAAATATCTAATAAGTTGGGCCAGGTACGTTTATTCTGTGACCGTTTTTGCAATAAGAGTTCTTTCTTGCCGTTGTTCTCGCGCCAGACCCACACATGCGCAGCGGCATGTAACAATCCTTTTGAAAGTATTTCGTCGTCAGTAGCCCCTTTTGTATTAATCGGGGTTCCAATATTATTATATAACTGCCATAGCTCTTTCATGCTTCCTCTTCCAGGCGCTTTAGTAATTCTGAGGCATACTTGATTGTGTCTGACTTGATTTCATGAAAAGGTTTGCCGATTACTTTAAAACCGCTGGCGTATGGGTGGCCGCCGGCGCTAAAATGCTCGGCCAGTTCTTTAGCGATTGGATAACCATAGTTAGCACGAATTTTGGCGGTAACTCGGTTATCTTTATAGGTTTTAAAGGCGATAGCAATCTTTGTGCCTTCAGTCAAACGCATGTCATCCAAAACTAAAATTGATGGGTTATGTTGTGAACTGTACTTTTCTATCTCCTCCCACGGAATCGTAATCGTTGCGATGCTTGTGTTATCAAAGTACTCAATACGCTCTAGTAGCTTACCTTTATAGCGTACTAAATCAACGCTTTTACGCATGGTTTCACGGCGAGCTTCGTCAAGCTCTGGCAGGCTTACGCCAGATTCTACCAAATCAGCAATAATACGAATACTTCGTGGTGTTGTTGCTTCTGTCATCAGGCCAAGGCTGTCCGACAGAATAGAGACGGCAATCATGTTTTTTGCTGTTTTTGTAAGTGGCCAGTCAAGCTCTTTGGTAAGATTATAAATAACCTCCCCAGTCGCTACGGCACTCGCATCATTATGATTAATCGTTACATCAATTGTGGGCTTAACATCATGATGATCTAGGATGATAACAGGTTTTGCAAGTAGCCATGATAGCTGTCCATTATTATCAGCAATCTCAAGTAAACTTCTTGAACTACAGTCAACAATAATTGATGCATCGAAGGTACGAGGTATATCTTTCTCTACACGATCCCAGCCTGGTAGATGCCGTAAATGCTTTGGAATGTCTACACCACAATACATCTGTGGTTCCTTGCCGAGGTCATGTAGGATCTGTTCTAGTGCGAGACTACTTGCGACACTGTCACCATCCGGATTATCGGCCTGAACGATCAATATATGTTTTTTATCGTCAAGTAAGTTTGCAATATCAGTTACGGTACTCATAAACTTTGTCTTCCTTCTAATGCGCGTGAGAGTGTTATTTGGTCTGCGTATTCTAAGTCTACACCAATTGGTAGGCCACGGGCTAGACGCGTTAACTTAACTTTACTACCTTCTAGCTGCTGCTGTATATAAAGCGCGGTAGATTCGCCCTCAACACTTGCGTTAGTGGCTAGTATGATTTCTGTCACCTTATCATCGTCAACTCGTTTAACTAACTGTCTAATTGTCAGCTGATCTGGTCCGACGCCGTCGATCGGTGATATTAAACCGCCAAGCACATGATAAGTACCCTTAAATGAGCCAATATTTTCTAGTGCTACTAGATCAAATGGTTCAGCCACGACAGCAACTACTGCTTTGTCGCGATTTGGGTCAGTGTATAATGGCGAATACTTTTTGCCCTTTTCAATAAGTGCGAAAGTTTTCTGACAATAATCAATTTGATTATGTAGGTTTGCCAGTGTTTCGGAGATTCGCTTTGACTTAACTTCGTTTGATCGTAGTAAGTAATATGCGTACCGTTCCGCGCTGCGTGGCCCAACACCAGGCAGAGTTCGCAAGGATTCAATAACATCTTCAAGTGCTGGCGGTAGTGCTCGCATATAGAACTACATACCGAGATCGCCGAGCATACCCATAAATGGTTGCATTTTTTCGGCGGCAATTTTCTGACTTTGTTGGATTGCATCTTTTACAGCATCTTCAACCCAACGCTCCAGTTGCTCTATATCTTCAAGATCAACCGAATCTGGGTCGATGTGAATTTTTTTAATCTTTTGTTCGCCAGTAATCTCTACCTTGACTGCACCATCGCCTTGTTCAACGGTGATAATTTGCTTTTGCAATTCTTTCTGTAACTTCTTAACCTTAAGAAGCATTTTTGCTTGGTCAAAACGACTCATTACAACTCCTTTTTTACTTCTTTATTGTAACAGACTTGAGGATGGTTTGGCTTGGAAAGCTTGGTTGCTCACTGGATTGTTGGCCCAGGCAACAAAGTAGCGTGTCGTATTGTAATATATGCTAATTGAAATAACACCAAAAAGTAGCATTAACCCAATCGAACGGGCGATTGGATTTTTTGGAAAAACACTGTACCACTGTTGCAGTAAAAACATAATGCCAGCTGCTACGGTCACATAGAGCAGAGGTAGTAGCAAGTTTATGTGAACAGTATTATCAAACGCGATTAGGAACCAAGCGATTATTATTGAGCCAATCAACGCCCTTGTTCGCACTAGGTCTAAGCGTAGTAAAAACGCATAAGAACCGAGTACGACCAAACAAATAGTTAGGATGTCCAAATACGGTAGTCGGCCCAAATTGAATACTGGGTCAAATTGTGCCCGGACAACTAATGATGCTGGCACGTAAAGAAAATCTTGAATAAACTGTTGGACAGAAAATGTTGTTGGCAAAGCTAACCATTCTTGAGCGAGTTGTGGGTTCAGTAACAGCGCGCGTGCTAGCGGTGCGAGTAGTAATCCCATAACAACAAGCGCACCTATAATCGTCAGGTTTGATGTTCTCTTGATTACGCCTGAAAGGTGCCTTCTTTGAATAAACGTTATTAGAAGAGTAAACCAAATAAGACCAGGTATATAAAAGCTTGCCGACACAATAAAGACGGATAGTACGAGTCTAAGGTTTGTACGCTTGTTTTGAAAGACCCACCATGCCGACCATAACAAACCGAGTAGGCCGAGTGGCAAAAGAATATATGGAACCGCAAGTCTTGTGTAGTTCAAGAAGAGGCCGCTTGTTAATAGCATTGCTGATGCAACCCAAGCAATCTTTGGAGAAAACCAGAGCTTCGCAAGAAGGTAAAAGAATACTACTAAAATAGCTCCAAAGGCTGCTGAGACTGCGCGAAATGCATATACTGACCCAAGTCCAGTTTTGATGATGATATATTCGCCTAACTTAAAGGGCAAAAAAAGAGGATTGTTCCAAATGCGCTCTCCGCTTGTGGCGCTTTCAAGTGCAAAAATTTCATGATTACTAAGTTTACCTCCGGTAATGCTCTCTAGGTTATAAAAGCATGCAAAAAATACAATAGCAATACTAAAAATCGAAAAAAACAGAACTTTCCAGTTACGCTGAAACCACGCCAATAACTTTTTCATTGTCCATTATAGTATAGCATTTATGGTTGGTTGGGTTCTAGTCGAATGGAGTTGTGTGTTTGCTGTCAAGTGACCTAAATCGTTGCTTCTCTTTCTCGAAATAAAGTTCAACAGCACCAGTTGGCCCGTTACGATGTTTTTTGATAAATATATCGGTAATATTTTGCCGCTCGGAGTCCCTATTGTAGTAGTCTTCACGGTAAATGAATGCTACGACGTCGGCGTCTTGCTCGATAGAGCCAGATTCACGTAAGTCAGAAAGTTGAGGGATTTGAGGGCTTCGACTCTCAACCGATCGACTCAATTGGCTTAAGGCAATAAGCGGTACATTAAGTTCACGCGCAATACCCTTCAAGCCACGTGATATTTCTGATATTTCTTGCACACGATTGCTGTCGCCGCCAAAACGCGAACCTCCACTCATGAGCTGCAAATAGTCAACGATAATAAGCCCAAGCGGATGCTGGTGCATTTCACGCCTAGATTTTGTCCTTAAGTCACTAACAGTAATTCCTGGTGTGTCGTCTATGTAGATCTGAGCTTCACTGAGAGTTCCCATAGCTTGGCCAATGCGCTCAAAATCCTGGTCACTCAGATTGCCAGTCCTGAGCGCCCAGGCATCAACGCCTGATTCCATTGCGAGCATACGATCAACGAGCTGTTCCTTGCTCATTTCAAGACTAAATAAAAGAACTGCTTCGCCGGCTTTAGCGGCAACGTTGTGCGCAAGGTTTAAGGCTAGGGCGGTTTTGCCCATACTTGGCCGAGCCGCCAAAATAAATAGGTCAGATCGCTGCAACCCGGCAAGTATGCCATCAAGATCTTTGAAGCCAGTTGGAACACCACGGATCTTGCCTTTGTCTTTATGCAGTTCGTCGAGACGATCAAAACTTTCGCCTAAAATAGTTTCAAGACTGACAACATCCTGTTTCACATGTTTTTGGCTGACTTCGAACAGTTTTGCCTCAGCATTTTCAATGAGTTCCTGAAGACTCTTAGCCTCATCGTAACCAAGCGACGTGATCTCTTGACTGGCTTTTATTAATCGTCGCCGTAAGGCCTTTTGGCTAACAAGGTTTGCATATTGCTCAACATGGGCAGCTGTAGGTACATAATTTGTTAGCTCAGTTAAGTATGCTGCTCCACCAATCGTTTCTAAATTACCGTTACTGCGTAGCTGATCGGTAACTGTCAGGACATCAATTGGGCTATGTTTCTCGTATAATTGTTTGATTGATTCGTAGATCAGACCGTTTTTATGATCATAAAAATCATCAATAGTAATAATATCAGCGATTTTTACAATAGCATCACTGTCGATTAAAATTGCGCCAAGAAGACTAGTTTCTGCGTCGAGATTTTGAGGTGGTGCGTTTGTATCGGGGCTCATTTATGTCTCCAAGACTTCCCCACCTCCAAATATTTTTGTAACTGCTTCAAGTGTATCAGAAGTTTTTCCTAGATCCGTCGTTTCGTTCTTAATATTTGGCGCCTTTGTAATGACTTCAACCTTAAATTCAACTGGTCTCCCGGAAAATTCAGCCAGTTTCTTGCGAATAATAGCGGCATTCTTCTCCTCTTTCAGGCGTTTTTGATGGAATGCATATGGAACACTAAGCACTAAAATATCATCTTCCATAGCTGGCTTTGCCATACGTGCAACTCCGTACAGAGTGTTATGCTTCTTCTTGAGAGTGTCTAGAAGATCATGCCATATACTTTCGTTAGAGGGTTGAATTGAGCTTTTTGGTTGGCTTTTTTGAGGTACTGAAACAGTTTGCTCTTCATTATGGCTTATGGGTGTGTGATTGGGTTCCTCCTGCTGCCTAACTGAAGTGCTACTAATTTCTGTTTTTATTTGATTAACAGTTTGTTTACCTTTTGCGACGGCAGATGTAATGTTATCACCGGTCATGATATAACCGATCAGTGTCAACTCTAGATAACGCACTGGGTCACTTGAGCTATTTGTTTCAAGTAGTTGTCGTGCTAAGTTGACTAATTCTTTGGAATTTTGAATGTTATTAGATGAACGGATTTTGTCTATTAATGCTAGTGCAATCTGGTTAGTGCTTACACCATTAATGTAGGCTTCTTCAAGTAAATGTATCAGACTTGCAACATCGCCATTAGTGGTAGCATCGAATATCAAGTCAATAGTTTCAGCTGGTGGTAAACCAAGAAGTTGCCGAACATCGTTATCCTGCACGTGATCAAGAGCACTTAGCTGATCGAGCATACTAATGCTATCGCGAAAGCTTCCTTCTCCGTGTTCTGCGATAAGCCTCAGGGCTTCATCGCTAATTGTGATATTCTCTTGGTTAGCTAAATTCTTAAGGTGGCCAATAACATCTGTTTGCGGCACTGCCTTGAAGGTATAGCGTTGCGTTCGACTAATAATTGTCTCAGGTAGTTTGTGAGCTTCTGTGGTTGCTAATATGAAAATGACATGGGCGGGTGGCTCCTCGAGTGTCTTGAGTAGTGCGTTAAAAGCCTCCCGTGTGAGCATATGTACCTCATCAATAATGTAAACCTTGTATTTCCCCGCAACGGGAGCAGTGTGGACTTTATCACGTAAATCACGAATCTCATCAATACGTCTGTTGCTGGCGGCATCGATCTCGATAATATCCAGGCTACCACTGCTATCGCCGTAGTCGAAGCCATTGACTTGATGCGCAAGTATCCTTGCAACGCTCGTTTTACCGACTCCACGAGGACCAGAAAATAAATAGCCATGACTAATACGGCCATTTTTTATGGCATTAGTGAGTGTCGTAGTGATATGTGGCTGTCCAACAACATCATCTAGTTTTTTTGGCCGGTGTTTTCGGTATAAAGCCTCCCCCATGGACTATCTATTATAGGCGTTTCGGCTAACTGAATCGAATGTATTTATTACAAATGTAGTAAAAAGTGATTTGTGCAGTTTAGTCATGAGACTACGTAACACTTCGTTCCATGAGCGCAACCTGATAAATCGGGTCACGAAGATCACGAGCGGTAACCTTACGAGGGATATTTCTCCTTCTTATCTCCACAAAACCACGTTTTTCATAGTAATGGCAAAGTTTACGATTAGTATAGCTGCAATCAAGACGAACTGCCTTTCGATCTTCTTCTCTTGCCTTTTCAATAACCCAGTTGATTACCTTCTCGCCAACATGCTTGCCTCTTACGCTATCACTTGTAGCGAGTCCATGTATGTAAAGGGCCTTTTCTTCGCTTTTACCGTCATCTCCCCAGACCCTTTCATCTGCCTCAGTGAGGGTGGCCGTTCCTGCTATAACATCATCGCAAAACACGGTATATAGACCGCCTGATTCAAGTCGTTTTTCTACTTCCTCATAAGTATATGGGTTGTCGCCCCAAAGGTAATCATTGTGTGCTGCCTTATGAAGTGTCGCCTGACTTAAAACATAAGTAACGGCAGGGATGTCTTCCTGGATAGTCGGACGAATATCAATTCTCAAATTTATCCACTCGCTATTTTATAAAGCTGCTTCAAGGGCTGCCCATTCGGCATCTTTGTGGTCTTCGGGTAGATCAACGCTAACTTGGTCACCAGGCTTTGCTTTGAAGTAGGTTACGCTGGCTAATAGCACGCGATATTTAGTCTTATCAATTTCTACATAATATTGGCCACTCTCAAGGGTGAGTAGACCCACCTTTTGCACGCGTGGCACGGGACCAATTTGCTTATACAGGAATGTACCGTCATCAGCGATCGTTAGTTTTAAGATATCACCCTGAACAAGTTTTGACTTGGATGCGTAATTTGCCGGTACTGGGTATGTTTTGCCATCGCTGCCGACCATGGTTTGGCCATCAAATACACCCTCGATAATTTTACCAATTGGCTCTTCTTGTAGTTTAGCGGCTTGAGGGGCATCTTCTCCGACAACACTAACGAGCAGCTCTTTTGCGGCAGCCAAAGAAGTCTCAGCTTCCTGTATTAGGATTCTGAGTCGCTTGATTTGTTTGTCTGGTACATCTGGCATGGTCAAAAATCTCTCTTTATTTTCCTACACTCTCTTGCCTAAAACTATCACGTCCAGAAAAAAATGTCAAAGAAAGTCGCTAACATCCTGTGGATAAATAAAAAAACTGCCCGATATTCTGCGGACAGTTTTTTCGTAGACCAGCTCGTCTTAAGCAAGTTCTACAGTTGCACCAGCTTCTTCTAAAGCTTTCTTTGCGCTTTCCGCGTCTTCCTTCTTAGCCTTTTCTACTACTGGCTTTGGTGCGCCATCAACGATTGCTTTTGCTTCACCAAGCCCAAGCCCAGTGATTTCTTTAACAGCCTTAATAACTGCTACTTTTTGTGCACCAGCATCTTTAAGAATAACATCATATTCGCTCTTCTCTTCTGCTGCTGCACCTTCTTCGCTACCGCCAGCTGCTGGACCGGCCACTGCAACCGCTGCAGCCGCAGGCTCAATGCCATACTCATCTTTTAGAATTGTTTTTAGTTCGTTTACTTCTAGTACAGTTAAGCTTGTAAGCTCTTCTGCTAACCTTTTAAGATCTTTTGCCATATAAATCTCCTTATCTTAGGCGCTTGCCTTTGCCTCTACGCCGTCTAATAGTGCGTGTAGATTGCCCGAAAGCGCGTTTGTAACATCATTAAGTGGTGATGTCAGGGTCGCAATTACTTGTGCGATAAGATCGTTCTTACTTGGTAAATCAGCGAGTGCCTTGACTTGATCTGTGTCAAAGAACTGGCCATTTGCATCAATTGCCCCAACAAACTGAATCGTTGGGTTTTTCTTAGCAAAGTTTGCAAGTATTTGTGCGGGAGCAACTTCATCTTCACTATTAAAGGCGTACAGCAGCTGTCCTTTTAAGACAGTTGTATCCACTTTCTTTAGTTTTTCGTTGCCTGCAAGTGACTTGATAACAAGACGGTTTTTGATAACCTTAATGGTTGTTCCGTTTGTCTTGGCATCACGACGCAGCTGCTGAAGGGCTTTTACGCCCGTGCCCTGATATGCGGCAGCTACCGTAAGCTTTGATTCGCCAAGTAAGGTATTAACCTCATCAACAACAGATTGCTTTTGTTCTTTGGTTAAAGCCATTGTAAATAATCCTTTACCTTACTTTTATATCGACCTATGTTTTAATGTCCTTTTACCAAAAAAGCCTCTGACCTTAGGCCAAAGACTTCTTGCATATACGAAATTTTGTTTGAAAACGGCTTCTCGTACCTCGGTAGCATTCTTAAGTCATTTTGCCGACCGCTACTGTCTTTGGTAAATAGTGCCTATATTCTAACAAATTTACGTTTTAACGTCAACGCTCTCAACTTGTACCAAAAATAACTGTATGTACGAGGGATTATTCGGGTCTAACCTGGCTTCGCCCTGACTGTATGGAAAGCCGGCAACGTCATAAGTAGTTACAGGAGCAAACCCATCATCTTTCAGGTGTCGAAGACTCATGCTCAAATCACAAGTAACAAAGGTATCATAGCTTGGTTCTACCACGACTGCTCGCAACAAGTCATCCTTCGTCGTCATGCCGCGCATGGTCACCACTTTTGTTGGACTTAATTCTTCGCTAAACTCGCTCTCCAGTATTTCAAGACTTTCATCTAACATTGCCATAAAATTCTCCTAAATTTAAAAGCCCCGCGTAAAGCGGGGCTTTGATTACTTAAACAAATAACACTAGACCCGCGTCTGCGAGATTGCAATAATCTTTGAAATGATTATGTTATGTGCCATTACGATACCCGTTATACGCTCCAAAGTGTCCCTTGTCAAGCTTCTGCTTGTGCGGCGGCCCGCCCTGCTCTGCCTTGGTAACGACCCTCTTCATGCCGTTCGCTTTGGGCGTGGCCCCAGTCGAGGGGATTAAATGACGTATAGATAGTGTGTCCACCCTTGATTACGCCATCGCTATGTATGCCCGATCTATGCACATTAATATCCTCACCAATGATAGGATTTTGTCGGTCAATCTTAATACCTGCAAAACCCATTACACGCCTCGCAACACTTACTGAAGCACGTTGATTAAATTCCCAGGTTATTGGTACTGGCAAATCGGGACTGAATTTGAACAGTCCTGCGACAAACGGAAAAACATCAGCGTTGCCAGCACGCTCACCAACACCTGAGATCGTAGACTCTACCTGAGTGCGTACAGTGGTTCCGTGCTCATGAGCGAATAGTGCAGCTGCCTCAACAAGGGAAAGGCTGTTCGCTACTGCTAAGCCAAGGTCGTTATGGTTATGCGCCGATATGACTACGTCTGGGTTTGTTTCATGTACCCAACCAATTACTGTGTGGTAAAAATTTCTCATCCAAATCGGGCTTCTTTGGCCAACGGTATCGGGGAGGTTTATAACATCTGCACCCTCATCAATTGCTGACTTCACCACGGCTTCTAGGTAGTTTAAGTCTGTTGTGCTTGCTGCTTCGGCAGAAAACTCCACTGTGCCGGCAGAACTTTCTTTTACTAGCTCTTTGGCGAATCGAACGGCCAGCACCCCCATATTCTTAACATCTTCTGGGCTTTTGTTGGGAAACTTTGCTTGCATATGTTCTGGGTCTGTTGACACGAAAGTATGTATGCGTGGCCTTTGTGCATCTGACACGGCGGACCATGTCTTCTCAATATCGTTCGGTACTGTGCGTGAAAGGCCCGCTATAACAGGATAGCGATCGACGGTCGATTGAGGGGTGCTATCGACCCACTGGCTAACTTGCACAGGAGTCTGACCAACTGTTTTTGCAACATCCCTAACTTCTTCGGCATCTCCCGGGGTTGCTGGAAAGCCAGCTTCAATAACTTCTACGCCAAGTCCGGCAATTAATTTAGCAATTGACGCTTTTTCCCCATAAGGGAATTGGCTAGATTCTGGTAAAGATTGTGCACCATCGCGAAGAGTGGTATCAAATATTGCAACCTCTACTTCTGGATTATTCATCATATTTCTCCTAAAAATTACTTTTAAAAAAGCCCGAAGTTACTCGGGCTGTGTTTGTGTCGATTATTTAATCGTTCAGGCTTTCGCATACGCTAAACACAGCCCCTTAAGGTCGAGGAGAAGGTTCAGGTTGCGAATAGCGTTACGTATCATTAGTTCCGATTATACAACTATTTTTTTGCTTGACAAGTCACATCAACGAGAGTAGATTTGATATTTGTGAATACCATCCAACATATTATTACTATGACGTGTCAGAGCCGAGTGTACGGTTTTGTGCTCGTGATTGCGTAATAAATGTTGGAGTAGGTTTACGAGTAAAATTGAATCAAGAGCCGAAACCGAACTCCAAATAGCAGAGTTCGGTTTTTTAAGTACAGTGAATCCATGAGTGTCTAAGGCTAGATATACATGGGAGCATTGCTTCCAAAAGCCTGATTCGCAATAACGCGAGTCAGCCGTCCCACGTGGGATGATTCACAATGAGGGGAAGAAATGGTTGAGATGAGCGGGATTGTATCTGGTAAGAAAGCTGAATTGGCTAACCAGGCAGCAAACGTCAGGGCGGCGATCAATCGCACCGAACAACGGATCAAGAAGGCTCGTACCAACTCTGAGTACTCACGTCTGCAATCACGGCTTCGTGGTCAAAGGCAAGAGCTGAGGGCGCTTGAGATTCGTATTGAGCGTGAGCTGTCAAGCGACTGATGGTGAAATCAGATTGCTGGTGGGCGCAAGGAGTGTCCTTGTAAGTGTGGCTGTGGCTACATACTGATGAGCCGTAATAAGGCATCCGAACTCATCAGGCCCACCAGGTAGATTAAGCACCAAAAGCTTACATCAAACTCAACGTCAACATCTCTTCCCCCTATCTCAATATCAACGACTTAACAAGATCAAAAGGATAGGTTTATCATGACCGATGTTAGCTCGAGCCATAAGTTACTCAATAGAACATACGCTTTGATGTGTATGGCTGATGAGATTGAACCCGTAGGGGGCGAATCTGTACTGAGCGACGATGAAAAACTCGCTGCACTAACGACGGCTTCTGGCTTTTCTGAGCTGATCATGCAATCAAGTGGTGTTTGTGTTGATCTTGTTCCTGGTGATTTCCAGGTAAACGCAGAGAGGGTGATTTCGCTTATTGATGCACTCAACGGACATGCAAGCCTATTTAATATTGTGATTACTGACAATGCTGCAACAGTTTTACCTGCAAATACAGAACAACAAGCTCTAGTTACTATCTAGTTGCTGGAGTTTAAACTGAGTATACTTTTCTGCGGCTAGCCGGGTTAGTTCTGGATCTTCACCTTGATTAACGAACTTCATAGCTTCGGCTGTCATTGGGTGAACTTCTGCTAACTTTGCGTGCATTTGCTTAACAAGTTTACGGTATCCAGGGTGGCCTTGTGGTGTCGTACGTAGTTCATGAAGGTGGAACGCTTCGCGTGCATTATAGGTAACCTTCCAGCGCATGCGATGACCAAGTAGTGTTGCGTACTGCGCTTCAACGCCATAACTGTTGGCTTGCAGGGTGCTGTAAAGTGACAGACTGATGTCAAAGCACTCCTCAAACAAATCTGTTAGACCGGCTTCATCAATAAGTCCAGGTATCTCATAGCCAAAGCGCGGTGTTAGGATCTGCCATTCCAGGTCGTCAACTATTCTATGGCGTTGCAAGTCACGGAATATACCATAATCACAAATTAAATCCCAGGAATAATGAGCCTTCTCCATTGCACGACCAGGCCGATGGCGGCGATTCAGGCGCTCACCCATGTAGGCTCCGAAGATTCGTACGCGTTCTTCATAGGGCAAGTTATCAACTTGATCTTCAATTTCTTGCAGTGAAAGATTACTATGCTCGTAAAGCATATCGGGCACTACATCTAACTCATTCTTAGGCCAGTAGTTACTTAGCGTAACTGCCTCAAAATCACTACTATGTTTTGGTTTTAGCACCTCATCAGCTACCTTTTTGACTGCACCAAAGGTGTTGGCTCGGTATGCAATTGCTGCACCTCCACGATCAGGTTTATCTGCTCTTTCTAAAAATGTTGGAATAACTTTGCGAGCTTCATCTAATAATTTTTGGCCAACAATTTTTGCCTCTGGTAGTTCGTCGGATAGTAGGTGCATAATGAGACTTTCCAGTGCCTGACCAGATGCGAATATTCCCACAGTGGATGTGGTGGCTACTGGTAATAATGGCCTTGCAGCATCGCAAGCCTGAGCCCTGGTGGCACCTTTCCAGGCCATATCTTGTTCCTTTTCGGGTGTTTTAGATTTTGTGCGTACATAATCAGTGAGTTTATGCACGATCTCTGAATATATATCAAAAATCCTATCAAGTTTCTCGGTGTATACATTCTTTGTTGTATCGTCAAAATGTTCCGGCACGTGATAACGATATTTGCCTTCACTACTCTTTTGGTCGAAGTAGATATATCTAGTAGATTGCTCAAGATAAGCTGCTAGCCTTCCCCACTCAAGTTTTTTGGTTAAAAGGTTCGAGGCGTTCTCGACAACAATGTGTTGGCCAACCAATTGTTGAACCGAGTCGTCACCGAATGCGGTGATAACTCTCTTAAGTAAATCAGTATCTTTGCCTGCTTTCGAAGCAAATTCATCAAGCAAAGTTACGCGCATGTCATCACCGCGGCGGCTTAAACGCGCCATGGCTGCAGCTATCGTCATCGGGCTTAAACCTTCTGTGAATGCGTAAACATCACTATCTATATTTGTAACTACATCTTGCAAGTAGTCTTTACCCGCATTCGTTATTTCAAACCCACTATCGGTTTTGTGTATATATGATGCACTTATTTCTTGCTTGCTTTGTTTTAACATTGGTTTAACTTTCTCCCATATCATTTTATGGATCTCTTCTACGCCTAAGATTTCACCACCTCTTTCACTGTCAATGCGTTGAAAATCTTTGGGGAATAAATTGCAAAGATCTTTATAGACTTCAAGTGATTTGGCTATGTGGTTTTCATCAATCTCGTGGATGTCTTTTTTGACATGCGTACTCGATTGTTCTTTTGCTTTCAACCGCTTAGTTATTGTTTCTATAGGTGTGTTTAGTACAAAGTTTAAATCCGGTCTTGGTATAGCAAGAGTTTCAAATTCTAAATTATCAAGCCAGATAAAGTAACCACGACGTTCCTCGTCATTTTTAAACTTAGTACCTTGATGTGCCATATTTGAACCGACATAGCGGTCACAGAGGACGACCTTGCCTGCTAAGATGGCTTTTTTGATTTCAGCTGCTGCTTGGTAGCGATCAAGTGCATAGAATAGCGAACCAGTATACGGGCCAACATCATCGGCACCACCGTAATTACCCGCAAGATACTCACGGACAAAGTAGCTTGATTCTTGATCATATCTAGGGAAGTGTATGTCTACAACTTCATGGCCAGATTCTTTGAGATGCTTGCGTAGTTCCTCGTACTGCGTGCTCTTGCCAGACCCATCAGTGCCTTCAATAACAATAAATAAGCCTTTATCATTTGTCCCACCGCCTACATTTGTTGGCTTGGGGTCATTCATATTTTATTCCTTTAATGGCCTCCGTTTGTTTGCGCTTATCTTTATAGGCACGCGGCAACATTTGTGAAGGCTCCCAGGATTTAATTATGCTTTGGAGGTCATCACTTGCGCTTGTCTGGTATTTACCACTTAGCTTTTTATATTCTTTATCAACCGGACCAGTGTCATAAAAAACCATCTGCGCAATACGCTCGCCAACTGGCAGAACGACACTTTCGTGCTGATTCATGTTGTAGACTTCCATTGTCCAGCGGTTGATATAGCCTGGGTCGCCCCAGCCTGCGTCAAGACAGACTGCAACACCATTTCTGCCCCACGTGCTACGCGCTTGCATTGTGCTCGTTCCTGGTGCCTTTATCCCGATGAATTCGTGTGTATGGGCGAGAATGCGCTCCTGTGGCCTCAGAACGATTATTGGGTGTTCTGGCGGAATGTTTTTAAACAAACTTCGGCCGTGTTTTTTAGCCCAGATTTTATGTGACTCTGCCTTAATTGCCCCACTGAAGTAATTATCAACAGAGTGTTTATCAAACGGGTTATAAAAGCCACCCTCACTTGGGCGCTCTGTTCTGTAGTACCAATGACCAAGCGTCACATCGACACTACTGCCAGCAATATGTTTGTCATTAAACGGATGAAAAACGATGTGCCCATCTTGCACTGCCTGCCGTATCTGACGGTTACTATATACTCCCATATCTGACATACATTGTATCAACTAGGTTATTGATTAGGACACAAATAAGCGCATATTACAACAAACTAGTTAACCAGAGGCTCCAATCGTTCCTGGATTTCACTATCAATTTCGACATTTGTTTCCAAAATAATCCCTGCGCCATCAAATTCTTCACTGGCCTGTTGTAAGACTGGTCGGTGTCTACCTGTGACCTCAACAGCTAATCTTGTTAGTTGGTTGCGACGTATATCGTCAATCGGAACCTCTGCTTCTGGTTTATGTAATTGTAGGGCAACCTTACCTGCGCGAATTGCTGTTAGGTAGTAGCCAATTCTTTCAATAACGGCGAAAGCACGTGGCTCACGGTTTGGACTGTCAACCTTTCCTTTTATAATTGCCTCGATGCGTTCCAAAGTTTCAGTACTAAAATCTCCGAAGAAATTATCGAAAAAGTACTCGCGCATGGTTGCTTCTTTTGTTTCATCTGTAGCAACTTTCTTTGTAAACGACACATCTCCAACTATTTCAAGCCCTATGCTCGGGTCTGTGCACTCACCTATATCATGCAGTAACGCTGCTATGCGTATATGTGCTGATGAGTCAATGCTAAACGGATTATCTACCTGATTGTCCAGAAAGTCGACTGTTAAACTGTGAGTATGTTCCATATGACCAATTGGATGAACATCAGGTTCGAGATCCTCAAGTATCTGAGAATGATTGTATGGAAACGCTTGTGCAAATCGAGGAGTTGAGTTTGCGTGCACTTCAGCGTGTGGTGTGAGGGTATATCTTTCGCTAATTTCTCCGTAAGTTAAATGCTCAAGACCGGGGATTTCAACACCCTCTTGTAATATGTCTCCCCTGCTCATATTTTGTAATATACACCCGAAGCTTGACAAGGTGAAAAATATTGTGTAGTAAAAATTATTTAAGGATACTTGTTTTTATGGTTTGTAGTATAGAAGCATAAACTTGTTCTATAGTGCCGTTCGCATCCAATGCGACTATCCTTACACCAAGCCTTTTTGCAAATCTAGTACCATCTTTATATCCGTTTACGACGCGCTGTTTATACTCCGGTTCACGTTTTTCGTAGTAGTTTGTTGTTTCTGTTTTGTGGGTTTGTCTACGTCGATTGTTTCTTACGTTTAGTTCAAATTTATTCATGTTGAATACTATCAGTAAATCGATTTCCCAGAGTTTTAGCATCTTTTCACATGCATCGTATCCTGATTTTTGATCCTTAAGTTGGCTGCCAAAGTTCTGATAAGCAATGATTGATAACGGACTACGATCGACGAGTACGATCTCGCCATTTTTTATTCGCTTCCTAATGTCATTACCAAGCGCAGTGTGCATAGCAAGAGATATGTATAGATCAACTTCTGCTGAACGATCGGTGTTAGACAAGGATGCCTTACGAAGTTCCTCACCAATCGGTGTCCCCCCGCTAGCGCGTGTTGAATGGATCTTATAACCCTTTTTCTTAAGCCATTCCTTAAGCAGTGTTAGCTGAGTTGTCTTGCCGCTACCATCAGGACCATCTATGGCAATAATAAAACCCGTGTTATTCACGGGTTTTATTGTACAGTGTCAATTTGATTTGACTAGACTTCGGAGGTAAGCACTCGAATGCTTGGACCCATTGTTGTGGTCACAAACACGCTCTGAACATAGCTACCTTTAATACTTGATGGCTTTGCTGTTTTAATAGCAGCAATAATCGCATCAGCATTTTGCTTTAGGTCATCCTGTTTGAAGTTCGTCTTACCAAGACTGAGGTGGATGATACCAGTGCTATCAACACGATACTCAACTTTACCAGCCTTCGCTTCTTTTACTGCTACCACAACATCCTTCGTAACGGTACCACTCTTAGGGTTTGGCATCAGACCTTTCGGGCCAAGTAGGCGAGCATATTTACCAAGTTTTGCCATCATCAGCGGGGTTGATATAAGAACATCAAAATCAATCTGCTCTTTATCAAGCTGCTGCAGGAATTCATCACTGGCCGCAATATCTGCGCCCGCCGCCTTGGCTTTTTTTGCGTCATCTACATCCGCAAACACTGCGACACGCACATCTTTACCGGTCCCGGCTGGAAGGCTTACTGTGCCACGAATGTTCTGATCTGCCTGTCGTGGATCAACGCCAAGTTTAATATGTAGTTCAACACTGGCATCAAACTTACTCGGGTTAGTTTTGAGAGCAAGTTCTAGAGCCTCTGCAAGTGTGTAGTCTTTACCTTTTTCAATTAGTTTGACCGACTCTTTATATTTCTTGCTTCTTCGTTCAAGTTTTGATCGTGTAGGTTTTACTAGTTTCTTTGGTTTTATAGGAGTTTCGATTTCTTTGACAGTTTCATCTTTATGATGCTGGCGTTCAATCTTCGCCTGTTTTTCGGCCGTCTCTTTAATGCCTTTAGCACTGTGCTTGCCTGCTTTTGCAATTTTTTCTTCCTCTGGTGCTGTTATAGGTGAACCTGCCTTGTCAATTGCTGCTTGAATCTCTGCAATCGTGTTCTTTTCGTTCACTGCAAGTTCAAGTTCTCTAGCTTGCTCGAGTAATTCTGCTTTCTTTGCCATTGTTTTCTCCCTTCGTGGTACAAACGAGTTTTTGCTCTCCCACAAATTACTTTATTCGTTCTCTACAGCTCCGTAAGGATCACTCACTTGACGGTCTCTGAGGTCATCATAGGTCTGTTGTATGTTTGGCGTTGCTTCACCGCCTCCATATTTCTTCTTGAGCCAAGTGTTAATACGGTCCTGTTCTTCTTCGGCTGTTTCTGGAAACTTAACTTCTCCACCTTGTTGGGCTGTGCCCATTTCCCAATCGGCTCGGTCATAGTCAATGACTGGAAGCTCACTTGTCGGAAAGTCTGTATCAAATGTTTTTGCTTCGGGGTCATCAGGCTCAATTCCAAAAAACTCAGCAGAGTTAATTTCGCTGGTCATCTCTAGCCTTCAATCTCCACACCCATACTGCGTGCTGTCCCTGCAACCATCTTTTTGGCTGCTTCAACGTCATCGGCATTCATATCTTTTGCTTTTTCTTCTGCGATATGCGTTAGTTGCGCATCAGTAAGTTTCTTCTCGATTTTTTCACTATTTGGGCGGCCAGAGCCCTTTTGAATACCAAGCGCTGCACGAATGAGGTCGTCAGTCGGTTGGCTCACAACCCTGAAATCCATAGAACGGTCGTCATAAATGGTGATGTGTGCGGTGACGGTGCCCTTCATGTCACGAGTTGCCTCGTTAAAAGGTGTTACAAAGTCCATCATATTCACGCCATATTGACCAAGGGTACTACCAACGGGCGGACCTGCGCTTGCTTTGCCGGCTGGGATTTTCATTTTTAGGTTAGCTTTAATTTCTTTTGTTGCCATAGTTTCCTTCTTGCATTATTAATCGCTGAAGCATGCGATGTAATGTGCGTAACTGCCTGATTATACTACAACCTACCCCTGTTGTCCATAGTGCGACCTAGCTTTGTTTGTCTTGAGGAGTTGCGTAGTTCTTGAATAGACTTAACTGCACTGACTGCAGTTGCTACACTGGATATTGCAATTATTGCTGCTGTGTTCTTATCAAAACCATCCTTGACGATGTCTATATCTGCAGCCAATGCTCCGCCTAAACCAAATAAGGTGGCTCCTAAGCCCCAGTAAAAGACTTTTTCCGAGTGCCAACACGTTCGGCATCAGTTTGTAAAAATATTTCTCTTTCTAGCTGATCCCATGATATTTCTGGTTCAAACTCTGGATTCGGCTCGGCCATACCTAAACTCGTTTTACTTGAAGACTATCGAGTTCAACCGGTGTTTCGCGGCCAAACATGTTAACAAGCACTTTAAGCTTGCCTTTTTGGGCGTCAATTTCGTTAATTGTGCCGTCAAAGCCTTTAAATGGTCCGTCGATAATATTCACAACTTCACCTTCACGGTAGTCAATCTTGTGCTTTGGTTCAGTACGGCCCATTCGTTTCATGATTTTTTCAATCTCAGCCTCGCTAACTGGGCTAGGGTCTGTACCGGTACCAACAAACCCAGTTACGCTCGGTGTATTACGGACAATGTACCAGGCGTCTTCAGTTAGCTTCATCTGCACAAGAACGTAACCTTGGAATATACGCTTCTCAACAACCTTGCGCTTACCGTTCTTAACCTCGATCATTTTCTCTTTTGGTACAAGAACCTGGAATATTTTGTCTTTCATATCTAAACTATCAGCACGTTGGCGGATAGATTCAGCTACCTTTTCTTCATAGCCACTGTAGGTGTGGATTGCATACCAATTTTTGTTTGTGTCATAACGCTTGCTCATTTCAGTAGTACCTCTTGGAATAGTTTACTTAAGCCGTAATCAACAACTGCGATCATCAGACCAAAGCTAATCGCAAAAATAAAGACTGCAAATGTCAACTGCAATGTCTCCTTGCGGCCAGGCCATGTCACCTGACGTAGCTCATGCCAGCTTGTTCTGAAGTAGTTAAAAAGCAGTATTTTGCTGAATAACCGGCCAATAAAACGAGCTGGGCGTGTTTTGAAGGGCTTGAGGATAAAACGAAATGGCCTAACAACTTTTTTAATAAACCGACCAATTGGACCAAATATTTTACCGAAGAACGTTGGTTTACGAAGCTTTGGGTTACGCTTTGGCTTTTTGGTTGGCAATTTTCTAGTCCGTGCCACGTTTTATCCTCCTTAATAACAAAAACCTACTATGAGTAGTAGGTCGAACAAGTCAATAGTACTACTTGTGGCTTACAAAGTCAATCATTGGCCTACATTGAGGCTTGGTACTAGAACCGTAAATAAAGAACCTTTATTGAGTTCGCTTTGTACGTTTATTTCGGCGTGTAACAGTTTTGCGAGTTTTAGAGTTACATACAAGCCCAGCCCTGTACCGTTTGTTTCTCTTGTTCTAAAATCTTCAGAGCGGAAAAACTTATCAAATATTTTGGCCTGGTCATTTCTACTGATACCAATACCCGTATCCCTAATGTAGAACTCTACACCTTTGTTGTTCGGTTTAGCACCGATCGTCACACTTCCAGTTTGAGTGTACTTTATAGCGTTAATAATAAAATTTTGTAACACTTCACGCAAGTACATCTTGCTTGTATTAAGTAGCTCCAGATTAGGTGCTAGTTCTACATTTATGGTTAGATTTTTTGCCTTCGCCTGGGGTGAATAGTTGTTGGCTAGGTCGGTCATTAGTTGATGCACATTTATACTCTCAACTTCTACATTGAGCGTATCTCGTTCAGCTCGCGACAGTGTTGAGAGGTCATTGATTAGATCAGCTAGAAAGACGATTTGCTCGTGAGCTAATCTTAGTGCATCGGCTATTTTGGCTGAGTCTCCACCCTTTTCGGCCAGTAGCTGAGCATTACTTATGTTGCCCTCAGAAATGGTTACTGGGGTGCGCAGTTCATGACTGACAACGCTAATGAACTCGTTACGTTCTTCTTCTAGAGATTTTTCGTGAGTGATGTCTCGAATCAGTATAACGTGGCCTTTTGTGCCGCTTTGTCCATAGCCAAGTTTTACTGGAGCAATACTTACATACAAGTTTACTTTGCTACCGTCTGGATATTGCAGCAGCAAGTCTCGATTTGAATATTGGGTGGTAATACTGTTAATTAGGTTGGCAATATTTATGATCTGGCCATCTTTGTTGATTAGTCGTAGTACCTGGCCAATATTCTTGTTGGTTATAGCCGTATTTATATCTAGAATGTTTAGAGTCGCGCCATTGTAAACTGCAATGTTCATTTGCTCATCAATCGCGATCACACCGTCAGCCATGCTGTTAATAAGGCTACTAAGACGCTCATGCTCTAGTGATCCACGCTTTGGGGTCAGTTGTTTTGTATCGCCGTCCATTGAACACTATTATGCCATACTAATTATGCTTGTAGGACTATATGAGGTGAATATTGTTTCATTTCTCGGCGTATATCCTTGTAGTTAGGCACAAATTGCGCAACAAGGGCCCAAAACTCAGCACTATGATTCATATGGATTGTATGAGCAAGCTCATGATAAATAACATACTCTATGCAGTGCCACGGGAGCTGTATAAGGAATAAACTGAATGCAAGATCTTTTCTGCTACTGCAGCTACCCCAACGGCTCTTTAGGTTTTTCACCTCTATTTTATTGACACTAAAGTTGCCTACTGCCGCATTTTTTCTGACAAGTGGCAACAATAGTTCTTCAGCCTCCCGTTGCAGGGCACTGATAGCATATTTTTTCACCCTTTCCTGAACGACGCGCGAATCAATTGAATACTGTGACGGAAACCTTATAATCAGTTGGTTGTTAGTGTATTTTGAAGAAAATCGAATGACATCAGCTGGCTGTAGTCGTAAAACTGTGTTCTTCCCAATTTTACTGCCTGGATTCAAAACGGCACTGGGCTTGCGATTGGCTACTATCCACTCTGAGCGTTGACTAACATAGGCTACCGCCGCTTTATAGGGTACCCACATAGGCATAGAGACTTTAATATCAGATCCACTGACTCGTATTTTTATCGTAGCAGCATCGCGTCTTTTATAGAACGGTACATCACCAATACCATCAACGTTGATAACTTTTTGGGACATTTCTAGCGAATATTAATATTACGACGAATATCACCTTGCTGCGCAGTTGGTACAAGATTCACAAGTCCGGGCTTAACGACATTTTTCGAAACACCCTCGGTTCTGATAAGTTTTAGGTCATATAACTTTTTAACAATTGCAGTTTTTTGCATTGGGTAGGAGTGCTTGCCGCTCAGTACAATATAGTCTTCATCATGACTAGGATTTTGCATTCTTGATGTAGCATTATCAAACAGGGGCTTATCCATGGGTCGTGCAACTTTATCCTCGGCTTTACGACGGTCACGTTGTGATACACGCGCAAAGGCACTTTCTGGGTCAATTTGTAGCCATACCAAAACATGCTCTGCCTTCTTTTTTCTCGCAATATCTCGGAGTGTTCTGCGCTGGTTTTTCTTTATTGCGTTTGTGTCAAAAACAACTGATACACCGGCATCAAGAAATTCTTCGGTCATGTATTCCATTAGCTGGTCGACAATTTCATTTTCTGCACGGTCATAGCGTGGTTCTTCAAATAACTGGTAACGAATCTTGTCAGCATTAACATGCGCAGCCTGTATAGACTCTCGCAAGTTCTTTGCCAGATATGTTTTCCCAGCCCCCGGAAAGCCATACAGCATAAACAATGTTGGCTTGGTCAGCTCAAGTTTTGCCATGTACTCTATTGTATAACAGGTAATCGAGTTTCTGAAAAGATATGCTGATTATAATTACATAGGCTAAATAACAATTTTGTAGACGTGGTTACTGTGTTCCTGCAGGAATGAGTTCGAGAGTGCGGATTAGGTTGACGTAGGTTTAGATTTTTATTTTGTAAATATGGTGTGAATATTCGGCTGCGAATGTGTCCGTGAATTTACCTCCGCTTACTGATAAGCTCCTACCCTCGTTTACGACTTCGACAGTTGTGCCAGTAATGACAGCAGGTAAAGTAAAGGTTTTTGATCCTGTCGTTCCACCAACACCTACAGAACTAAAAATGTAAGCATACGAATCATGCGCTTTAAGCATTGTGTCAATTTTTGTTGCTCCAAAGTCCCAAGCATATGATTGTGTGTTTATGACTGGCGCCAATGTCTTAACATTCCCTATAGTAGTCTTTAATTTTGTTTTTGTAGCCGTGCAGCCAGAATCAACAATTGAATAAAAACCACATCCCGTTGAATCATTATTATTATGCTGGAAAAAGGATATACCCCTTGCTTCGTTAGTTATGGCAGACCAAATAGCACCTTCTATCTGGTCTGGAGTGATAACACCTGAGCCAGTTTCATCTAAAAGTGGCTGTGCGGTTTCAACGAATATCCATATAGGCTGACGCCTATTGGGGTCTTGCCACTTCATCATTTGATCGACTTGCCAACCATATGCAGCAGATGATTGAGCATTTCCTTCAGTACCACCTAGTTTATTCCAATCAGGTGCCCTGCCGTACTCAAATCTAATCTGCGGTGAAGTATAAGGGTACTTATCAACACTGGAAATGTCCATCAACGCCATGTGATCATCCATCAGATCAGGGCCCCAATACGTATTGAGCACGCCATTACCGAAATTAGCTGAAGTAAAGCGTCCATCTTTGTAGCCTTTCACAATATTTGCTCTACGTGTTTGCTCGGCGAGTCGTTGTTCTGCGTTAGCCGCATCTCCACCGCAAGAATATCCCATCTCGCACTCGTCAGCTGTCAAATACCCAACTATGGCCGGATTTGTGCCAGCGTCAGTATTATCCCAATTGTTTAGTTCAAGTATACCAAAAATACCAGCCTGCCTGAGAAGATCAAGGGACCCATTGTCTGTCTCAACTCCCTATATGACATTAATACCAATGGATGCGAGTTGTACTGCTTGAGTTGGTTTGGACGAGAAGACAGCAAATGGAAAAAAGCTTGGATCATCCCAGCCGGCGGCATCTGCTTTGGCAAACTGGGCGCCGTTTGAAGTCTTCCAGTAATCTGGCCCACCTTCCCACGGTATTCTGGCCAGACCAGGCAGTGTTGCTGAACAGGTAGTGCCAAAAGTGACAGCACCGCTTTCTGATGCAGTTGTGTCGGACGAAGCACATGCATTGCCGGCAATTGTTCCGGCTTCTGGTTCGCTACTAATTGAAAATGTTGCAGCATAGGTTGCTACCAAGGCCACAAAACCAACCAGCGCAACCCCGAGTACAACCATAAGTGGTCTTTCCCTGCCTGCCGTCAATTGTTTGATTCTTTGTTGCACATTTTTGAGCTTGCTCATGCTCACTCCCATTAAAAGTAATTTCTTATCTACTACTATAGCGCAAAAAAACGTTACACAATGCGCTTATGCTCAAAAAAAGGTATGACTGATGACAAATATCGTAGATTGGGTTATTATAACTCCTGATCCATAGGGGTGTAGCTCAGCTGGCCAGAGCACAGGTCTCCAAAACCTGGTGTCGGGGGTTCAAGTCCCTCCACCCCTGCCAAGATTAGAAGGTTCCATTTTTTTGGAGCCTTTTGTTCTTGTTGTGGCTAGATTTGAACCCCGTCACGGAGAGCTATTTATTTTTTTTGCCAGGGGAGGCTACTGATCATTGGGGCAAATAGGTCTGTTTCTAGGTCTATAAAGTATTCTGATAACTCTTTTTTTGAAGGATCTTTTTTACAGAAGTTCACAAATGGTACTGAATTAATAACACAAAGTGGTGTTTGTTCTGTGCCTTCACCCATTGCAAGTACAGCGGCTGATGCAAGCCCACCAACAACGTTTGAGCGTGTTACGGTCATTTCTTTGCCAAATAAATCCTGCTTGCCCCTGTAATCGTTCGTTGGACTTAGTCCGCTGTAGCCAATTGCTACACCTGTTGTGCCAAGTCTCATTGGTTGACTGACGCTATCAGTTATTATGACGCCAATTTGCTTGAGTTGGAATTTATTCTGCAAATATGCTCGAATCTCATTAGCTGATTTCTGCGGATCACAGGGCCACAGTACGTATTTGTTGTCGCTATTTGATTCATCTATTCCAGCAGCTGCCGCGAGAGTGTTACGTTTGATTGTAAAATGGTAATTGTATTTACTAAAATTAGCTGGCAAGTAAAGATCGGCTTCTGTTTGTATAAGTTCTTTCCTGTCGGTATTTTCGATACTGACAACTCGGTTTTCGCAGAGGGCTATAATTTTTGATGTGATAACTAGAATCTGGTCTTCAGATAACTGCGTAATATTCGTATCTAATAGCTCCGTGATGCTGATTTTACTAGCTAGAATTTTACTTGTTTTTACGGGTGTGACAATCATCACTAAAGTATAACTCCTGACAGTGTGAGCTGCCAGGAGTATTCTTGATTTCTAACGTAACCCAAGTTTTTTAGTGCATGCTGGCCATTGCCCCCAGCCACTACGAGCTTGAAGTATTTGACCACGCATAATTTGCTCTTCGCGGCTGGCTTGGTGTGGCAACCCTTGGCCACCTACAGCTTTCCACGTTGCTGCCGTAAACTGCAAGCCACCGTAATAGCCGTTGCCTGTATTGATTGACCAATTGCCGCCTGATTCACAACGTGCAAGTGCATCCCATACACTACCATCAGTTACTGCTGGTGCGTTTGATGCGACGGTTTTTTGCTTCGCATGTGTCTTAACTTGTTTCTTTGTGGTTTTTTCTGATTTTGTTGCGGGGACTTCTGCCGCCGCTGCCGAGATACGGCTTTCTAACTGTTCGTTGACATCTGGTACTCGTACCTTTTCTCCCGGATGAATGACATTCGGATCCTGAATGAATGTATTGGCATCATACAAACGTGTGTATGTCGTCTGATGATTACTTGCAATTTTTGTTAGACTGTCGCCTTTTTGTACCTCAACAATCACTGGTTGTGGCGCTGTTGAAGCTTGTGTATTTGCCTCTTCGGCGTGCGCTGACGGTCGTACTGCCAGTGTTATAAAACCAGCAAGAATAAGACCCGCGATTAATACGGATTTCCGCATTCTATTCCTCCTTATACCCTAGAAAAGTACCCTCGTATGATCACTAATATTAAAAATCGTCATTTGGGGTTGTGTTCAGGTTGTGCTCTTTCCTCACAAAAAAGACACAAAGACCATCATACCGGTTGTGAATAATATGTCAAGCCTACCTCTGATAAATTTATGATGTAAAATTTATTACGTTCAACTTCTTTGATTCGTTCTAAACAACAAAAATCGCTCAAAATTTGGACGATTTTGTAATCATTTTCTGCAAGAATTATCGCTTTTTTGCTTTGACTTCGTTCCGGCCTAGGTTTTTCTTAGTTTCAACAAAAAGTACGTGTTTGCGTAATTTAGGGTCGTATTTACGTAGCTCTAGCTTGTCTGGTGTATTCTGGTGATTTTTGATTGTGTAGTAATTACGGTTTCCAGATTCTTCTGAAACAAGACCGATAATCTTACGCTTTGCTGATTTTTTTGCCATTTTTCTTTACCTCACTTTTCTTAGGCATAATGATTGTTAGCACGATATAACCTACTATCCCTGGGAATAATCCGGTCATGACAGTTAGGAGCGCATAGGCCGCACGCACTAGTGTTGGATCAGCGTCGAAGTATTCTGCAATACCCGCACAAACACCATCTAGTTTGCGATCCTCTTCTGATTTGTATAAATATTTCGTCATAGTTATGTTAATAATAACAGATTATAGGAATAATTTCAATGGAGCCGTTGCCGGGACTTGAACCCGGGACCCCTTCCTTACCATGGAAGTGCTCTACCACTGAGCTACAACGGCATTAAAACCATGCGATTATACCAGTTCTTTCTCTGTTAATAAAGCGTAAGTAGCCTTAATCTGTGCGTGCAGCTATGATATAGACATGGTCATTTTGGACATTGAGACAACCGGGCTGGATGTCGAAGTAAACGGACTACTCTCGATAGGTGCCGTGGATTTT
>CAZOUW010000009.1:26830-36633 GCA_964583075.1 uncultured Candidatus Saccharibacteria bacterium | reverse complement strand
GTTTCTACTGCTCCTGGAACAACTACTTTTTCGTCGTAGTTTGACTCAACGAATGTTGAAGAGTTAGCTCCTCTCCATCCTTTGAATGTTAGAAACTTCTGCATTTCTTTCTTGAAATGAGCCTGTTCTTCTACAGGAAGTCTATCAGCACGTTCAGAGGCTCTTCCAAACCAGTTGGTATCTCTTGGCCCCAAATGAAGTACCTTAAAGGGTAGCCTTATCTTACGTTCCTGAGACCACCTACTTTGAAAGTATCCATCACATCCACCAGCATGGGTAAACGTTACATCGTACCAAGGATGCTGTGAGATAATTGGGTCTTCTGCATGAAATAACTGGAAGTACCCAGGAAATGATGGATCATGACTTGGAGTAGCTCTTTTCCAATCAAACTGAGGAGTCCATTGAAGTGGATCATTGAGAATTAGTCTATGGGCATTATACAAGTTTCCAGGTTGATAGTTATACAAAATATCATCTGGAAGTAATGTATCTGCATCCCAGATTAAGATCCAGCCACTTCTACCGAGCACATCAAAGCCTTCTTCCATTGCGAGGCCTTTATTGAACTTTGCCCCATATCGGTAGAACGCATCTGTTTCATATACTCGAACGTTTGGAATTCCCTTACAGAGCTCCTTTGTTCTATGATCTGTAGGAGAGGTAACTACGAGACATTCTACTAGATGACGCATATTTCTTACCAGCGTTATCTTTAGAAGATCATCGTAGTTTACACAAACAACGATTCCTCTAATTGGAATAGCAGATGGGTAACTAGAGATATTCATCTCACCACCTCATAGAATAATTCAACAAGGGAATGCTGAATGTTTATAAACCGAAACTCTGGAAATCGGTATACAAACTCATGCACTGCGAGTTGAACTCCTCTATGGTTAGGATCTCCATAATCATGGCATACGATTGTAGTTAAGCCAGGAACACAGTAAGGAACAACGATAGACAAGTCTCTTAAGCATCCTTCATAGTTGTGGTCTCCATCAATAAGCACTAAGTCAAACTTAGTCGTATCTGAAGAAAGTCTATCTCTTAGTGTAGAAGAATCTGCGTTTATTAGATTCATTCTATCTGTAGCGTTTTCTTTCCAGTTTGAAAGTCTTTCTGCATCGTATTCATTTCCTTTTCCAAAGTTGTCAACACAGATAATTTCAACGTTTGGATTCTTTCTAGACACATATCCAGAAGTTGCTCCACTGGCTGTACCTATTTCTAGCATTGAGTTCTTAAAAGTAGTAAGATGAACTAAGTGGTTTAGTTCAACTTCTGCCATCCAAGACATTCCTTTAAGACCTTCAAGTTTTCTTGGAAATAGAGTAATAGGAGACATTACTTACCTCCATTCTGAATATAATCTGTGGCCTTTGGAAGAGCTCCAATTTGAAGTTGATCTCTTGATACAACAAGTTCTACAAGCCTGTCTGGTTTCTTTGGTTGGTAGATATTTGCATGAGTTTGACTAACTTGTTCATGAGTACCTCCAATTGCAAGCTGCCCATACGAACGTAGTGGAATACCACATTCGTGGCAATGCTTATGAACTTGTCCAGCAAAGTCTTGCATTGGACGTTTCCACCATCCAGCAACAACCGGAACACCCGTATCAGGATACTCGGGATTGTTTTGATGAAGCATTGATTGGGCACCAGCTACTTCACAAAACCATGCTCTAAGCTCTCCTCTAAACACTCCAATCATAGCAGACCAGTTTTGGTTAACGTCGCATTTTCCGATAAGATCCAATCGTTCTTGTTCGTCTGGAATAATATCCTTCATTGCAACATACGGAGAAGAGTGTCTAGAATCTCCTACGATATGTTCTGCTCGACCCCTAGCTTCAGGCCAAGATGGATCAAGTCCTTTTAGGACATGTCTAGCTTCAGGCCAAGTATTGTACATTTCATCGTAAGCTGCTCTCACCATGTGAACGTTCAAGTTGCTGTGGTTGGGATTGAACGTTGTTTGACAGATAGCCCCTTTTCCATTCAAGTTGTTACTCCAGAGTCCTCTACGTTCCCATGGAATAATTCCTTTCATGACCTTACAAATTTCGTCAAATTTTGGATGTAGAGTTGGATTTCCTCCAAAGATACCTACAACTCCAAAGTAGTCTTTCAGAGTGAGACATGCTTGTTCAAACTGTTCCACAGTCATCATAGAAGGCTTGCCTCTAAGATTACTGCCTTGGGTACAGTGGAAGCATGAAAGGTCACAAGCTCGTGTAATCCAAATCTGTAATATTCCTTGTTTCCAGATATGAGGACGTCTTTGTGAAGGAGGAACCATCGTTGAAGGAATTCTCGACATTGTTACTCTTCCTTTCTTGAACAAACAACTTCTTCATACACCTTGTTTGCAAGGATATTCCACGAAAGCTCTTCTGCCCACTCACGTACTCTTACACTTTCAGTTGAAATATCTTGGCCGAGTAGTGAGCGACATACTGTAGCAAGATCTGTGGCATCGGGGCTATACCATTCAACGGCACTTCTAGTGTGAATAGAAGAGACGGTACTCTTAACCCTAGCAATCGCAGGCAGCTCTTGCCATATTGGACCATCTGTAACAATAATCGGCATTCCGGCCGATGCGGCTTCACGTGGTTCTAAAGCAAGCCCATCCATTGAGTGGGGGCAGAGGAGTACATCCCCGTATTCTGGAGAGTACAGTAAGTCATTGGAAGCCACTTCTCGAAGAAGCCGAATGTTAGGCTTGTTTCTAACCAAGTTTGTTAGATGCTGAGTTGCCTGTGAAAAGACAGTTAACGGAATTTCTGGCCATAGGTGAATCAGTTCTTCAATGGTATCAATTCCTTTACGGTTTTGATAACCACCATTTCCATTTATGAACACAAACCTATTACAGACTTTGCGTTCCCTGAAAGAAAACCTGTTAGTATCAATCGGCCAGTTAACATAACTGCATGGAAGCTGTGTATGAAACCTGTCATACGTGTACTTGATTGGACAAATATACTTAGTGACTTGGAAAGGCCACCCCGTCCGGTTTGGTGAGAGAGTCGGCATCCACTCTTGCATAGGAACGCAGACCACTCGTTTGGAAAGCTGCCAGCAGTATTCTGTGAGTCTTGAATAGTACGGTGTTTCACAGAACAGGATAATGTCACACTGCTCTACAAAATCTTGGATTGTTGATTGGTCAAGTACACCGTCTCTGCAAACAGTGTGAGGTGATGATGGTACAATCAACTTCTTTGAGCGGTGGGGGTAGACAAGCCAGTGAGTAATCGGCAGATACCTTGCCAGTTGCCTATTCAATTCACCTAACCCTGTTGCGCAGGAGTACCCAACGAGTCCAATCTTATTCATTTTCTTCTCCTAACATTTTGTACAGAAATTCTTTTGGGTTAGAAAGAGTGTTAGATAGCACTTTTCTAGCCCATCTGTCTAAGAGGTTGAGCTGTTGTTGTCTATAGTCGCAGCCGCATTCTGGCCCAAGCCAGTTTTCCACAAGCTCCTTGGTAACACCGACAGATGAAAGGGCATGTTCTATACGGTCACCAAGTAACATGGTTCACCTTACGAAGCCGATGCGGTTGATAAAACCTTTCTCAAGTAGTTTGCCCATCGCTCAGCCATTTTGTCTGCTGTGAGGTACTTTACTGTGACTTCGTAGGCGTTGCGGCGAACGTGTGTATCAGCCGATGCTTTGAAACAGGCTAATCCAAGAACTTGTCCCTTTTTCTCTTCAGGAATATCTAGTGGGACAAGGTGGGTTAGTGATTTTTGGAAAACGCTCTGTAGAGATGGTGTTGCCCCAACTCCGGTGGAAACAGTTGGAACATGGCTGGCCCACGCTTCAAGTAAGGCCATAGAAAACCCTTCTCTGTAAGACGTTAGCATGAATACGTCTATTGCTTTGAAGATTGAAGCAACGTCTTCAGTAGGTGGGAGCCATAGACATGCGTTTGGTCCAGCAATTTCTTCTGCCAAGACTTCATACCTTCTTTGAGCGTAGCCTTGACCCACCCATACACCAATTGCAGAACTGTCTGTACATTCATTGATCCAAGCGACAGCTCTAGCAATATCAAGAATATTCTTTTCGTCGCTGAACCGGCCCACATATCCAATCACAAGTTGGTGTGGATCAACTACATCAAACAAGTCTTGTCTCAGTCTAACTCGTTCGTGAAGGGTGTATGGAACAGTTGCAACACGGTCAGGTTCATATCCGTTGTGAATGATTTCCACAGGTATTTCTGTTGGAAAGTCAAATACACAACATGATGATACAGCCACGTTTCCTGAAGAGAAAGGGTACAGTTCACGTATCCACGAAGCTGTATATTCACTAGGTCCGTGGCTTACCAGTATGACAGGTTTGGTTGGACGCTTGTGTCTAAAGATTTGAGCACAGTCAGATAGACTGTAAATGACCACAACATCTGAGTACTCAAACACCCGATCTACAACTTGTTCCAGGTCTTCACCAAGACGAAGCACATGATCTGAGTTTTCTCCATGCTCGTTGTACACGGTTGTTCCATACAGTGGAACACCAATTGAACTGAGAGCGTAGGCTGTAGTCTGTTTTGCTTCGGCTGCTGGTGGAATACCTACTGCGACAAGAAGGGCTTCGTGGTTTGGTAACCACTTGGCAAGCGAACAGACCCATCGGGTAACTCCATTCATGGAAAGGTCTGGTACGAGTACTCCAACTCTAAGCGTCATGACGGTTCTCCTAACCTGCGCAAGTCAAACTCTTCACCACGAAAACTTCTTGGGGTTGCCCGATCGGGTGTTCCAATTGTTGACATATACCCGATGTGCTGAACAATTGATGGAAATGGGACGACCTCTTTGTACCCAGCTTGTTTCATTGAATCGACAACAGCCCCATCAATTGTCCTCCACCCCCTTTCCAAATCTCTTGGCTTATTTAGAAGATGGTTGGCTCCAAGTAACGCTTGGACGGCTTCTACACGAAACACCAACGCAAGAGCGCCTCTACCGTACTGGTTTGAAGGGTACCATCCATACTTCATTCCAGGTGGCTTTAACCTTTCATTCTCTGGAACGTTGTACAGGTTGAAGTACATTCTTCCATTAGGAGCAGTATTCTCAATGTATTCTTTTGCCCCTCTTGAAATGATGATATCGTCTTGAAAGATCGCAAAGAACTCTGCGTGAGAGTTTTTAACGTAGAGTTCCCACAGACTGCAAATCCAGTTTCCTGTTACACGAATTGCTGGGAATCTGCAAGTTACGTTTAGTCCAAACTTGCGATTGTAGAGTTCTTGACACAGTGCGCCATCAACAAATAGATGTGGACTGTCAAACCCAGCCATTTTTAGAGAATCTAATGTCTTTGGCAAGGTAGTGTCGATACGATCTAGAATTGTGGTAACACCATAAGACCAAGTGATAGCCATTGCTGCGACCCTTCTGCGACTTGCTGGTAAAAGAGGTGGTTAGTTAGACACCCAATTGGGCTATACGGGTTTCAGAGTGGTGCGGGGGTAGTTTACCGGGGGTTGTGGTTAGAATGCAGCAAACAACGTCGTAGCGTTTCGTACGGCTACTCGACTACCTATGCCGGGTAACCGGTTGCTACCCGTTCTGATGTGATACGGGCTGAACACGGTCCTTACACTTCTTACATACGGTTAACTTTGGAACGGCTCTAGAGTCGATAGAGCATTCTGTGTGTATGTCACATCTAAACACATCAAACAAGGCTCCTCCAATACACTGTTCTAGTCTACAGTTTTCTTGCCGAGTAACCGGACCACGATAAACACAAGGAAGTGCCTCAGGAAGTAGAAATTTGTAGGTAGATTCTGAGTATGGCTGATCTCCATTAGAGGAGGGTTTAAGAGGAGGTGGTGGTTGACCTTTTTGACATAACACATGCAGTCTTGTAGACATGAATCTGTTATGTCGATTGCACCATCCTGGAACAGAACATTCACATACAGTGCGTTTGAATAGATTGGGCATTGTTGAACAACCTCTATCTACTTACTTAGAGTAAAATGCAAGTAAAAGATTTCAGACACAACATGATTTGAGGTAAGTGCTTGGATATCTGCTGGAGGAGTGTTATCAACGTTTGGTAAATCTCCACGACCCCCTAAATTCACAGTTTGTGAAAGCCCTCTAAACGGAGATGCGTATAATCCAATGTTTGTTGGTGAAACTGAGTGTCCTCTAATAGAACATCCATTTTCTGATAGGGATGGTCCTTGTACTTCAGAAAAGAAAGGACAGCACTGGGCATTAGTTAATAAGTTGAGACCTAAGAACTTAACTCCACGGATGTGCCCACCAGTAGCAGTTCTGATTCGTTCCCAATGGTTGTTAGGAGCAGATGGGTAACTAGCTGGAATAATAGATTCAGTTTTTGTTCCGGATACCCAAGTACCGTTGCGAATTCTGTTGAAGGTTACACTCTTACCACCAGCCGTATTTCCACCTTCTGGCCAAGTTGATTTGTCTGAAGTAAAGACAAATCCTGTGACACAAGCTGCAAACTGTTTGACAAGTAAGTCTTGACTACAAGTTCCAGGTGGAATAACCCATTTGAACTGTCTTGCAACAAAGTATCTTCCAGTTGCATTGTACAAGTTTCCTGTCCAAACACTATCACCAGGAACTTGGTAGAGCTTAACTTCTTCTGACACGTGCCAACCGTCTTCTGGAACATAGAAGTTTGGGTTTTGTAGATATTCGTTATGAAACGTACAGTTCCCAAACACATCTGTTGTAAGTGTTGGCTTAGTAGATTCGTATTGTTGGTTTGTGAGGTTTGTTAAAAAGCTAGATGGTATGGGATTCTGGTAAGTCATCTTAAGATCTGATGACAATATGATTCTAGTAGGATCGACTCCTGTAGGGTTATTTCCATAGGGAATAATTGCTGGGCAAGATGTGGCATTTCCAACAGCAGCCCAAGTTTGTCTAGACTCAAGTGAAAGAGTAAGAGGAAGGCCTCTACGTCTTTCAAATATCCAACATCCACAGCAATGAGAATCTGTGGTACATCCAGTACACCCTTCTTTGTTTGCCTTGTTTGCCATAATGAGCTACACCGCCGCACAACAGAGAGAAATAACTTCCCATTTTCCTGCAAGGTTAACTGATTCTAGTCCAGTTCCTGTTCCTGTTCCAGTTCCATCTCTAAGAACAACATCTGGATCAAGACCCTCTTGCTTCATGTAGACGGCGTAGCCTATTCTACAAAGTAGAGCTTCGTCTGATTCGTTGAAGAAACAACCAGACGTATCGTAGACTAGTATTCTTCCAGCATCTATGTCTGGAATGTTAGTCATACCGTAGGCAGAGTTTACCACTCTAGCTACCTGAACACCTGCTGGTAGATCTGGTGAGTCTGTTCCAGTACCTGTACCAAGCCCAACTTTTGAAATGATTTCAAATTGAACGATGTATGTTGAATTTCCCTTAGAACCAGAAACTATCCACTTACCATGCTTTGTCTTAACAGCGAGGTAGGGAGTTCCAGCTTCTAACGCATCTTGCCGAAGGTTATAGACCTCTACAGGAATATTACCTATTTCAGCGATTTGATTATCTACGATTGTTTGAACTTGGCATAGTCCACTAGACACCGATAGATCTGAAATTGCATCTATCGTAGTTTCTGGAATTACCAAGTGAACGTCTTGGGATTGGGCTTCCTCAGTATAAACAGAGTACCTGTACTTTCTATTTTCTACAGTGCCTTGTCTATACGAATTAGCCATTTCTTTAAGGAGCTTGACATCGTCTTCTGAAAGAAAATATGCAGAGCTCATAAGTGACTACTCCGGCAAGAAGTGTATGTCGCAATGTGTGTCCACTTGACTCGACCAGAGTTCAAGCTCCGCTGTGGAAGGACCAGTTAACACAGCGAACATCTTTGGAAGCACTGTTAAGTAATGTTGTGATCCCTTAAACCCGTACAAGATGTGACCAGTATCGGACTTATTGACAAGACAAATTCCAGTAAGCCCATTCATCCAAAGTTGCTCAGATGAAACTAGGAGCTTACATGCAGGCTGTAGAGTGATTTTTCTTACTATGATCGATTCATCAGATTTGTTGATTGGATAACTTGATGACAATCTGTAAGAAATTGGACTTTCTCCACGCCTTTGACAATACATTGTAGAGATGATTGTGAGCATGTCCTGTGGTGGTTGTTCAACAATTTGAAACAGCTTTGTGTCTGTGAGCACTGAGGTATTCATTAGTATCCACCTGTTCCCGTTCCAGTAGTGGTGAAGTTGAGGTTTGTCGGAATCCCCAACAGTAGAAAGTTCGCTTCAAGATACTTTTCTACTCTGAAGTATCCAGGATCACCTTCTGTGTCGAGTGAAACAGAGCCGGTTCCAAGAGGTGTATACCGTGTTGAAACAGATGGGCTTGTCCCACTCGTGATTGTCGGGTAGAAGTAAGTTGTGTTGGCTGGAAGACCAGAACCATTCAAGATCACTCTTGCAAGGTTACCTTCACGATCAACGTACCTCTTAAAGTGAGTGGGATTATTTGGGTCCGGGAGTAATCCGTTGATGGGGTCAAGTACCCAGAGTGACTCAGAAACAAGTTCACTTCCTGTTCCAACATAATTAGAACCGGTAATTTCAGTTAACTCTTTCTTTGTGGCCCAATGCCCGTTCAGTACCTTCGTCCCTTCATCAAGAACATCCCTATCAAACGTCTTGTCATCAAGGTCAAACTTAAGAGTACGATGCCAATAGTAGTTACACCGCCCGTAGACAAGACGTTCTGCTGCGATCCCCGTTAAACGGACACACCGCTTGGGCATTCCCCAGAGTGGGGCGTTGTTAACCCGGTTGAAGCAGAGAGTAAGCAGCTCCAATTCATCCTCTGGAACATTCTGCTCGATTTCAACAGTGAGAAGTCCTTCATCGAACTCTATGATTGGACCCTTAACAAGTTCATGAGCAGAGTTACGGATAGGAAGGCCAAATCGGTCTTGAGTCGCTTCAGCCGTTCTCTTGTTTGAGCTGATCTTAATCTTCATTGGCTCTTCAAGAGGAGAAGTAAAGTTCAGCTCTTGACATCTTGGATTTGGCTTTGTGCTGAATTTACAGATAACATCCCAGAACTTGGTTTTTTCATCTTCTGGATGACCTTGAACTGGAACAACTTCTCTTTGAGGTTGACAGGTTGCCCAATTATCAGTTGATCCATACACACTCCAAGCATCACCAACTCTTGGAAGGCCGTTTAATGTAAGAAGGTCATATGGTCCGTGTGTCCCGTTACTGCTCTGGACTCTGTAAGACACATCGTACTCACGATGACCTTCGTTAGTCACTTTTGCCTTAATCGAGTGAAATCCCAGTAGTGTTAATGACATTGTTTCTCCTTACAGTACAGCTGGACCAAGAACGACTGGAGCCTGTTCGTCTTTCTTCTTGTTTAGAAGAATGAGTTGTTCTACTGCTTTCTGCATCAACATTGCAACCTTTGCTTGGTTTGCTTGATCAGCACGAGCAGCATCTAGTCTATTTTCTGTTAGTGTGTTTGGACCGGCTGTTGGTTCAACAAGCGAACCAGTTGTACTCAACACCTTTCCACGCATTCCACCACCGGCTTCAGTATATGCCTGAATCCGATGTAGTGCTTCATTAGACCATCTACCAACATTGTCTACAGAAGATTCTGCTTTAGTCTTGCTATTCTTTGTTCCAAGATCAAGACCTTCACCAATTCCTTCACCAGCCTTCATACCTGCAAGTTGAGCTTCACTAATTACACCTTCCCAAGCTGGTGCAATTGATTTTTCCATCA
>CAZOUW010000009.1:22178-26730 GCA_964583075.1 uncultured Candidatus Saccharibacteria bacterium | reverse complement strand
GTTGTCCACATATTGAACCAATTATTTCCAAACCAGTTCATGACGGCCGGTACCGCAGAAGTGAATACCCACTTCATGTATTCCCACAGACCTGTCAGGGCAAGTTGAACCTTGACGAACACGTAGGCTCCAACCAGTCCAAAGTTCTGTAAAGCGAATCGAGCGAATCTTAACCATTCAGCCATCCAGCTAATAGCATCACTCCAAGTCACGGCTGTGATTTGACCAATCCAGGTCATAGCTGATCCAAAGATTGCTGTAACAGCTTCCATTCCAGCCAGCAGCATTGTTGCAAGAGCTTGAACAAAGAAGCTCCACAGTCTTTGCAACTCGACAATCACTGGAAGAATAGAGTTGTACATGTCAATAAACGCTGAAGAAATGTTGCCAATAATCTGGACAACACCGCCGCCTCTTGCAATCATTTCTTGAAGAGCAAGAACAACTGCGTACCCAAGCGTTGAAGCGATTAAGCCGAACTTGGTGAATGCCATCATTGCTCCATAGACTGCTGTTCTAATGTATGCCAGTCCAAGAGCAATGTATCCACTAAACGACATTAGAATAGACAACCCCACAAGAACTGGTCCGATTATACCAGACCAAAGTCCAAACGCAAACACTGTTTTCTTAACTTCGTCTGTCAACCCTCTCCAATATGCGATAGCCTTTGCAATGACTTTTGTAAGCATCATCACATATGGAGCAAGCATCTTGCCTGTTTCAATGGCCGCAAGAAGAACAATGTTTCTAAACACCTTTATCTGGTTTGTGAACGACTCCATCTGAATCTTCGCCATTTCGGCAGTGCTTCCTACTTCCTTGTAGATTTTTTCCTGCCGTTCAAGCTCATCACTGTACCCAATCAATGGAAGAATAGCCTTCTGTGACAGCGTTTCAAATCCCAGCATACTCAAGAAGCTCACACGCATTGGAGCGCTGAGAGACTGCATCTTGGTTTCTAGAAGCTTGATAGCGTCTGCAAACTTGATGAACCCGCCAGTGGATTTGTCAATCAAGTCAATGCCAAACTTTTTCCAGACATCTTGGTTCTTCATAAATGAAGAGGTAAGCAGACGAATACCACGACCAACCAAGTGTCCAGCCTCTTCACCTTTCTTACCTTGAAAGGCGTATACCCCGATGATTGCAGCAAGTTCTTCCAAAGACATACCGTAGTTTCTTGCCGCAACAGCACCGTCCTGCGCCATTGCTCTAGCGACTTCTTCAACAGATGCCGGGGTCGTGTTACCAACATTCACCATGACATCTGCAAATCGTTGCATATTTGCAGAAAACACAGAAGGAATAGTAGACATCGCACCAAATGAAGACATTGACCCAATTAGCATCTGCACAGACGTGTCTAGCTCAAATGCTCCAGCCTGAGCAAACTGAGCAGCCGGTCCAAGAGTGGCCATCGTCTGACCAGCGTCCAACCCTGCTGCCGCTAGTTCTTCGTACCCCTTTGCCAGTTCTGTTGGACTGAACGCAACACGTCCACTCGTTGCAACTGCTGCAACCATGTCTTCCATTTGCTTCCGAACTTTTGGAGACTGCTTTCCCAACTTAGCAAAGGTTTCTGTCATTGCCTGATCAAAGTCAGCAAATGCCTTGACAGCAGCCCCAGCCATCAACATCAACGGACCGGTTACATATAGAGAGAGAAGTTTTCCAAACGCTCGAACCTGTCTACCGATATGGACCCAATGATGTCCAAACTCTTCAAGACTCATTCCAGCATTGTGGATGGATACACTCATCTGGGTAAAAAATGATGTCAGGTACCCAGACGCTGAACGAACAGCACTACTTACAATTCCTGGAAATGCCCGAAAAGTGTTTGCAATAGATGTTCCTAATGCAGACATTCCTCTAGAGGCCATTGAGGTAGCATTGGAAAGTCCAACACCGATAGACCTGCCAAGAGAAGTCATTCCAGTGTAGACAGACGAGGCCACAGATCGAATAGAAGAGAGTACTCCTCTAAACGAAGTTAGATTAGAAATAGCTGAAGTGGTGTACCTTCCAAGTGTTTGAAAGGCGTTTGCCAACTCATGAAAACCAACACTAGATTCGTCTGACCAGAATCTTTGAAATAGTGAAGGTTGGTTTCTATTAGCTGGAAGCTGATACCGCTGTTTGGGGGCGGAGTTAAAAATTCCAGCCATCATAGCCTTAGAAGACTGCACAATTTCCGCAATCTTGGCGGCTACCATCTGCTTAAACTGACCAAACGCTCGAACAGTAGAACTGCGAGCTGTAGCCATCGCAGAATCCATTGAGCTCTTGACACTCTGGCTTGCTGCCGCTGACAAGTTAGAAAGCTCTGTCATTGTCTTAGAGACAGAAGCAGTCATGGTGTTGTTTGCACGAATCACAGAAGCAACACCAGATAGATACGGTCTGATGTTGGCCGTAAAGGTGACAACCAGTGTTTGCAGATGAGAAACAATCATTGTATCTACCTCCGACTAGCGGCCATGATTCTAGCCTTCCAGATCGAAGCAGCTCGTTTAGATTGCTGCTCAATAGATTCTGGAGTTTGTGAGTTGGGCGTTTGCTTCTCTCTAAACCGCAACACAAAGTTGAGTAGAGGAAAAACCTTCTTACTCCACATGCGAGATATTCCGTGAGCAATGAGCATCAGGTAGTAATCGGACCTGCTCGGTACATCCATCTCTTGCTCAAAAAACTCTTGATAATCGAGAAGATCCCTGTACGTGATCCTCTTTCGAAGTTCACGTACAGGGATACACAATCGACACGAGAGTTGGAATAGCGAAAAATCTCGCCTTATTCGTTTCCCCGTTCAGCTTCCTCTTTCTGCTTTTCTTCTTCCGTGGTTTCTTCACCCATCACTCGACGACATTCTTCACCAATCTTCTTAACCATAGAAGCACTGAAGGTACTGAACTCTTCACGCTTGCATGGTTCAAGACTGCCGTCTGGTGCAATCTTCTTGATACACGCTTCAAAAATAAGCGGCTCAAGCAAGTGGGCGTTATTGACACGAACTTCTTTGGTTGATTGGTTGATTACAGCATTCTTGGAAGCGAACGATTTGTACGGTTCCAACTCTGCGAGAGTGGGTTCCGTAATACGGTACCTCACACCCTTGTGAACGAACTCAACTTCCTCAACCGGTTCAAATGACAGGACTTTGGTAGACATCTGCGACCTTTCTTGAAAAACACAACTTCGTCAACACACTTGCTGGGACTACGTACCGGTATGAAGCTCGGTGTACACGTAATTCTCTTCGGCACCAGTGTTTGGGTCACGGTTGGTCGGAACAATCGTGAGGTTTGCTTCAGGCTGTTCACCTTCACTGACTTCCTGTGGCTCAAAGTTCTTGAGAAAGCCATAGAAGGAAAGTTTGTCGCCGTTTGGAAAGATCACAGTAATTGTCTGTTCCAAGTTAAGAACAGCCAGGATCTGTTCAAACAAGCGTGGGTCATAGGCTGCCGTGATTTCCATGTTGGTCATCGTAGCCAGCGAACGTGGAGCTCGGGTACGAAGCGTCGTATTGTGCATCGTGGTGATATCAATTTCATCACCACCATCCAGTCCAGGCGGCTGAACCGTCTTTTCCCAAAAAGAAACATCAGCATCAAGGGACATTGCAATCAGTGTCTGGTAGCCGTCCTTGAGCAGCTTACCGGCAGGAGTCAATCGATTCTGGTGGGCTGGAGCAGTCATGCTTCCTCCTAAAGAGTGTCAAGTGCCAATTGGGCGTTGATGGAAAACAGGTCTCTCTTGTTGATTTCCTCAGACTTGCCAAGACTTAAGATGTCTCCAATCTGCGAAACAACAAGAATAGTGTACTGGACAGTGTCAATGGTTACAATCTTCCCCTTAATCGTCTGGAGGGCTATCCTAAGCTCATTAGCTTTCTGGTAGCCTGAAGTGTACTGGTTGCTCCTTATTCTAAGTTGAATACCGGGATGACTGTGGACAACTCCGTCCACTTGAGTTCTACCATCTCGTTGTCCAGAAGTGTCAAATATTCCAACAGCTTCATCGGGGGTATCTGGAAATTGACCAACATACAGAGGCCATGTTCCGTTAGAGAGGGGGAATGTTCCCTTACCCATATCCACCAGAGCAGCACGAAGGATCATGGCTGGTGAATGTTCTGCGTTCATGTTGTAATCCTTTTGAGCTGAACAATCGGCGCTTTCAAGTTTACACCGAGTTTAATCCATCCTTCTTTTGGTGGGTCTTGGCCCATACTGTACGGATTCCCTTGACGGTTAACACAGACCACATTGAAAATAGTTCCTTCTATTTCTACAGTGGTGTTTTTAACGACTGTGTCAAAGTAGTCAAGGATGGACTTCATACTACTCCAAGCGTTTTCGTAGGTGTCGTTTCGGACAACCAACGTCACCCCGTAATGTATCCACGAAATTCCAGTGGGGTGGGACCGCCCGTCAGCCGTACCTTCCACGTCGTATGTGACTTGAGCGTCGTCGGGGGTGTTTGGCATGAATCCCACGTAGAACGGTTTTGTTGTTTTTTCTTCAGGAAGCGAACACCCATCAATACC
>CAZOUW010000009.1:0-22078 GCA_964583075.1 uncultured Candidatus Saccharibacteria bacterium | reverse complement strand
TAAACGGGGGGTACCCCTGTTGCGACGCCTGTAATCGTCGCCTGTCCCATGCTACCGGTAACGGTTGCAAGGTATACAGGTGTATCATACTGTACAGTTCCAATAATTGAGACTGCTCCGACAACTACTTCAGCCGTACCCACACTTACTGAAGAACTGAATATCCCCGTACTCGACAGACTGACTCCTCCGATGGTTACAGACACTTCACAGGAGTAGACAGGTGAGGTGTGGGACGCTTCTACGGTAATGCTACAAGAAGGAGAATTTACTGTGGCGGATGCAGTAAAGACTCCTGAAGAGAAAACAGCAGCAACCGCGATGCCGGTAGTTCCTACAACCCCGCTGATCGAAGCCGTAAATATCGGAGGTGTATGTGACGCACTGGCTACTAAGAAAGTAGGTTGGATACTGACTGTACTAGATGCAGTGAAAGAGGGTGTAGTATGGACAGCCGTTGTTTCAATTGTGCTGATTGGAGTAGTGACGTTTCCTGTAGCTGTGTAGACTGGAGCAACAAACGTCGCAATTCCTTCTAGCGGCACTGTACCTGTTGTTACAGAAATTGACGCTGTATATATAGGAGGTGTTGTCTGTCCAGTCGCTTCAATAGCTACTGTACTGGTGATAGAAGTAATCACGGCTGTATATATTGGAGAAACAAATTGTCCAGCACTAGCCATAGTTGTGGAAGGCGTAGTTACAGAAATACTCGCAGCGAACACTGGTGAAGAAAACTGTCCGTTGGCTGTAGACTGTGCAGCGGCAGACACAACAGAAATTGTTCCAGTATAAACTGGCGGAATAAATTCACCTTGAATAGCGGTAACCGTTACTGGAGCAGTTAGGTTACTAGAAGCAGTGTACGTCGGGGTAGTGTGCAACGCCCCGGCAGAAACGGTACTCGCTGAGACTGTTAAGACAATTGAAGCGGTGTAGGTTGTAGGAGTGTGTTGCCCACTAGCCGAAATAGTGGCTCTTCCACTGGTTAAAGCAGAAGAGCCACTATAGACCGGCTTTGTGAAGGTAGCTGCCGCAGAAGAAGTGGCGGCCCCCACAGAAACAACGATAGACGCAACGCTCCTAGGATCTCCTGCAATTGGTGTTTCTGCAAATGCGTAAGTTCCTAGGTGCATGATTGATCCTTACGAAGAAGGTTCAGCTTCGGCTGTTGCGTGAATAAACCAACTTTGACCACCGACAGGTTTGATGTCAGTGTTGTCGATCGTGCAGCCAGTCTGCCCGATGTAGTATGCTCTGGCGTTGGCCAGTGCGGCAGATCCAGCCTCATCCCATTGACCAGCAGTTCCACTGTCTGGGTTGTACAGCGTAACGGTTGGTGTCTTTCCCATCCTAACCGGAAATCTCCAGTTAATTTCTGGGTCAAGAGTAGAGCCTACGCTTTGAGCAGAAAGGCATCCCTCAAATCCAGCATTATTTGATGGAAAGGTTCCAGACTGGAACGTCTTGCAAAACCTCCTCTGCATCTTTTGAAGCTCTGATGCGTACTGAGGGTATACCCATGACGCGGGGGCAGAACCCTGCACCATGACCGGCTTTCTTATGAAGAGTCCTTCGGTGTTTTTGTCAAGAGATGTGGATATGTCTTGGTCGTACCAGATAAATAGGATGAGGTTGTTTGCCGACGACGATATTGCTCCAGAAACAAGGTCGAGGTTGTACCACGTTGAAGAACTTGAGATGGCGACTGAGGCTATTCCATTCAGGGTAAAGTTGGTTGATTTGAAGAAGTTTCCTGTCGTGTAGGTTGTGCTTGACCAGTTGTTAACGACATCCCTTGTCGCAGCGTCTTTTGTTCCCGTCCACTCCAGAAGAGCGCACCGCACTGTGCCGGTCGTGGCGGTCACCTTCACCTGCATCCCGACCCTGACAACCGAACCATTCAGCGGGAGTGTGTCTGTGTTCCACAGGCACTGACCAACCCCGATCTTTTGTGTTACGCTATCGTTGTTCAACAGGACCGCACCGGTTCCTCCGACGGCCTTTGGACCGCAAAGCGCATTTACAATGCCAGCGCCGGATACCAACAAAAACCACCCGTCCGAGATCATCGATCCGTCAGTTCCGCCTCCCACCATGCTCTGGCTCTCGGCGAACCTTTGGTAAATCTCGAACGACGAGTTCTCTAGAAGGTTGCGAAGTGCGAACCCCTGCTCGCAGTATGCGGCGGCGGCAGTAAGGATGACATCCTTCGAGCTTGAAGAAAAGCTAACAGCAGAACCGCTATTTGACGATGAAAGGATAGTTGTCCTAGTTAAGGTGTTTGTTGCCGAATATGTTCCGACACCAACTTCCCACGACGATCCATCCACGATGACGTAGTAAACAACGTCTCCGACTGAGCATACGTCGGAGAATCTCCTGAATCCCGACACTGCACCGGCAAGAGTGAGTGCCCCTGTTCCACTCGTTGTTGACGTTTCACGAACGCGGTCAGCTACTACCAGCATGTACTCTCCAAATTCTACTAGAGTTTATCCAGGGTGATTGGTTCTCTGTCGAGGTTGAGTTCTTTGACATGCCACAAAAGATGAAATGCCGCATTTCTGAGAGGACCAGAAGGAAGTTGTTCAAACTCTTGCTGGATAATCTCTACTTCTTCTTCCCACGGCAAGTCTTCCCAAAGCAGGTTCTTGATTTCTTCATCCAGTGGCATAAGGATGGCTCTGCCACTTTTGTGAAGAGAATCTCCTTGAGTTGTTGATTCTGGCAGTTGCCACCAAGATGTCACTGGTTTCAGGATTTTTCTAAGGTAGTCTCCCAGCTTGGTCTGTGCATCTGTTTCATTGATCAGTGCGATATACTCGTTCAGCAAATTCTGCGTAAGCTGGGGAGCAAAACTTCCACCGTAGTAAACCTGAGGCATGATCACCTTTCTAAGAGATAGGAACAGTAACGGTCATCGAGCTGACAGCAATTGTTCCACCAGCTACGATGACGTTGTTATCAAAGTTGACATCACCACTTCCTTGACCACAGGTCATATCCATCAGTGGATTGCTGTCACTATCAAAGATGCAAGCATGTCCAGCTGTCCCACTGTTATCAGCGGAAGTGTCACTTGTAATTGAATTCGCTGTAGCTACGCCCGTAGCAGCATTTCCAAACGCTGGATCACTAAACGGACATGTACCGAGCAATGTTCCACTCGGGTTATCAGAAACGGCGGCAGGCTGTGCCCCGGTGTAGAACTTGATTGATCCTGCTCCAGTGCCTTGATCAATTGTGTCTACAATCGCATTGCACGCCGAGTTTCTAACTGCTGTTGAAAGTCTTAGAGACATGCTGTTCCTTTCTATGTCAAAACTACCGAGCAGAGCTTAATCTACTCGGTAGTCACTAAACTGTCAAATAGAAGATAGGTTAGGCAGTAGCAGCAGGAGGCGGTTCAACCGGAGCTGGGGCCGGAGGAGTGTCATCTTCAACAGGAAGAGTGATAACATCTCCACCTTCTTTCAGCTTGGCTCGCACTTCTCTAAGGATTTCCGTAAGAGGGGCTTCTCTTTCCATGATTTCAAGTTCTTCTCTGATGGTACTCGCCAGACGATCGTAGCTTCCTGCTACCGGGTAGGTCTTGGAAGCCAGTTCCTTTTCATCGTTGAAAAACTTGACATCAACAACAACTCTGGTCCCCATTACTCTGGGGTTAGACAGCTTGGCAGAAAACATTTCAAGGATCCTTTCTAGATGGCGAAGTGAAGAAGCTAGGGACACTCGGGGTTGTGTGACTGGGAATGCCCCAGTCAACGTCGAAAACTTTGCAGGTGACTCGTTGTTCTTGTTGATCTGAACCGTTCAAGTGCTTTTCTGTCTTCTTCTGTCAGCGGCTTCCCAAGAACAGTTTCGTGCATCTGCTCAAACGTTAGTGATGGTACCTTGTTCAAGGCTTTTCTTGCAATCCAGGCAATGAGCTCTCTTCCCAAGATTGTCAAGATAGCTGCGCCGGTGATAGGATCCATATTAGATCACCTCTTTCTTTTTCTTGAGCCATTCTGCAATGAACCCAGAAATCATGCCAATAATCACAGCAACGATTCCCGTTTCAGCAATACCAGCCGGCTCTTCAAAGTCAATAGCTTCCTGTGTTTCGGCAAAGACCTCTGGTGAAGTTGCTTCCAATACAATTTCTACAGGAACACTTCCAAGTTTTGATTTTGCGGCACGTTCAACAAATCCCATTGTCATCTTATGGAAAATGTCAAACATGCTTTTCTTTTGTGACTTAACGAGAATCACAGAAGAAATGTATTGACCTTCACGAACACCAGACGCTTCAATAATCTTTGCATAGCGTTCTGGCTCTGCTCTTTGGTAGACAACTTCTGTGTCCAACTTTCCATCAGTAGAGTCATTCAACAAGTTTCTGGCGAGTTTTCCAAGACCAGTATCTTCCGTTGAAAGTTTCTGTAGTGGACGAAGCAACCAATCCAAGAAATCAAATGATTCTTGTCGCTTAATGAGGATGATGCCCTTAGCGACACTCCATTCAATTGGTTCTTCTTGTTCTAGCTTTTCAGCTGGTTGCTCTTTAGGAAGATCCGCCTTTGGGTTGGGTACTTCATCAACCGGCTGTTCCTTTTGTTTGCTTTTTCTTCCGGGTGGAAGAGGGTTTGGTCCTCTGTCATTTGGGTTTGGTCTACCAAACAGAGGAGTAGGCTCTTCCCGTTCATATCGCTTTTGAACAGGATAAGCCGTTGCAACAAATTTCGCTACAACTGGCCAACTGACAACCCTTCCTCCGGGTTCAAACGTTGGGTCTTGCTCAATCTCTCGTTCAGTCTCTACGACTACGCCAACCAATCCGTCTGGCCCAATCAACCCGCCGCCAGATTCACCACCAATTGGCCGAGCATCAATAAACCACTTGTGCTCTGTGGCTCCTGTGACGCTTGTAAGACGCTCAATAAACAGAGATCCATCTGGATATCCGTTTGTTACAAGTTCATCTTCCTGTGTAGGAAGGTTTTGAGCAACCCCAACCGGTTCAACCGATTCTACGTATTGGACCGTCATAAGCGACAAGTCTGCTTGACGATCAACACGAATAATTTTTGCTTCATTCCAAATGCGATCATCTACTTCAATCTTAGCTTTGTTTGCTTTGTGAAATAGATGCGCACAGGAAAGGACAATCCATTTACGGTCATCTGTAAGACCGATGACTGTTCCAGAACCCATGTACTCCACACATCCTGGAGCAAACAAGTCCCAAGAACAACCAGTAGTCTTGACTCGAACACATCCACGGCGTCTTCCAATAGAAAGGTCGGCAGACGACCAGACTTTCTTTGGACCAACTTCTGTTTGAGACGACTGTTCTGGTAGCTGTTGAGCAAATCCAGAAGCTGTGACGCCACAACTTAGGAAAATGACCAACAAGATAACTCTGGCCATAAACCACCTCTTATTCTTCCAAAGGGTCTTGTTGCTTAACCGGAAGAGCGGGTTTGATTTCTGGATTCAACTTTTCAAGTGCGGCTGTCACTTGCTCTGGAAATGGTATTCCAGCCTTTGCCATATTTTCAATGATTGACCACATTTCGGTCACGCAGTAGTAACCGGCAATGATTTGAGCAAGTGGCATATTTGATTCTCTACCGATTGCAGCCCCCGCCCCAACCGCAATCAGCATGATTACTTTCTTTCCCATTCCACGAAAGCTAGTTGATGAACTTATTCGTTTAGTGATCCATGCAGCGATTGTTCCAACCGCAACGTCACAGACCATAAGTACCAAAAGCGTTCCTAGAAATGAGATAGACTGTACTGCTGAAAAGAAGTTGGTTGCAATCTGGTCATATTCCATGGATTGTGCCCTTCTATGCTAAACGAACAAACCCACTTTTCCTGAGTGCTCCTGTCTTAATGGGGGCAAGTGATCTTGCACGTTGAAGTAGCATCAATCCAGCCGTTAGAAGTGCTAATGAGGCTGGAGCTCTGTTTGCCATTAAGTCTCGAACAGTCGAAGCCAGAACAGGTCTCATTTCATTGGCAGGTTGCTCTAGGAATTTTGCTTGTCCTCCTCTTGGGTGGTTGTACCACAGAATTTCATGCTGGTAGACAGCATACGGTGCAGTAAAGCCGACAATCACAGAAATATTCTTACCAAATCGGCCGCTTGTTCCACGACTCTGGGCAGTCATCATCGCTTCTAGCTTCTTATTAAGTGTCGAAACTCCGTTTACAATCTTGTTTGGATCTTTCCTTCCAGGAAAGCCTAACATCGTTGATCACCCCCTTTAAGTACCGGAAGCGATTGTTGGGAGTTTGTTGCTGTAAGACAGCATGAAGCATTCGCGATCATAGTTCTGCCCATCAAGAGATGGAACCTTATCTACTTCTTGGACCAGCTTCAAATTAGTCGGCTGATCAGGAAGATCGGCTAACGCCCCTCTCCAGAAAATACTTTGGCTAGGAACATCTACCATTGGGTAGACCAGTGCATCACACGCGATTACAGAACCATCAACTGAGCGGACTTCTCTGTCAACGTTTTGCCACCGACATTCAATCTCAATTGGTGGTTCAACCACGGGGTTACCGTAGTTATCATGTCGTCCAGTTGAAAACCACGCAACAATCTTTTCTGTTCTGTACTTTCGCGTGATATGCGGCATTATTCAGTTCCTAGCCAAAGCATTTGAGCTCTTGCACTACGATTCATTCCAGCAAGACAACCACTGGGATCGATTGTCTTAGCTGTTTGACCGAAGTACGTCGAATCGTAACCCATGCCCGTCATACCTTGAAGCACTTGCTCTGATTTTCCAACAACTTCTTCTTGTTGTGGACGGTCAGCCAGCATGTAGAAGTGACAAGCCAATAGCCTTTCTATCGACTTCTTAAGTCCATCAGAAATTGTAATTCCCTTGGACGTAGCACACGATAACACTTCTTCAAGAACAGCTACGGCTGTTTCAAGATGAATTGTCAACGATGAAGACAAACTACTGTCATAGTTCGGTCCAAGTGCTGCAATCACTTCTGCGGTGGTATTCAGGGACATTGATCACCTATTCTTGAAGAGCCTGCATGATCGTGTCAATTGCTGCCCGCTTACTTCTGGCAGCGCTGACATCGATCAAGTTGTTGGTGGCGTATGCCTTGAGTTCCTCAAACGTCATTGCTTCAAGCGTAGCCCGTTGATCGTTTTGATCATTCTGACTGGTTTGGCTCTTTTGCTCCGTTGGAAGTGGCTGTGCTGGATTCCCGACTGCCACAGGTTCTTCTTCCTCTTCCACCGGGTTGGGATCGATACTTCCGATCTGCTGAAACTTAATTGGACTTCCTGGCGGCTGAAGACGGTTAATCACAATGTCATCTTCAACAAACACTTCGCCAGTGCGAACAATCACCTTCTCACCATCGCGGTTGCGCATGTAATGCGCCCCACCAAGATTACGATACTTCCGAAGCATGGGATGGTCCTTTCTGCGACAAACAAGATCAAACGGGCGGGGCATTAAGACTGGTCGCAGACAGCCTCAACACCCCGCCCACCCCCAAACCGAATCAAACTTACGAAGTGGTGGCGTGCAGAATTCCGCACTGACCAGCACCGTCTGCCCGAAGTCTCGGAACCATGATGGTCATGACCTTGAAGTTGGTCTGAAGGCCACCACGGCTATCCCACTGAATAGTCTGCATCGGCATACCTTCGATAGCCTGTGCGACATCCGAAGTCATCTGCACAAGAATGAAAGTAAACGGGTTGGTTGCAGACTTCAGCGAGTCGATTCTGCGAACATCCTGAATTCCTTCGATTTTCTTCAGGCGTTCACGCAGCGTCATAGTGGCGTTGTTACCACCAAGCCGAGCATAGTCATTGTCCAGATACTTATCCCAATCCGTGCTGTGATACAGCATGAACGGACCATAGAAGTTCTGAGCATACATCTGCTCAAGCATTTCAAGAACGTCCTGAACGGTTGCTTCCGGATTACTTCCGGTAGGAGCCGTCAAGTCGGTCTTGGTCAACCGTTGCGGGAAGTTCGTGTAACCGTACACCTGAGCAGTGTTCGTGTACCCGAAAGCACTGGTTCCGTACCGAATACCGGTGATCGTACCAATGACCGTTCCTTCAATGGTCTCGGCAATTCGTCTTGCCACAGCCTCAGCCATCACCGTGTCGATCTGCGAACCACGAGTTCTGCTGATCTGCAAGGTACGAGAACTATAGAAGAAGCTCCCATGCGTGATGGGCAGAGGAATACCCTGGAGCGAGAAGAGCGGCGTGTCAGCCTTCCCCTCGGTCAGTGCATCCATATCCACCTGAGCACTTCCAGGATCATTCATGGATTCGTGTTCCAGCATGGTCATTGCCATACCGTTCACACGATACAGGTTACTCGCAGCGAGATCGGACCAAGCCCGAAGACGGAGACGAGCAACCTTCTGAACCTGTGCATCAATCCGAGTCCATTCTTCCTTACGAAGGGAACTCGCATTGAGAACAGGGTGATCAAAGCCAGTGGCTTCCTTATAGTCACGAACCGTGACCGTTTCTTTCTTGCCATCGGAATTGATGACCGTGACATACTTTCTTCCATCCGAACCAATAAACGGACGGAACACACCGGGATCGAAGTGAGCCTGTTGGAGAGCCTGAGCAACTTCACCGTGCCCAGCCCCATTCAGGACCATGTCAACGAACAACGACATACGAGTCTCCTTCTAGTTGATGTCAACTTCAAAACAGGCCTGAAAAGGGTTACTGACCAGTCGCCATTGCGAGAGCCAACGTGTCAGTGGTCGGATCCGTAACAGTTTCCAAAAGTTGGAACGGCTCAGATTCAGGGCTTCCAGTCGTGGCAAGGAACTTACCCGTACCGGTATCAGCAATCAGGCGTTCACCGATTGCATGATCATCACCAGTTCCAGAAACGTCCGCAAGACGAACATTCACGAGTTCGCCAGGAAGGGGAATATAGACCTTTCCGCGAGAACCAGCAGTGTACGTCGTATCATACGTTCCACCTTGCCCAAAGTCCTCAGTAAGGATCATTGGAGTTCTACGCTTGCCATCCGTACCCGGAGCAAACGTTTCAACAGAAAACACCCCACTTACCGGAGCAGTGTTCTTGATCTGAACCATGACGCCCGGCTTAAGAGCGTCTGCCACGATCACATCCAACCAAACCCCACGAGGTTCAGCGGAAACAACAATTCGATTTCCTTGCATCACATTCTCCCATCTGTAAAGAAGGACAGTCTGAAAAGACCTACCAAACTTCTGTGAAAACTACTATTCCTTACCGTAGTTCATCACAGGAACTTCAAGGTGGCCTTCAACATGACCGCCTTGCGAAGAAGCATTGTTCACGTCAGCAGAAGCCCCAGAAAAATCGGTTCTCTTAAGACTGCCAGCGTTCTTGGCCTGCGGAGGCGTCATCGAGTTGGCAATGACCGTAAGAGCTTCAATGTCCATTGCCTTGTAGCCCTGAGCCGCCTTCGTACGAGCATCACCTTCCGGAATACCCTGAACCAATCGGTTGATGATTGCGTCCTTTTCTCGCGTCTTCAGGCTGTTGACATAGTTGATAACTTCCAACACTTCACTAGGAAGTTCAACCTTAGCCGGAGCCTGAGTATTCACAACCGGCTGAGACGGCGCAGCGGCAACGGACTCATTCTGCTTCTGCACTGCCGCCAGCTTTTCCAGCATCGCATCGGAAAGCCCATTGAGAACTTCTCGATCCTTACAGCTACAAGTTCCACCAAGATTGGCAATCAACGCGTCACGCTGTTCCTTCGTCATTTGCAAACCTCCATTCAAGTTTTCAACGGTGGTTTCGTACCGTGTGACCTGAGTCACTTCTTCCGGGGCATCCTCACTTAGAGAAACAGAATTCCCCTTAACCGAATAACCGAGCTTCCAGTATTTGTCTTCATAAGCATAGACGACATACTTATTGAAGACATCCATCACCCAAAGGTCATTGTACCGGTCGACATTACTGGTAACAGGCTGAAAACGAGCTGTCAACAGTCTGCGCAATTCTGTACGAATATTCTCGTGTGACAATTCGTTTTTCACGAAAAGTCCCTTGAGAGCATTCCAGACAGTTACCACCAATGACGGTGATCGTTCCTCTGTTGATGCTGTGTTGTTCACACCACATCCACGTTCAATCGAACAGGCACCCGTCTGCTCTGGAAGAACAGCAAGATGGTCTGGACGAAAGTTTGTCACAACCCCATCATAGTCTTCACCCTTTTCCGTGACACCGGCGGAATTTGTGATGTCTGCACTAAGCCCGGTACTGAGTTCAATTTTGTCGTTTGCCAGTAGCCGTTCATACACTTCGGGAGAAATTGTCTTTGTTCTTTCTTCATCGAACCAGCCTTCTGCCCGGAGTTTGTCACCTCCTTTAGCGTTAAGAACCATCCCAAGAGCATACTTTTCAAGTACCTCCGGAATACGAGCAGAAACAGGCTTACCGTTTTCAATAGGATGATTGTTTGTCAACGGCACACCATTCCACGCATTCACACTCTTATTGATTTCTTCAGTTGTGTACAGGAGCTTCCCCTGACTTCCAGGTAAAACACCTGGAACAATCATCGACAGGTTGGCTACAAGATATGACTTACCCATCAACTTCTCTTTGCGAACAGTTCCAGTCTGAACATTCAATGTCAGACTCAGATTTTGCGGCATTGCATCCTCCTATTCAGAATCGGTGTTAACCAGCCGGACAAGAATGTAGCTGATTTTTCGATAAATACCAATCTGTGTAATCACTGTATATCCTGGATCGTTAGTCGTCATGGCATTGCGCAAGGCTCGGATATGTGCTCCAGGAACGGGGTCTTTTGCCTCTGGATCACACAGAACTTTCTTTACTTCTGCTTTTCCATGTGGACGACCATCACTGAGCATATCGAGAAGCTCTTGCTGAGTCTCGCTATACTTGTGATGATTTGGAAGTCTAAAGGCAACCTGCGACATTATTCACCTTTCTCCAAACCGAGTGTACTTAGAAGAACACTTCTCCTAAGCTGTTCTTTCTTATCTGCCTCTGCTTCCGAAATGAGAATATACGTACAGCGACAGGCAGGATGTAGTGGGATAATTGAACGGGCTTCAGATACAGAAAACACTGCCCCATCAATCTCCTGACACCTCACGCATCGACGGGTGTCGTTAATTCCGTGGATTTCAGCCTTAACAGTTACGTTTTCAAGTCCAAGAAGGTTTGCCGCATCTAGCTTGCCCCATGCAAACGCTCTTGTAGTTTCAGTCTGCATTGTGCGGACTAGGTTGTGGTTAAGGCTGCGGATTACGTCTGCGACGAGCTCAGACGCAATTTGGCGAGGGGATTTACCACTAGCCAGTAAAGTACCCAACTCACCATTCAGATGCGTTACAGACCGACTGGTCGTCAAACCCAGCTCAGATACAACCCTGTCGACCAATACGGCAAGGCTTTGATCTGCAAGCTCTCGAACAACTGCAATCTTACCGAGTTCAGTTGCAAGCTGCGCAAACGGTTGCAAGGGTGTGATAGGGGCGATTGCCTTTAAGTCGGTAAACCCGGCAACCACCCCACGAGAATAAGCTACGCGAATAACTTTTCTCCACCACGCCTCAAACGACTTACTGTCAAATACTTCTTCCAGTAGCTTCACCAGTTTTTCTTCTGCAAACTTCTTGATTATAGCAAGATCACTTTCAATTGGTGAGGCGTTAAGAACAAGTGTATCTGACCTTAAGAAGCTGACAAGTTCTTTACCAAACTTCTTCGTCAGGAAGCCTATGCGCAGTACCATCCGTTTTCTGAGGGAAAAAAGACGGGTAGGGTCTAACTGCGTCAACAACATTATCCACCCCGCTTGCCTACAAAGGAAGGACGTTTCGACAGGTTACCGGCACTGAACCCCTTTCCAGCCATTCGCAGTTTTCCAGACACTTCCTTTTCCTTAATCTGCATTTGCTGATCAAATTGCTTCTGTTGCATTCCAGCTTCCATTGCCTGTTTTTCACGCGGGTCTTGCGTGATACGGTTGGATGGATCACTAAGCTGCTCTTCTGCTTCTTGCAGGATTGCAGCGGTTTCTGGCTCTGTGAACCCAAGAATCTTGGTGTAGAAGTGCCGCAAGGGAAGAATAGTTTCTCCGTCGCCTTGAATGAACTGGACCAGTGCCTGCGTCCGCTTCAGTGAAACTTCTGCAAGAGTACTGGCATCCACTGTTTCAAGATCAGGCCACCAAACGTAATACTGTTCCGGTTCTGGTAGTACTCCACACATGATGAGCCGGTTAATGATTGGAACAATGATATTTGGTGTGATGTGCATTCTCTGTCGTTCACGCAGTCTATCATTCCAGACAGAGTCGTCTTGACTGCTGGCCAGCTCACCAATTTCGCTTCCCATAAATTTGCGAAGAGGGCATCCCAGCTTCACGCAGATTGCTTGGATATGTGCAAGGATCTGTTTCGTTGGATCAACAACTTGAGGGGCAAGTGATTTTGCCTGCATCCCCATCAGCGCCAAGTATCGTTGAAGACCAGATTGATAGTTGAACATCTGCTCCCGCAAGCCTTCAGCATCGACCTTAACGTCTCCACCGAGCTGGGGAATAGATTCAAGCGAGAGTCCAGGGAAAGCCCCGCGCCAGTACATTTCAGCACTTGCACCTAGGAGCTTCTGCAAGTCTGCCAAACTGTTAAACACTGGACGTTGACGAGGTACTCCAAAGACGTGTCCATCTTCAGCTACATGAATAATCCGGGTCCAGTGTACATAAACAGAAGACACATTGATTGTTTCAAGTGATTCGCTGTTTGCACTGGTGGGATCATACATGTCGATGGCGTACATTACAGGCTGTCCGTAACGTGGGCTACTCTTTTCACGTTCCCACTCAGTTACTTTGACCTGTGACTCATCAAACACTCGAATGTACTGAAGCTCGATTTCTTCTGTCTTCTTGAGTCCATCGCCTTCAGAAGTTGCTGGAATTTCTGTGAACCCACCAACGCCGAATAGAAGGTTTTCAATTGGATCAGTAATAGGCGTTGCTGGTGATTCTGGCTTTGCAACACTAGTGTCTGTCTTTTTTACACCTGGAACCGGCTTTTCTCTTTTCTTCATCTTACCGGTAACACTGTCAATCGTAGTAACGGGCTCCTTCAAATTCTTTCCATCAGACAAACCGAGCAGCATCACTCCATACGTTCCAATACCACTTTTGATGTCAAGCTCTTTCACATACGACCAAAGTGACATCTGGTCAATATCACTAAACCAGCTATCTCCCTGTAGTGTTGCACAGATCTTCTTGAATGCCCGTTCAAAATCTGTTTCTTCTTTCAAGTTGTCTGTTTCATAAACAACCGGCAGAACTTGCCAGCATTCTTTAGGAAACAGCTCAACAGTACGTGCCCCATATGGATTGCGCTGAAAAGACTTCTTCAAGACATCTACTGTGATCTGGTTGGTGTCAAGCCAGTGGCAATCTTTGTAGATGTTGTCTTCTCGAGAAGGCTTACCTTGCAGCTCCTTAAGAAGTTCATATCTCATCGTTACCACATTGGCGATGATTTCTCGGAGCATGATGTTATCTTGTTCCTGACTCATATTCTTCAGCTTCCTTTCTAGCCTGTTCTAGTCTTAAGGCTACTGGATCATTTGTGATTGCCGGAGCAACATAGAGTTCGTCCCAATCAAACTTGGTTTGAGATTCTGCACCATTGGACAGCTTTCTCATACCATCTGGTTCCAGCATTCCTAGATGCTTCATTAGGAGCTGCATTGCTTCAATTTTAGGAACCAGCTTCAGATCAACAGTCATCACTTGGTTACCGTCCATATCGTAACCAGTCTTAACCTTCAATCCGTCTATACACTTACGGATATTCTGAGGCAGTTTTCGTATATCAGTTAAGTTGATTTTACCATCTTCATCACATAGGTCAAGAATGTCACGGAATGCCATGCTCTTAAGTTCACCGATAACGTCTTCGGCTTTAACAGAAAGAGCTTCGTTTCTTTTTGCAATCCTAAATGAAAGTTCTTTGGCAATAATTGGATTGCGAAGTAGCTTGGCCCCGCTTCCTGCACCAGTGTATCCAGCTTTTCTAGCAGCTTCTTCTGCACTGAATGCTGGATCGTTTAGCAGATGAAGAATAAATGTTTCTTGCTGGACACTAAGCTTTTCTCTTTCTTTCCTTGTCGCTCCTCTCTTAGCGTCAGTGCGAATTCCTTGGACTCGTTTAGACTTGCCCATTATCTATCCTTTCTACATTCGCAGCGCCCCTGCGATGGTGGGCATATCTTGGTTAACCAGTCCGAAGAGTGCAAGAGCAAGGGCATCAGCATCGTCTGGAGATCTTCCAATGATGTCTATAAGACACATTTCCTTTGAATTACTATCTGGCTTTTTTCGCTTTGGAGGAAGATACATTTTACCTTCCCCGTCATACAGCCTTGGAATTGGAGCAAGCTGTTTTCTAAGTTCATAGTACTCCGCTGGAATACCAAAGCCGATAGGGTTAAGTTCTGGACTGAGATACTGGCGAATCAAGTCGTACATTTCAATACGACGATTCTTGTAACGTACCCGTTCTTCTTTCTCTTCACGACGCTCTGTATGGGTCTTCATCCTTTTGAATTTGTTTTCAAGATGAGTGGTTTCACCAAACCCAACTGTCCGAACATTCATCTTGTGATGTTCACGTAAAAAGTCTGCATGCTCCTTACCGCCTCCCCCAGCATCAAATAAGATGTTTTCTGCATCAAGATCGTGCTTTGTAGCCAAGGCCATTGTGAGTTTGACAATTTCTGCGGTGTTTGGAGTTTGGATCGAGTAAAGCTCCATAACTCCTAGCTCATCAACCACACACCAAGAAGAATTATCTCCTCCTGCGGCAGTGTCAATTCCCATTGCTTTGGCAATTCTAGGACGACCCTGTAGCTGACTGGCGATCTCAGCAGCGCGATCTAGCCACTGAGGTGGGAACATCAAGATTTCAGCACCTTGATAGAATTTACCATCAAGACAGACTGTTTGTTTGATCTTGTCCCACAGTAGACGCTCTTTCTTGTAACGGCTGTATGTTTTCACACCCGGAACAAGAACTTCATCTGTTGGCTGCTTTCCAGCCTTTTCTTGAAGCAGACCTAGCTGAACATTTGGGCTATCTTCCGCACAGATATGAATCACCTTACGAAAGTACCCAACTCCGTTCGTCCGAGGAAGATCTCCTCCAGGATCAGGCGAACCGGGTTGTCCGATAACTCCCCACTTGAAGAAGTTTTGGCATTCGAAAGGATTTCCAATAATGAGTTTACGTTGAGCCCATGTATCCGCCTTGTCATAGTAAGCATGAGGCACGCCACTAGCTTCGTCGGGAACGAACAAGGTACGAGGGATACCATCGCCCACGTTAGCAATATGGTGTCCAAGCATTCCTTCACCAGTGTCGCTCGCGACACGCCCCAGGATGTATGAAAGTCCACAGCGTTCTCCTTTGACGATTTTACGGATATGGAGGTTGTTGACAATCAACGGACCACCATCTTCCGAGGTTAGAGGAATAGAGGCAGTTTGTAGGAACCTTCTTATCTCTCCCCACAACACAGCGTTGAGCTGAGTTCCATCCACAGAGGTGGTAACAATTCGACACGGATGTCTGCTTAGAAAGAATGCAAGAACTACAAGTCCGGCAATGTAGTCCTTCCCAAGCATGTTTCCGGCAGGAACAACTGTTTCATCATTATCCCATACAGAATAAAGAATTTCGCGTTGCTTATCATACAAGTAGATATCCGGCCATATCTTATGAATGAGTGCCCACGGATCCACAACCTTTTTATTGGGGGATTTGACTTCTACGGTTTGGCCAACTTTTGGCATGATGGGGGTACCACCGTGATTGGGGAAGGTTGACTAACGACGCTTCCCACACTAGCCCCATATTACACGGTATGCAATAGAGATTGCTTATTAGAAGTATAGAATGTATAATATAAGGACACAGCACCCTTACACTTAGGAGAATATGTATGCCTGACAATCTAGCTCAACTTGTTGTGAACTTAGAAGGGGTTGCATATAGACTTGAACAACGGTTAGACGTGTTGATCAACGCTATTGAACGTCTCAGTAACTTGATCGAAGACCAGATGAAAAACGACATGTCAACACGGCAGTTGATTGAATCAAGAGACGATCAACTTCAGAACCTTCTTGGAGTTGGAAAAAAGAAACAAGGTTCTATGTGGGCTCAAGGAGAAACTAATGACTAAGGAAGCTCGGATTATTTTAGACTTTCTCAACAGGTGTGATCAATCACAATCGTTTGTCAATCCTGTTGAAGAGTTTTTGAAAGAACATCCAACAAACCAACAAGCCATGATTGCATTTATGATTGACGTCATGCTAGAGATGTCTTCAGCTCCTTCAGATGCAAGAAATGAATCAGCCATTTCTTTCTGCAAGAAGGTTGTCGCACTCACAACTCCCCGTGACCGTGCAATGCCGTATATTTGACAAAAAATGTGTAATTCTGTGTTGCACGCCAGAAGTTACGAAGGCATAGTGTGCCTATTGGTTACACCGCCCACCTAACACAGGGGGCGGTACACTGCTGCCCTGACAGGGCGGTTAACCCCCTTGCCGGAAAGGCTTAGGAAGATGCTGCTGTACACAACCCGCAAACGTACCGCTCGCGTCAACGCCAAGTACACCTTGAACAAGGAGTACTCAACCTTCCGTGTATTCGTCAAGAAGTACACCAAGGAAGGTTTGCGTGTGATTCCTCTCAAGATGGCCCGCCACACTCTTACGCTGGTTTACAAGAAAACCAACGAAGTTGTGGAGTTCAAGTACACGTTCACCCCACGTAACGGTTGGGGGTGGACTGATTCACGAATCAAGGGCAGACAAACAGCCTCATACGTGGCGGACGAACTTGCTCGTATGCTGTTTCGCGGAGACCGTATGTCTGGGGCGCTGTTGGTGAACCGTATTCTTGCCCAGAAGTTTGTAGCGTAGAAACAGAAGAAGTGAAAACACTGCTTATCTGTGAACCACATGACAACTAGGAAACACGACATGTCAGCCAAAAGTTCTCAGCACTTCAATGATCTCAAGTACCTCACAGAAGCGACAAACTGGCCATATTGGCCGGTATGCCCTGTCATTCGCCGTGAAAAGAATGAAAAGAAGCTGGGTATGGTTTTGGTCCATGACAACGGATACACCGTGTACGAATGCAATATGTTTTTGTACATATGCGATAGGATTAACTTAGAAACAGTACCGTCACACGACTATTCCAGTGCCAAAGCAGTTGTTGAGGATCGCTGGGAAGTCGACTAAGTGAAATAGGCTCGTAGCTCAATGGTCAGAGCAGGGGACTCATAATCCCTTGGTTGTCGGTTCGAATCCGACCGAGCCTAATCGTAGTGTAGCTAGTATCAGTAAGGTATTGTGTATCTTTCCAGATATTGTTCTGGATCGACCTTACCTCTAGCTACACTACTTTGACAAGGAATAACTGATCATGTTGGAAGGTGACGCTCTCTGGTTGGAAACGCTGCGAATCACAGTTACAGCAGTTTCTAAGTCCATGTGGCAAGGAAGGTCTGAAAGTGGCCGAATGTTCTATGGACATACGAAAAACGTAGAACTGACCGACGGATGTGTATTCAAGACGTGCGAATGGAAAGAGCTTACATACAAGGATTAAAATGTTCTTACTGCCCCTATGGCGAAACAGGCAGACGCAACGGACTTAAAATCCGTTATCCGAAAGGGTGTGTGGGTTCGATTCCCACTAGGGGTACTTTTCAAGTACGGCTGTCCTCTGTTAGGAGAAACAAAATGCTGACGCTGTCCACAGTGTTTCCGAACTACGCCACACAATCGGAGGTCAACACTCTCCTCAACTCCGTGGGACTCACTCACGAGTTTGAGGAGAGGTACTGTACGACAAAAACCGCTGATGGGTTTTATCACGTTCATTACCTGTCCAGCTTTCTGAAAGAGAAGGGTATCACCTGTTACATCGATACGATCCCCGACGGCAACTACCTCGCCAAGATGGCAGTGGATATCAAGCGGTACATTCCCCGCCCCTTCTGTTGGAATGACCGCCCGGACGCCATTGGGAATGTGTATACTCCGGATGGTGGTGTGATTCGGGGTAAGACGTTTGCCGAAGCCTCTCGTTTCGCTGACGAGTTGAACAACCTGTTGGAACGCTTGGCCACGGTTGACAAGATTGCTTCGACCCAGCTTGCGTCGCTTAGGCCGCATACTTCTTCGCGAAAGTAGTCAACCCTCCTTACGTTCTTTTACACATCTTTCTAAGAGGCCAGCCATATGAGCTCCACGTCGATTCACGGTACTCTCGTAAAAGAAGCAACAGCCGTTGCCGCCCTCCGAGACAAGTTCATTAACGAAGTGCTCAGTCAAGAAGAAAAGTTTTGGGAAAACAATCTTCAGTTGATTTACGGAGTATGCGGTCTCGTCCAAGACGGCAGATGGTGCCTTACCAAACGTGGAATCGGATTGGTAGACGTAGATAATCCGAATGAGATTGTTCCTTGGGCGGAACTTTCTGCCCGTCACAAAGTCGAGTTCATTCTCAACCACCGCAAAGGGCTTCTTGGAAAAATCCGTAGACAGTTCGATCTACTCAGTGTCCAGTACACAAAAGCCATCCAAGAAGAGCAGTACAGAACAACCCAACCGAAATAGCCGAGTTTTTAGTACATAAGATAGGTATAGTTTATCTATACATATCTTAGGGGTAGAAATTGAACATGACAACGCCAAACCCCCAGCCGTACCCCCACCCAGATGATGAACCCGTGAGTGCTGAAGACTACGAAGATTCAGTGTTCACACCGCCAGAAGAAGAGCTGTTTGATCCGTTTGACCAGTTTGGCGACCCTGTCTGGTTTGATGACCTCAATGAATAGAAAGAACCCGATGACTGTAGAAGACCTGATTAATCTTCTCAAGACGTACGACAAGTCATACATCGTGCAGCTTGAAATCTATACGTGCGGAACAACTTCTTACGAAGACCTTGTACGAGAAAACATACGAATAGAAAGAGATCGCCCGGCAGTTATCATAGACGCAGCGTATCACTAGTCTCTTGATCGTCAAGAAATACTTGGAAAGGAATCAGCCAATGTACCAAGTGGTGATCGCAGTTCTTGAACTTGTCGCCTGCATTGCGGCTGGACTCCTGTACACGTATTTGGACCTTGAGTAGTTTGCTTTCAGGAATCGGTTTGTCTTAACCAAAGGAAAATCATGTCTAAGAATCTCGTTAGAGAATGGGTGTTGGCAGTAGTTGCTGAAGGAGACGACTTTGATGATCTGCCAGATGCTCCACACAGATTTCTAACAAAGTCTGTTGAAAAGTTTGCACAGTCTGCTTACGAGGCAGATGTCTTAACATTTGCCTCTGCATCAGAGGCACTTGAGTTTGGAAGGCTGGCTCAGCATGTATTGAACAGCTATGACAGACGTAAGTACAGTCTCATCTGTCTCCACAGAAAGGCACATCCAATCAAGGGGCTTTTGCTCTGTATCAACGAACTGTCTGAGTTGCCGTTGGCAACAATCCAGCATCCAGCGGTGTCTACGGCTTTAAGCCAGATTTTGCGGTTTGTCAACGCTTTGAAAAGGAGATCTCTTGGCGGCGTGGTTCCTACCATCCCACCGGCTTCAGAATATGTCTTCACTAAGTCTGGTCATGATGTATCCAAGCCCCCTGTGTTTTTCACATGGGATGCTACATTTGTTGAAGACCCCTTTAACGATCGGGTTGTGGTTTGGTCCACTCTTGAAGAGTGCGACAAGTACTTGGAAGGGGTTACTTCAATGAACCCTGAGCTACTGAACAGGGTGCCGATTGATCGTACTCAGAATCTTGTATATACTCTTGCCAAAGAGATTTCTAAACTGGCTCCGATTGCTCAAAGACATACGATCAATCCGGTTCTTGTTGACTCGATCAGACTTGTTCGGCAAGCTGTTCATACTGAACACATACAGGATGCAATTGCTGATGGGCATAACCAGTTGCAAGGCTGACACCACAAACTTAGTGTAGTGGTGTTGGCTGCTACCCAGCTTGTAACCAGTAAAAACCTTGGAGTAACTACGATGTCTTCTTCAATTGTTGCCAACCCAGCCAATCTTCTTCGCATGGTGGACTGGCTTGAAACCCAATGCTCTCCAAGAGAGTTCAATATGAAAGACTTTTTCTACAGCGACGAAGCTGTGGAAAGGTTCTTGAAAGGTGAAGATCCAGTAGTCGGGTACTGCGGCTGTGTGATTGGTTCTGTCCCAAAGGTGTTTTCTGAGTACAGAGCGGAAATTCTTGACGCATTCTACCACAGAAAGCCAATAATTTCTCTCCTAGAAAAGATTCTAGGACTCAAAGAACAGATTGTTCAAGAAGAATCTCACAGAGCGTGGGCTTGGATGTTTTCTGGAGGATGGTACTATGTAGACAATACGCCCGTCGGAGCTGCGAAAAGAATTCGGTATTACCTGAAATATGGAAATGTACCGTTGTGGTTCAAAGACGGTAGGCTCAATCTAGTAGACAAAAAAGATTTCTTGAAATGGCTCCTGAACAGATACATTTACTCTGACCCAGCTCTCTGAAGAGAAAGCCCCTCGCAGGTTGGATATTCAACACCATGAACGATCAACGTCTTGCCGCGTTCCAAGCCCTTGCAGCAGTTGCTGCGATGTACGCCTCCTCTGATACTCCCAGACTTACAGTGCCCCGCACTAAGCGGGAGAAGTCCCCCTCGCAGACCGAAGGGCGATGTAACGAGGCCCCTACCTCCGAGCAGTGTCAACAAGAGATGTTGCAAGCCCGCATCCGCAGCCTCCCACCTCTGTACACCAAGACCCCAAGAAACTCGAAGTGCCCCTGCGGCAGTGGAAAGAAGTTTAAGTTCTGTTGTATTACCAAGCGTGCTGGAGACCTCCATGGCTGAGAAAAAGAAGCCCGCCCCTGATCGGTGTTGTATCTACCTGCTGGACAAAAATGATCCTCTCTGTCGTTGGTACCTGACCCCCGCCAACAATGTGTCGCGTTCCAGGTACGACGCGGCACTGTTTTCCCCGTCCAAGGCAATGTCAATTGCCCGGTCCATGACCGTGTTTAGTCCAGACGTTTCCCGAGTGGTTGAGCTCTGGGTCTCGTAACCACTCTCACATGTCGTTCCACCTATCTTACTCAAGGAACTAAAATGTCGCAATCGGAACCGACCAGAAAAAAGAGTACCAAGCTCAAGATGAATGAAATCCTCGCAGTTTCCAAACTGGTCGAGGCTGACAAGACGGCATGGGCATCGGGCACAGCCAACATCCAAGAACGGGTAGCGTTCTACCAAGCTCAAACCAACATCAAGCTCTGTCGGCGGCAGGTCTTGAATATCGTGAAAGCGTCCGGCATTGACCTTTCGTGGGTCACTTCTTCACCTTCCGGTTCCCTGCGGGCTTCCACGCGGCAACGCTATCAATACCTGCTCCGCGACATTGTGGAACTCCAAACCACAGTGGCCAACCTGACGTCCCGTGTCTCCATTCTCGAGGCGGTTGTCCACTCCAGCCGCAAATAGCCAACCTGACGTAGACTACTTCAACCTCAGCCTTTCGGCTTCACTGCCAGAGGGGCTGAGGTTTTTTCGTTTTCTCACCAGACTCCCCCTGAAGAGAAATACCCCGTACCTCCCCCTCCCCACTATGAACCCCAAAATCACATATCCACATCTACAAAATTTTAAGACTGATAGTTGGAGGTATAGATTCCATGTCTGTTATGAAAATTTTGTAGATAGACTTCCCCCGCATCCCCCCTATCCTTCCTAGGTTTCCAAGGGGGCGGGGTATCCCCTCCATCGCTCCTTTCCTTCCCCTCCCTCCTAGGTACTCCATCCCCTCCATCTTTCCACTAGCAAACGTCATACCGGCACGGGGTTTGCTATGCTCCTTCCATCCCTCCTATCCCCTTCATTCTTTCCATCCTTCCAGTCCTTCCCTTCCCCCCTCTTTACTATATCCCCTC